>CAYOEQ010000243.1:1621-3577 GCA_964402775.1 uncultured Enterobacteriaceae bacterium
GGCCGTTGAAAGTGGTTCGGCGGGCCGTAGTTGTACAATGTGGAATCCCAGGGCACGAACTCATTCCCCTCCACCGTGTAATCGAAGGTGCCGTCGAAAGGCGTAAACCGGCCGGCCGGGATCGTTGAGGACCCGGCGCAGGTGTCGCCCCCGCCTGTCCCACTCAGGGTACAGGCGCTGAAATCGCGTTCGGACTGGGTCAGCGCACTGGTCTCCCGGTATCCCAGGTAGCCGGTGACATTGCCCCTGTCATCGGGCGTGTCGATACCGAAGATGACGTTCACGTCGTGCCCGCGGCCGTCAAAGACGCTGTCCGGGGCCTGCTCGAAACCGCTGTCGGCAATGGCGGATTGAACAGCCTGGTTCCCTGAATCGTGGTGATGGCCGGAATACTGGTAGTCGACCTGGATGCCTTCGAAGTCCTTTTTCATGATGAAGTTGACGACCCCGGAGATCGCGTCCGAACCGTAGGTTGCGGAGGCGCCGCCGGTCAGGACCTCGACCCGTTCGATCAGCGCGCCGGGCACCTGGTTGATGTCCGGCGCCAGCGCGAAAACATTACCGAACCCCATGCGGTGCCCGTTGGTCAGAACCAGGGGGCGCTCTGAAGACAGGCCGCGCAGGTCAATCGTTGCCGACCCGGCGGCGCCGTTGGATTCATTGGCAGTCAGTTCAGGAACGATCGACGGCAGGTCGTTGATCAGGTCCTCCACGCGGGTGATGCCGCGATAACCCAACTCATCCGACGTGACCATGGTGACCGGGCTGGACGTTACCAGGTTGGGGGCCGCGGCGATGCGGGAACCCGTGACGACTATCTCTTCCAGTATTTCCTGCTGCGCCTGCTGGCCCCAGGCAACGGCGGGGATAGCGCCTGCGCAGATTGCCGGTAGCAGCAGGATGGCTGTCATCTGTTCCATAATCCCCCCTACTCAAAAACCCCCGCCCGCTAAACCGATTGACGCGGGCGGGGAAACCGGACGGTCCATGGCTACAGGTAGCCGCACGATTTCCACCACTCGACCAGTTAAGTAGTCGTGCCCTGCTCCCGGCGAGCGATCAGCCATGTTTTCGGTTCTCACTCGAAATTCGATTTTATTTCCAATAAATGCAAACTATACTCAGTATTTATTCATTATAAATCTGAAAACAGTCGAGTGTTGAACGATTTTCTCAACAAATCAGAAATTATCCCTGTTCTCCACGGGTTCAACCCCTGGTGGAGCGGTCGGTCGGCTTCGGTTCCCGATTTCAGGCGTCTTGCTTTTGCGGCTGCCCGGGACTTCCTGGGTGATGCCTCGTTGTGTGCCTGAACACGGGCGGCATCCTGGCGCATAATACCTGCGCCAGGGCCCTGGAGACCTCCGCCGGTACGGTTGCCAACCATCTTTCGTTGCTTGAACAAGCCAATCTCATTTACAAGCTGCCCCCCGCGGCGTTGGGGGGAAAGAAGGCGCTGAAGGCGCGCAACAAGTATTACCTGGCCGATGCCGCGTTACGTAACGCCATGCTTTTGCGCGGGGAGGAAATATTCTCCAACGGTGAAGAGATGGGCCTTATCGTGGAAACTACAGTGCTGAGACACCTGTATGCTTATTACTATTACGATACGCCCGAAATCGCCTACTGGCGAGCGGCAGCTACGGGCAGGGAAGTAGACATCATTGTCAGCACCCCTGCTTACGCGCTGCCTTTTGAAATCAAGTACCGGGAAAAACCTGAACTGGAGGAAAGGAGCAGGCTGGTCACCTGGTGCCGCGCGGAAAAACCGCCCCAGGCGTATCTCGTCACCCGGCGTGACAGTGATTTCAGCGTGTCACAGCTTGGTGATCTTTTCCTCAAGATCCCGGCGCACATCCTCTGCTATCTGCTGGGACAGACGGAAAGCCGACTTTAAACACATGCACCTTTCCTGGAACGAAATACGCGTACGCGCCGCCGGCTTTGTACAGGAGT
>CAYOEQ010000244.1:0-3571 GCA_964402775.1 uncultured Enterobacteriaceae bacterium
CCCAGGCCGGCGCTGACGCAGTTGATGGAAAGGAGCAGCGCAACCAGGTCTGACTGTTTGCCCTGTTCGCGAAACCGTTTGACAAGTTCGACCTGGGCCAGGCCGACCTGTTTGAGAATATCGCCGCGGCGTTCCAGTTTCCTGCTGAAACGGGGGAACTGTTCCGCCAGTTTTTTTTCGCCCGTTATCATGAGTACGCCGGCTATGGACTGCCTGTATTCCTGCAGGATTTTCGAGGAGATGATTTCCTGCTCCAGCAGGCCGGCGTACCGGAGCAGCACGTCAGTGTCCACAAAGGCCAGGGATTTTTCCGCCTCGTCAATAATCAATCTGAACAACGGCCAGCGTTTATACATTTTCTTCAGCAGTTTCTTTCCCTCACTGCCCCTGACCCTGATAAACTGTTCCACGGCGCTGCCCAGCCCATACCAGGCCGGGACGTGATGGCGGTTCTGGGTCCAGGCAAATACCCATGGAATGGCGCGCAGGTCATCCAGTGAACCGACACCGAACCTGCGGTCCGGCCGCGAGCCGATCCTGAGCTTGCCCAGTTCTTCCACCGGGCTTGCCGTCTGGTAATAATCGACCAGTCCCGTCTCCTCCACCAACTGCCGGTACTCGGTGTAAGCCAGGTTGGACAGCGCGTCCATGGCCTGCTCGAACTCGGGGTCGGGTTTGAATTGATCCTCCGTCATGGATTTCAGGGTATGCTCCATGACACTGGCGGCAAGCAGTTCCATTTCGTACTGCGCCGTGCCGTGGTTGGCATACTTGGAAGAGACAACTTCGCCCTGTTCCGTAATCCGTAGTTTGCCGTTTACGGAGCCCGCAGGTTGCGCGGCGATAACACTCCCGGTCGGCCCGCCGCCGCGGCTGACCGATCCGCCCCTGCCGTGAAAGAAAACGATGGGAATCCTGCATTTTTCGCCGGTTCTGGTCAATTCCGTCTGGGCGCGGCTCAATTCATAATTCGCCGTCAGGAACCCGCCATCCTTGTTGGAATCGGAGTAACCGATCATGACTTCCTGGATACCGCCCTGCTCCCTCACGCTGCGCCGGACAACCGGCGTTTTCAGCAGGGCCTGCATGATCCTGGGGGCCTTACGCAGGTCTTCAATCGTCTCGAACAGGGGTATGACCGGCAGGGGCGAGTTTTCCACCGCCTGGCTGTCGCTGAATACGCCGGCATACTTGGCCAGCAGGTACACGCCCAGTATATCGGCCACCGACCGGGTCATGCTCAGGATAAAACCGCCAAACGCATCCCTGTCCAGGGTCCGTTGCGTTTCGGCAATCAACTGGAACAGGCCGAAGGTCATGGCTGATTGCCTGTCCGCAAGAGAGAAATGCGGGAGTTGATCCACCGGTGTGGACAACTCCGCCTGTATCCAGGCGAGCCATTCCGGCGCATCCGCCGGGGGCGGTGTTTCCCCCTGCTGCCGAAGTTGCCAGATGTCTCTCAGCGTTTTGGTTATGACCGTGGAATTTTCTCTTACGTCAAGACGCGCCGTGCAAAACCGGAACGCCTCGGCCTGGCGCCGCAGCGGGGTTACCTGTGAGTCTGCCAGGTGTGCGCAGTCGGCGGCCTGCAGTCCCTGCTCGAGAATTCTCAAGTCCCGGATAAACTGTTCGGCATCGGCATAACTGAACTCGCTCAGCGTGTTTTTTTTCTCGGTATTCCTGACCTTTTCCAGTATGCAGATAACAAACTGCCGGAATATCTCACCCGGGTTGCGCTTCTCGATGCTGCTCCGGCGCCCGCTTCCATCCAGCAGGCTGTCCAGGTGTTTTATAAATGCGCCCGGCGGGTGTATCGCGTGAATGGATACACTGAGTTGGGAGAACAACCTGTTCAAACTTGCCTGGTAATGCTGTAAAACAGCATTCCTGTTCAACAACAGGGCTTCCCGGGTAATGGTGTTGTTGACGGACGGATTACCGTCACGGTCACCCCCTATCCAGGAACCGAAGCGGAAAAATGGCGGGGTGGAAAATTTTACGCCCGGATAATGCCTTGCGAGGGCCCAGTCAAGTCTCTCCAGGGTCTCCGGAACGCGTTCATACAAGGTTTGCTCAAAGAAATGCAGGCCCCATTTAACTTCCTGGACAACGGAAGGTTTTTCCAGGCGCAACTCGCCGGTCAACCAGAGCAGGTCGATTTCGTTACGGAGTTGTTCTTCCAGTGCTTCCCGTTCACGCGGGGTCCAGCGCGTAGCTTCCAGCCGGTACAGTATCACGTAGATACGGCGGTGAATCTGCAGGACCGTTACGCGTTTTGCCTCCGTGGGGTGTGCGGTGACGGTCGGCGTCACTTTCATACGGTCCAGCAGGTCCTGGACTTCCTGCCGGGACAGGTCCATCGCACTGGCCCGGGCAATCACGCTGGCAAACGTGCCGGGCACGTGTTCCAGTCCGCGCATACTTTCAGTCGCCCGGCGCCGGCGCATTGCCGCGTTTTCTTCGGCGATATTGAGAAGCTGGAACCAGATCCCCCAGGCCTGCAACCCGGCCAGCAACAACTCGTCGTCATCCCTCGGCAGGGCCTGCTCTCCCTCGAAAACCGGGAGTATCTCCGGCTTTCTCTGCCTGATGACCTGGCGCAACAACGCCGCCAGCAGTTCTATGAGGTTGCCGGCATAACTGGCAACCGCCGAATCCAGTCCCGCTACCGAGGACTGTTCAGGAAAATCGAATGATGAAGTGGAACTCTTTGTCACACAACGCGATCGCGCGGCGTTTCACCGTTGAAAAACGCCTGCAGGTTCTCCACGACCCGCATGCCCATCGCAACCCTGGTCTCCCTGGAGGCGCTGCCCAGGTGCGGGAAAAGCACTACGTTCTCCATCGATAATAATTGAGCGGGCACGGCCGGCTCTCCTTCGAACACGTCCATGCCGGCGCCGGCGATGGCGCCGGTTTCCAGGGCTGCAATCAGTGCGGACTGGTCGATCACGTCGCCGCGGGCGCTGTTGATGAGAAACGCCCCGGGTTTCATCAGGGCGAGCCGCTCACTGTTGATCAAATGATAGGTTTCCTTGCCGCCGGGACAATGCAGGGAGACAAAATCCGCCTCCCGCAGCACATCCTCTACGGTATCACGCGCCTCCGCCTGCAGTGAATCGACTACCTCATCCGGCGGCGGATAGGGGTCCGTGAAGATAATCCTCATACCGAATCCATGGAAAGCCCTTTGCGCCATGGCCCTTGCGATCCTGCCCATCCCGATCAAACCCAGGGTCTTGCCCGTCACCTTCGTGCCCATCATGTGGGTTGGGCGCCAGCCGGTCCATTCCCGGTTGCGTACGTGCCGTTCACCCTCCCCCGCGCGCCGCGCAGTCATCAGCAGCAGGGTCATGGCCAGGTCGGCCGTGCAATCGGTGAGCACTTCGGGCGTATTGGTCACCACCAGACCACGCGCTCTGGCGGCGTCAAGATCGATATGGTTAAAACCCACCCCGTAGCTGCCGATAATCCTGGCCTTGAGGTTATCCACTGAGAGGACCGCCGCGTTGACCTGGTCGGAGACGGTCGGGCAGAAGGCATCGGCGTTCTGCAGCGCCTCGTGCATTTG
>CAYOEQ010000245.1:0-3549 GCA_964402775.1 uncultured Enterobacteriaceae bacterium
TGAATGACACGTCCATGCCTCATTATGAAGAGTATGTCCGGAATTCGATCCGGCGCTGAATCAAAGCGCCGGCATCATGATCCTCGTATCCATTCTCAAGGAATAACCCTGATGGCCAGCCTGGTAACTCCCTGAATATTACAGGTGCTCCAGTCTTTCCAGCAGGTCGGTGTCGCCCAACCTGCGCCCAATCAGGACCACTTGTGTTCTGCGTTTCTCACCGGGCTGCCACGGACTGCCTTCAGTAATGTCACAACGGTCTCCGACAATCTGAAATATACGGCGATAATCGTCGCCGGCGATGTTCAATATACCTTTCCCCCGGTATACCTCGGGTGGAATTTCAGCAATGAATGCCCTGAACGGTTCCACTTCAAACGGCTTGTCGGATTCGTAAGAGATACTGTCGAATTCCGTCAGGCCATGTTCGCGGGGGTGTCTATGGTCACGCGGGTTGTCCCCTGGTGCAGGATTTCTGTCCAAACGCTGTTTCAACCCGGTCATTTTTACGTCAATCAGTAAAAGTGGGTCGACCTTGCCGTTAACGCAGGTGAGCATTCTTGCCGAGCGATTGATTTTTTTGATTCCTTGCTGAATCAGTCCGGGAACATGTTCCTCCACCAGGTCGATTTTGTTTATCAGAATCAGATCGGTGTTAACCAGTTGACTGAATGCAACTTCGGCATTGTCGAGGTTGGCATCAAAATTCCAGGCGTCAACCAGGGTAACGATGCCGTCAAGCCGAACGGCATCGCCCAATCCGTCATTCAAAATGGAGCCGGCGACAGGCAGGGGATCGGACAATCCCGATGTTTCGAGCAGGATATAATCGATAGTGCGCGAACCGTCCGTTACCTCGCGTATCGCTCGCAACAAGTCACCCTGCATGCTGCAGCAGATACAACCGTTTGCCAGTTCAACAATATTCTCTGCCTGACGGTTGATCAGTTTGTCATCAATACTGATGTCACCGAAATCATTGACTATGACCGCGACCTTCAAGCCATGGCCGGACCTCAGGATATGATTGAGCAGTGTAGTTTTACCACTCCCCAGGAATCCGGTCAGGATTGTGACCGGGATGGATGCGCGCTGTTCGCCATCATGTTGAAGCGACAGGTCTGCCTCTGTCGAACGCATGGTCATTCAATGACTCTTCTCGAACACCAGTTCACCGCCTATGTATGTCTGCAATACCTGTAAGTCCTTAACTTCCTCATCCGTGCAGTTGAGAATGTCCCTGTCCAGGACAACCATGTCGGCGAGTTTGCCTGTTTCAATTGAACCGCGGATATCTTCCTGCCAGCATGAGTAGGCTACATTGATGGTGTACATGCGCAGCATCTCTTCGCGGGTAACGGTTTGCCCCGGCAACAGGGCGCCGGCCAGGGTGTTGCCGGTCAGCGCTGAATACTGACCCAGAAAAGGTTGTTCCGGGTCGTAAACGACGGCAGGGTTGTCCGAGCCGCCCGTGACCGTCAGGCCCGCGTCCAGCCAGTCTCTCAGCGGCAATCCCCAGTCGCGCACCGTGCGCTTCCAGGGATCAGTCTCCGTCATTTTCGCAATTCGAACCTGCTCCATGATCTCGTGCATGCGCATGGAACGGGCAGAGGCGTAGTAAGACAGGACCGGATTGGCGCCGAAAATTATTTCAAGGTCCCTGGACCTGCGGATGTGGTCCGGCCTGCCCAGGCCGAAACCGTGTTCAAAACTTATCCTGCGGCCGGCCACCGGGTTTTCCCTGTCCGCTTCCTCCAGCGCCGCAATGACCAGTTCGCTGGAATCGTCTGCGCCGCCGCTGTTGATGTGAATACTCATGTTCCAGCCCCGCCTGTTGTATTCCCTGATCAGGAAACGGGCTTTCTCCGGGCTGTAGGCCCACCAGCCGTCATTGACTACGACCAGTTTTATTCCCCCGATCTTCAGCATGTCGTCACCAAGGTGCTGTTTCGGACCGAAATAACAGTTCAACGAAGTGAGAATCTCTTCCTCTGTCATATACCTGGCAGGCAAGCCTAGGATCAGGTCTGTCCTGATTTTGAGTAAACCGCTTCGGTTTGCTTCGATATAGGTATCCAGTTCGTCTATCGATACTCCCATATCACGTACACCTACAACGCCGCATGCGTGATATATGGATTGCTGGGCCTCGATGGCCGCCAGCTGGGTTTCCCGGTCGAAATACAGAAAGTCCCATTTCTTGATCGGCTGGTCTGCTTTTTCCCACCAGACCTTGCGCGCAAGGTCGCCGGCGCCGGCAATAAGATGTCCCGTCGGCAATCCATCCTCATCCCTGACAATCCAGCCTTCGGGTTCAACCGGGTTCTGCGTTTCCCTGCCGATGCTCGCCATGTTCATGGCATACGTGTTGGCGATGATGTTCTTGCCCGACTGGAAGATGTATACCGGGTGATCGGGAGCGACTTTATCCAGGTCTGCCCGGGTCGGGAAGCGGCCCTCATTTAATGCTCCCCGGTACATGCAGGAGGTGCCAATCCATTCACCTTTCGGTGTGCTCTGCGCGCGCGTGTGAATGGCATCGAGTATGTCTTCAATCGACTGCAGTGTGGCGATGTTGACTTTGGCGCCTGACTGTAAACCGTCGAGGCCGGCCAGCAGGAAATGCACGTGGTTGTCCATCTGGCCCGGAACGACGCAGCGACCCTGCAAATTCACTTGTTGTGTCTTATTACCCGCCAGCGCCCGGATTTCCGTACTGTTGCCTACAGCCGCAAATTTTCCATCGTAGACGGCAACCGCCTCCACAACCCTGAAACTGCTGTCTACGGTGACGATCCTGCCATTGTAGAGAATCAGGTCGGGTGCAAATTCGTTTATCATAAAGTGTGATTTATGAAAGGATGGATATTGACTTGTCCAGAGCTACTCTAATTTATAATACAATCCGGAGCTGAATCAATGAAACTTTACAACTGGGATGAGGTAGCCGTCCAACAACTCGATAATGGTATCACCCGGCAAATGATAACTGCAGGCAATATGATGCTGGCGCAGATATTTGTCCCGAAAGGCGTGTCGTTTCCTGCCCATAGGATATCCAGCGAACAGATTACATTTTATGTCAAGGGTGGGGCGGTTTACCAATCCGAACAGAGCAGGATAGAGGCCCGTGAAGGCGATATTCTGTATATTCCCGCAGGCGTCGAACACAGTGACCAGGTAGTGGAGGATACGGTCGTCCTGGATGTCTTCTCTCCCCCTCGCGCAGACTGGTTGAAAAAGTAATCAAATGACTTCGCACGGTTGCCGCTATCGCGTCAACGGCAGTATCCAGCCGCAGGAATAAGGCGCTCCCATGGTCCTCCTGATCATTATCGTATTTCTGGGAATTGTCCTGTACCTGGGCATTCCCCGGCGTTCCGCTGAAACCAGGACCGTAAGCGACCATGTGATTGCCGGGCGCAGCCTGGGGCTCTGGCCGATTTTCTTTATCGGGGTGGCCGAATTTTACAGCGCCGGCACCTTTCTCGGTTTTCCCGGCTGGGCATATGGTTATGGCGCGGTGGTGCTGTTTTCCCTGGTGGCCAT
>CAYOEQ010000246.1:0-3544 GCA_964402775.1 uncultured Enterobacteriaceae bacterium
TCTTTTTTGGTCAGCCTGTCTCCGCTTGCCGGGATGTCGCCGGCGTCCAGGCCATGTTCGCTCAGCAGGTTCCTGACGGCGGGACTCAGCTTGGGCTTCTGTTCCGCAGGCGGTGGTGACTGCTCATCCGCGGTTTCCGAATCGGTCTCCGCCGTTTCTGCAGCGCTTTGAGGCTCATCTTCTGGTTCCTGCGCGGGCTCAGGTTCAATTGGCGCGGCCTCCGTACCAGGCTCCGGCGCCGCAGCGACGGCCTGCCCGTCGGTATCGATTTGGGCGATCAACTCGTCGCTCACCACGTCTTCGCCGCTGTTTTTCAGGATTTTCACCAGCAAGCCGTCTTCCGGCGCCACCACCTCCAGGGTGACTTTATCCGTTTCCACGTCAATCAGGGCGTCACCGAATTTTACCGGGTCTCCCGGCTGTTTACGCCAGTCCATCAACGTGGCTTCCGCGACCGATTCGGCCAGTACCGGCACCCTGACGTCAACCAGCACGGTTCTCTCCGGCAATTGGAATCAGATTGAATGGAACAGACATCATCCCCTACCTGATCCCGCTCGACTTCTGTTTATGCGTGGTCACTTCCAGTTTTTCCGGTTGCAAAGCGTCATCGACCAGCTTCTTCTGCTGCGCCAGGTGCAGGCTGAGTGAACCGACCGCAGGGGAGGCTGAATAAATACGACCTGCATAGCCGAACACATGCCGCGCGCTCAGGCAGCCTATCATGGTTCCCCTTGACTGCATGTAGTACCAGCCACCCTGGTTCTTCGGTTCTTCCTGCACCCAGACGACTTCATTTGCGTTCGGGTATGAGTCAATCACGCGTTTCATTTCCTTTTGCGGAAACGGGAACAATTGTTCCAGGCGAATAACGGCGATGTTCCCTACCTCGTTGCCGCGCCGCGCCTCCAGCAGGTCGTAGTACACCTTGCCACTGCAGATTAACAGGCGTGTTACCGCGTGTTTCTCAATATTTTCGTCTATTTCGTCGATCACCAGCCTGAATCCGCCACTGGTGACCTTATCCAGGGTCGACGTGGACAGTTTATGCCTGAGCAGGCTTTTCGGACTCATGACGATCAGCGGTTTGCGATAAGGCCTGATGACCTGGCGCCGTAACAGGTGGAACATCTGCGCCGGGGTGCTGGGCTGGCAGACCTGCATGTTCTCCCTGGCGCAAAGCTGTAAAAAGCGCTCCAGCCGGGCGGACGAATGCTCCGGCCCCTGGCCGTCATAGCCATGGGGCAGAAATACGGTAAGACCGCAGAACCGCGCCCATTTTGCTTCACAGGAACTGATGAACTGGTCGAATACGACCTGCGCGCCGTTGGCGAAATCACCGAACTGGGCCTCCCAGATCACCAGCGCATTGGGTTCGGAACTGGCATAGCCGTAATCAAAAGCCAGCACAGCCTCTTCGGAAAGGGTCGAGTTGATGGCCAGGAACGAAGGCTGTCCCTCACTGATGTGTTGCAGCGGCAGGTAGGTATCACCGTCATCCTGGTTGTGGATCACGGCATGACGATGGAAAAAGGTCCCGCGGCCGCTGTCCTGGCCGGAAATACGCACCGGGAAACCGGCGTCGAGCAGGGTTGCGTATGCAAGGGTTTCGGCATAGCCCCAGTCCATTTCCAGTTCGCCGGCGCCCATCTTCTTGCGGTTCTCGATGATCCTCGCCACCGTCGGGTGCAGGGTGAAATGATCCGGCGCCGTAGTGAAGCGTTCCGTCAGGCGGGAAACCAGCCGGGCGCTGACTGCCGTTTCGACCCGCATGTCCCATGCCGTTCTTTTGAACGGTTCGTAATTGATTAAAAACCTGAAATCGGCATTGCTTGCCTTTGCGCCTGCCACGCTCCTGTTGGATTCCAGGGATTCGATGTAGTCGTCATGAATCTTCCTGATTTCATCTTCGGTGGCGACTTTTTCCTTTACCATGCGTTCGGAGTGAACCTCCCTGATATTCCTGTGCTGCCTGATCTTCCGGTACATGATGGGCTGGGTGGCGGCCGGCTCGTCCGCCTCGCTGTGGCCGTGCCTGCGGTAGCACACCATGTCGATGACCACGTCTTTCTTGAATTTCATGCGGTAATCCAGGGCCAGGTTCGCGACATACACGACCGCGTCGGGGTCATCGCCGTTCACGTGAAAGATCGGCGCCTGCACCATCTTGGCAACGTCCGTGCAATACAGGGTCGAGCGCGAATCCAGCGGGTCGCTGGTAGTAAAGCCGATCTGGTTATTGACGATGATATGGATGGTGCCGCCGGTGCTGTAGCCACGGGTCTGGGACAGGTTGAAGGTTTCCATCACCACGCCCTGTCCGGCAAAAGCGGCATCGCCATGAATGATAATGGGCAATACCTGGGCGCGGGACTTATCCTGGCGCCGGTCCTGGCGCGCCCGCACGGACCCTTCCACCACGGGGTCGATGATCTCCAGGTGGGAGGGGTTGAACGACAAGGTCAGGTGTATGACGCCGCCTGGAGTCTGGATGTCCGAAGAATAGCCCAGGTGGTATTTGACATCGCCCGAATTGGAGGCTTCGACATCGAGCTTCTGGCTGTTCAGCCCTTCGAATTCATCGAACAGTTCCCCGGGCAGCTTGCCGATGATATTGATCAGGACGTTGAGCCTGCCGCGGTGAGCCATGCCGATTACCGCTTCACGCACACCGGCTTCACCGCCCGCCTGCACCAGTTCATCCAGCAGCGGGATCAGGGATTCGCCGCCCTCCAGAGAGAAGCGTTTCTGCCCCACGTATTTCCTGTGCAGGTATTCTTCCAGCGCATTGGCGGCAATGACGCGTTCCAGTATGCGCTTTCTCTTCTCCTGCGAGAACCGGTGATGGCCTTCGGATTCCTCCAGCCTGCGCTGTATCCAGCGTTTCTGTTCCGTCTCGTTGATGTGCATGTACTCGGCGCCGATTGCCCGGCAATAAGTACTTTTGACAATATAGAAGATTTCAGCCAGCGTCAGTTCATCGGGGGCAAACAGGGAACCCGTATTGAAGGTCCGCACCAGGTCTTCCTTCGTGAAATTGTAATATGCGGGATCCAGTTCCGGGACCTCAGGCCGCTCGTACTGTTTCAGGGGGTCAAGATCGGCCTGCTGGTGCCCGCGGAAACGGTGGGCATTGATCAGCTGTAATACCGAAGCCTGCTTTTTGTTGTCCGTATTGACGGCGATCGCGGGTTCCGGAGTCGGGGCCTGCGTGGTCTCAGGCGCGTGCGCAGGCTCTTCAACCTTTGCGCTGCCGGCGCCGTCAGACTGCGCGGGTTCCCGTTGCAGGGCATCAAAATACTGGCGCCATTCAACGGTTACGCTGGCAGGGTCTTCAAGATACCGCTCATAGACATCCTCGATGAAGGCGGTATTGCTGCTGAAAAAATGAGATGGATCAGTGTTGCTCATCGTTGTCTTAAAGTTCCGGTTGATACAATGCGGCCGACCGGAAAACGCCAAAATGAATATTATAAGGGAAGCTCCGGACAAGTCCATCCCGGACAGGCCGGCAGGATTTGCTTGCGCATTGGTTTCATATATG
>CAYOEQ010000247.1:0-3533 GCA_964402775.1 uncultured Enterobacteriaceae bacterium
CGGCTTTCATTCAAATCGAGGGACGACATCATGTGCAGCGCCACGGCATTACCGAAAGACACTTCCTTGCAGAGTATGGAAGACAGGTTGCGCGAACGGCTGAAGGAGGTCAAACGCACGTCCTTCGGCTCGGAGTACGTAGCGTTTCATGTCAGCCGGGATGAGGTGATTGCCCTGGCAGCTTCAGACCTGGTGAATACTTTCCGGCGAGTGGTACTTGACCCGGTACGGGAACTGGTCGTATTGATGGCGCCAAGCGGAAGACATGAGTGGATTTCAGGCGATATAGATCGCTTTGCCAGCAGCGTGTCCACCTTGAAGGGAATTAAGATGGAACAACTGAGAGCCACCCGCTGGCGCCGGGAGAGCGACCCGAAGAACACCGGCAATGAAGCGGATTGCAGTTTTTACTTTGGCCGGAAAGCGCTTGGTTACGTTGAAGCGTGTGCCCGGAGTGAGGATGAGGGTGATGCGTATACGTTGCGGGTGCCGCCGGACCTGGTGGTTGAAGTGGGACTGACGCATGTCTCAAAAGAGAAGTACCTCAGTTACCGGGACAAGGGGGTGGTGGAGTTCTGGCAGTTGAATACGCGCCCGCGTGAGCAGGGCAGGAGCGTGGTGACGGCCACCTTTCTGGACTTGCAGGCGCAGCCAAAGCCGATGGAAATTGATACCTCGCTTAATTTACCTGATGTCACCCCAGCGCACGTTGGCAGATTTATACGCCTGCGGTCTGGAAAGTCGTTAAATATTTTTGAAGCTTATGAAATAGTTCGCAGTCTCCTTGAAGACGAGAACGGTGGGACGACGCTTCGTGAGGAAGCGGAAGAGTACGAGCTTGCAAGCTGACTGTCTTTGCAGAATATGGAAGACAGGCTAAGCGATGATTTGTGGGGAACAGGAAAAAGTTTAAAGCTGACAAGCAGTAGTCTGTCAGCCTGCGTCATTAGCTTATAGCTGGTTTGCTCGCCACAATAAATACTTGCCCATAATGCCCGGCCGGACTGTTTGGATAATCAACCATTATGCCAAGTCTCCCGCAGACTCAGGGGGCACGCGTCACTTTGACCTGGCAAGACGCCTTGTTGACCTGGGCTGGAGGCCGCGCATATTCGCGTCTCGCATCGAATCAAGCAAACAACTTGCCGACAATGAACGGGTCGTGCGCCAGGAGATTGACGGTGTGCAATTTTGCCCGATAAGTACGCCTCCTTACGAAGGCAACGGAGCCGGGCGTATTATTAATATGCTGGTGTTTTCATGGAGGTTGCTGAAACGGGGGACGACAAACGGTCTGGAGAGGCCATCCATTATCATCGGCTCTACAGTTCATCTTTTGGCAGCCGCTGCCGCTGCGCTGTTAGCCGGACGTTACCGGGTCCCGTTTATCTTCGAAGTGCGCGACATCTGGCCGGAAACCCTCATCGCGCTGGGCCGCACCCGCAGGCACAGCCCGGTCGCCGTGCTGCTCGGCATGCTGGAGAGGTGGTGTTGCCGGCAGGCCTGCCGGGTTGTGTCGGTTCTGCCGGGGTATGGGAACTATGTCAGGGACCGAAATATTCCGGCACAGGAGGTGGTCCACATTCCCAACGGCGTCAATCTGGATAATATCGGCGAACCCCTTGCTTATAAGAAACAGGATACGTTCCGCATTACTTACCTGGGTGCCCACGGCACCGCCAATGACCTGCAAACCCTGGTCCGGGCGATGGAGATCATTGAACTTACGCACGGTCTTGCGTCCATCGAATGCCACCTGATCGGCGCCGGCCCGATGAAACAGGCGCTGGCGGATTACTGCGCTGAGAGAGGAATGAAACAGGTGATTTTTCATCCTCCCGTCAACAAGAACGCCATCGCGGCGACGGCATCGGCTACCCAGGCTTTTGTGTTGTGCGGCAGAAAGCTGCCGTCGCTGTATAAATATGGGATCAGCATGAACAAGATTCCCGACTACATGGCGATGGGCCGTCCTGTTATTATTGCCATTGAATCCGTCAATAATCCGGTTGTCGAGGCGGATGCCGGTATCAGCGTAAGGCCGGAAGACCCTGAGGAACTGGCAGGAGCCATAATGAAGATGGCGCAAATGAGTGAGGGGGAACTGCGCGCCATGGGCTTGAGAGGGCGTCAATATGTTGAACAGACACACGATATGAAGCTGCTGGCGAAACGGCTGGCCGACGTGATGGACCAGTGCCTGGTGAACGATGCGGGCTGACCCGTCCGATTGTGCAAAACGTCTGTTCGACCTGGTCTTCAGCCTGGTCCTGGTGACCCTGTTGTTGCCGTTGCTTGCCCTGCTGGTCATACTGGTCCATATCAACCTGGGCAGCCCCGTGTTGTTCCGCCAGCAACGGCCGGGATTGCTGGGGAAGCCGTTCACCTTTTACAAGTTTCGCACCATGAACAACAGGACAGACGAAAACGGACGGTTATTGCCCGATGAGGACAGGCTCACCGGCTTCGGCAGCTTCCTGCGCAGGACCAGCCTGGATGAATTGCCCCAGTTATTCAACGTAATCAGGGGCGATATGAGCCTTGTCGGGCCGCGTCCCCTGTTGATGGAATACCTCGATCTCTATACCGAAGAGCAAATGCGCCGCCACGAGGCCAGACCGGGGGTCACCGGCTGGGCCCAGGTCAACGGCCGTAACGCCATCACTTGGGAGGAAAAATTCAGTCTGGATCTGTGGTACGTCGACAACCGCAGCTTTTTGCTGGACCTCCGGATCATCCTGTTGACCATAGTCAGGATTGTCAGGAAAGAAGGCATCAACCAGGAAGGGATGGCGACTGCAGAAAAGTTCAGGGGTTCGGTGACATGAGTTCGCTGCTGATTTTCGGCGCCGGCGGCCATGGTAAGGTGGTCGCGGAAACTGCGAGAGCCATTGGGAGTTGGAATGAGATCATGTTTGCGGATGATGCCTATCCGGAAGTGACGTCCGTTGACGGTTATCCGGTGACTGCCGACTTTTCAGGCGCAAGGTCGATGGGGGACGGCCATTCGGACGTCATCGTCGCTATCGGTGATAACCGTAAACGTTCTCACCTGACCATGCAACTCCGGCAAACCGGGTTTAACCCGGTTACGCTGATACACCCCGCGGCGGTCGTAGCGAAATCGGCCCGTATTGAGACAGGCACGGTGATTTTTGCCCAGGCGGTCGTGCAGGCGGCTGCCCGGATCGGGAGCGCCGTCATCGTCAACACGGCGGCGACCGTGGATCATGACTGCGTCATCGGGGACGGGGTACACCTGTCCCCCGGAGTCCACCTGGGAGGCGAAGTCCAGGTGGGCGATAACAGTTGGCTGGGGGTTGGAGCGACAGTCATCAACCGGATCGCCATAGGCCGGGATGTGACGGTGGGGGCCGGTTCCTGCGTGATCGGCAATCTCCCCGACGGAGTCACGGTGGTGGGTGTGCCCGCCCGCCCAATTCGGCAGGAACAACCGGGTAACTGATACCCCGGGACCGGAAACCATGTTGCCTGATCTGCCTCCCTGGCCGGTATACAGCGAAGCTGAAAGA
>CAYOEQ010000248.1:0-3522 GCA_964402775.1 uncultured Enterobacteriaceae bacterium
GCCAGCCAGCCCAGCTTGCCCAGGCCCTGCAACGACCATTGATATACCACCAGGGCGGGAGCCAGCCCGAACGACACCATGTCCGACAGGCTGTCATACTGGACGCCGAAATCGGTTTCCGTCTTCGTCATCCTGGCGATGCGGCCGTCCATTCCGTCCAGGATCATCGCCACGAACACGGCGATGGCGGCAGGTTCATAACGCGCATTAAATGCGGCAACGATCGCATAGAACCCGGCAAACAGGGCCGAGGTCGTGAACAGGTTGGGCAGGAGGTAAATGCCTCGGCGGCGTTTTATCAATTCTGCTGACCTATCAGTTCCTTGCCTGATCTACCAGCTTGTTCTCCCTGATCCACGGCATCATTGAGCGCAGTCTTTCACCTACCTGCTCGATCTGGTGCTGCTTGCTGATCCTGCGCATCGCTTTCATCTTCGGCGCGCCGGTCTGGTTTTCCATAATGAACTCCCTGGCAAAATCCCCGGTCTGGATTTCCTGCAGGATCTCTTTCATCACTTTTTTCGATTCGCTGCCGATAACCCTGGGCCCGCGGGTAAAATCGCCGTATTCCGCGGTATTGGAGATGGAGTAACGCATATTCGCGATTCCCCCTTCATAGATCAGGTCGACAATCAGCTTGGTCTCGTGCAGGCACTCGAAATAAGCCATTTCCGGCGCGTACCCCGCCTCTACCAGTGTTTCGAACCCGGCCTGGATCAACGCGGTGATGCCGCCGCACAGCACCGTCTGCTCACCGAACAGGTCCGTCTCCGTTTCTTCCCGGAAATTGGTTTCAATTACGCCGGCGCGCCCGCCGCCGTTGGCGCTGGCGTATGCCAGCGCGATATCCCTGGCCTGGCCGGAGGCATCCTGGTGCACGGCAATCAGGGTAGGCACGCCGCCGCCTTCCACGTAGGTGGAGCGAACCAGGTGCCCGGGACCTTTCGGCGCGATCATGATCACGTCCAGGTCGGCGCGCGGCTCAATCTGGCGGAAATGGATGTTGAACCCATGGGCAAAGGCCAACGCTGCGCCGTCCCTGATGTGCGGGGCAACCTGTGCCCGGTACAACGCGGACTGGTGCTCGTCGGGAGCCAGCATCATCACCACGTCCGCCCAGCCGACCGCCTCCTCGATACCCTTCACGGTGAGTCCCGCTCCCTGCGCCTTGGCTGCGGATGAGGAACCCTGGCGCAGACCGACACATACTTCCACGCCGGAGTCGTTCAGGTTGTTGGAATGGGCGTGGCCCTGTGACCCATACCCAATAACGGCCACTTTTTTGCTTTTTATAAGGGACAGGTCCGCGTCTTTGTCATAATATATATTCATCATTCAATTCTCTTAACTTGTGTTTTCCGGGGATACCTGGTGACCCCTCAATTCATCAAACCCTGATTGCTTTTTCCCCGCGTGCGATGCCGGAAACGCCGGTGCGGACGGTTTCCAGTATCAACTCAGGCGTCACGGCCTTCAGGAAGGCATCCAGCTTCTCGCCGTTGCCGGTGATTTCAATCGTGTAGGAATTCTCATTCACGTCGATGATTCGCCCCCTGAAAATGTCGCTCAAACGCATCAGTTCCTCCCTGGAGGAGTCGGCTGCCCTGACTTTGACCAGCATCAATTCCCTTTCTATATGCTCACTCTCATTCAAATCCACGACTTTTATCACGTCCACCAGTTTGTTCAGGTGCTTGGTGATCTGTTCGATAATCGCATCGGAACCGGACGTGACTATGGTCATGCGGGAAACGGTGGGATCTTCCGTGGCCGCCACGGTAAGCGATTCGATATTGAAGCCCCGGGCAGAAAACAGGCCGGAAATTCTCGACAAAGCCCCGGCCTCGTTCTCGACCAGGAGAGACAGGATATGGCGCATCAGGCCAGTTCCCGTTCTTCCGAACCGGGCGCCAGGTGCATTTCATGCTGCCCCTTGCCCGCGGCTATCATCGGATATACGTTCTCGGTCTGATCGGTAATGAAGTCCATCAATACCAGCCGGTCTTCCATTGCCAGCGCCTCTTTAAGCGCCGGTTCCACATCAACGGCTTTCTCGATACACATTCCCACGTGGCCGAAGCTCTCCGCCAGTTTGACAAAATCCGGCAAGGCATCCATGTAGGAATGGGAATAACGTTTCTCGTAGAAGAACTCCTGCCATTGCCTTACCATGCCCATGTAGCGGTTGTTGAGATTGATGATCTTGATCGGGGTATCGTATTGCAGGCAGGTTGAAAGCTCCTGTATGCACATGACGAGGCTGGCCTCGCCGGTGATGCAGACCACCGTTTCGTCCGGGTAGGCGATCTTGGCGCCCATTGCCGCCGGCAAGCCGAACCCCATGGTGCCGAGACCGCCTGAATTCAACCAGCGCCGCGGCTTGTCGAACTTGTAAAACTGGGCGGCCCACATCTGGTGCTGGCCGACGTCGGACGACACGTAAGCATCGCCGCCGGTCAGTTCATACAGGAGTTCGATGACCCGCTGCGGCTTGATCAGGCTGGAATTCCTGTCGAAACGCAGGCAGTCCATGGACTGCCAGTCCTTGATCAGGCGCCACCAGTCATCAATGTCGGGTCTTTCCCTGATGCTCTTCAACCCGTCATTGATATCCTGCAGCACATGCTTGACATCACCGACAATGGGGACATCCACGGGCACGTTCTTGGCAATGGAGGACGGGTCGACGTCGATATGGATGATCCTTGCATGGGGGCAGAATTTCTCCAGGTCTCCGGTGACGCGGTCATCGAAGCGCGCGCCGATGGCGATCAGCACGTCGCACTGGTGCATCGCCATATTGGCTTCGTAGGTGCCGTGCATCCCCAGCATGCCGATGAATTGCGGGTCCGTAGCCGGGTATGCCCCCAGGCCCATCAGGGTATTGGTGATGGGAAACCCCAGGGCGCGGGTGAATTCGGTCAACTCCGCGTCGGCATCGGACAGGACAACGCCGCCGCCGGTGTAGATCATCGGTTTACGCGCCTTCAGCATGAGATTGATTGCCCGTTTTATCTGGCCCGGGTGGCCTTTTACGGTCGGCCGGTAGGATCGCATGTCGACCGTATCCGGGTACTCGTAGGCGCAGGTATTTGCCGTGACGTCCTTGGGAATGTCCACCACAACGGGGCCGGGACGGCCGGTGCAGGCCACGTAGAATGCTTTCCTGATAACGCCCGCGAGGTCTTTCACGTCGCTGACGAGGAAATTGTGTTTTACACAGGGCCGGGAAATGCCGATGGCATCGACCTCCTGAAAGGCATCGTTACCGATATAGGAAGTGGCAACCTGGCCGCTGAAGACGACCAGGGGGATGGAATCCATGTACGCCGTTGCAATACCGGTAATGGCATTGGTTATACCCGGACCGGAGGTGACCAGCACCACGCCGGGACGGCCCGTAGCCCGGGCGTAGCCGTCCGCCGCGTGCGCGGCGCCCTGCTCGTGGCGAACCAGGATATGTTCCACCTCGGTCTGCTTGTACAATTCGTCGTAAATATGCAATACGGCGCCGCCGGGGTA
>CAYOEQ010000249.1:0-3511 GCA_964402775.1 uncultured Enterobacteriaceae bacterium
GCAATGAGTCGGACAAGCGGATAATCATCGGCAGGATGTCCGGTGTGCATGGGACACGTGGCTGGTTGAAAGTATTTTCCTATACCGATCCCAGGGAAAACATCTTTTTGTATCAACCCTGGCTGCTGGGAGAAGGCAGTAAGGGAAACGGAACGAAATGGACCGAAATCGAATTTGCGGATTGCGGGACCAGCGGCAAAACCCTGGTGGTCAAACTGCCGGGAATCGAAGACAGGGAAGCGGCCCTCGAACTCGTCGGCCGGTCGCTGGCGGTGTATCGCGAGCGTTTGCCGAAGCCGGAGCCGGGTCAATATTACTGGACGGACCTTATGCACATGGAGGTTGTTACGCTGACCGGGGAGCAGTTGGGCAGGGTCGTCGATATCCACGAAACCGGCGCCAACGACGTGCTGATCGTGCGGGGCGACCGGCGCCGTTCGATCCCGTTCGTCATGGATGAGGTTATCCGGCGGGTGGATCAGGACGCCGCCGTCATCACGGTGGACTGGGAATGGGATTAGCGATTAATGTGGTTACGCTGTTTCCGGAGATGTTTGCTGCGGTCAGCGACTATGGCATTACCGGGAAAGCCGTCGGTTCCGGATTGCTGCAGCTCAGCACGGTTAATCCACGGGATTACGTAACGGACCGCCACCGGACCGTGGATGACAGGCCTTATGGCGGCGGGCCCGGCATGGTCATGATGGCGCAGCCGTTGCTGGCAGCCATACGCGACGCCAGGCAGGCTTTGCCCTCGGCCGCGGTGATCTACCTGTCACCCCAGGGGCAGCGATTGCGGCAGCAGGACGTGATGGACTTTGCCGGCAGGGACGCGTTCATCCTGGTTGCAGGCAGGTATGAGGGCGTTGATGAACGGGTCATGGAACTGGAAGTCGACGAGGAGTGGTCCATCGGGGATTACGTACTCAGCGGCGGCGAGCTTCCTGCCATGGTATTGATAGACGCAGTGGCCAGGTGCCTGCCGGGAGCATTGGGCAATGATGAATCCGCTATGGAGGATTCTTTTTTCCGGGGGATACTGGATTGCCCCCATTACACCCGGCCCGAGGTGGTGGCGGGACTGGCGCCGCCGCCGGTATTGCTGAGCGGCGACCATGACAGGATACGGAAATGGCGCCTGAAACAGGCGCTGGGGCGCACCTGGAAACGGCGTCCCGACCTGCTGGAAGCGCTGGTCATGGACACTGAAAAACGGGCGCTGCTGGATGAATACATCACTGAACAGCGGAATGACGAATGACTCTGATGAGGTCTGGAAACATGGCAAATATTATTGAACAACTCGAAGCCGAGCAATGCGACCGGGACATCCCCGAGTTTCATCCCGGCGATACCGTCATCGTACAGGTCAAGGTGGTAGAGGGTCAGCGCGAACGGTTACAGGCGTTTGAGGGAACCGTTATCGCCAAGAAGAACCGCGGACTTAACTCCTCGTTCACCGTGCGCAAGATTTCCTACGGTGAAGGCGTGGAACGGGTATTCCAGACCTACAGCCCGAGTATTGCCGGCATCACCGTGAAACGGCGCGGCGACGTGCGCAGGGCCAAGCTGTATTACATGCGCGACCGGCGCGGCAAGGCAGCCAGGATCAAGGAGAAAATCAAACCGTCTTCCTGAATTTATCCACAGATTACGCAGATTAACACAGATGTTTCACTGTAAAGATGCGTATAAAACTCGTTATTCAAGGAACCATCTGATTAGGTCAGAGCTTCCTTAAATTATGTTGTGTAAATTTATGGGGACAGAATTAATTCTGTCCCCGGCCTGAAAATAATCTGTGTTAATCTGTGTAATCTGTGGATAAAACATGGCGGTAGTTTGTGTCTGACAAACAGGCTGATATCGACCAGTTTCTCGATGCCCTGTGGCTGGAGCGGGGGCTGAGCGAGAATACCCTCAGTGCCTATCGCAGCGACCTCTATTCCTACTCCGGCTGGCTGGCGTCCTCCTCGTCCCGCGGCCTGTTGCAGTCCCGTGCTGAGGATGTGCTGGGCTACCTGGCCACGTTGACCGGGAAATCCTCCCGCACCAGCGCCCGGCGCCTGTCATCCCTGCGCCGTTTCTTCCAGTACCTGGCCAGGGAGGGGCGTATCAGCCACGATCCCTGCGCCCGGGTCGCCGCGCCGCGTATCGGCCGTCCCCTGCCGAAATCCCTCACCGAGGAGGAGGTGGAGAGCCTGCTCGACGCGCCGGATACCGCCACGGCCGTAGGCCAGCGCGACCGGGCGATGCTGGAGGTGTTGTACGCGACCGGGCTCAGAGTATCGGAACTGGTCGGCCTGCAACTGGCGCAGGTGAATTTAAGACAGGGCGTGTTGCGGGTGATCGGCAAGGGCAACAAGGAACGCCTGGTGCCGCTGGGAGAGGAAGCTTCCGACTGGGTGGAGAAATTTATTCGCCAGGGACGCGCTGAACTGTTGCAGGGGCCTCCCGCGGACGTATTGTTTCCCAGCCGCCGCGGCCGCATGATGACGCGCCAGACGTTCTGGTATGCAATAAAACGCCACGCAGTCCGGGCGGGAATCAGCAAGACGCTGTCCCCGCACGTGGTCAGGCACGCGTTTGCCACGCACCTGCTGAATCACGGCGCTGACTTGCGCGTGGTGCAGATGTTGCTGGGCCACAGTGATATCTCGACCACGCAGATCTATACCCACGTCGCCAGGGAACGGTTGAAGAACCTGCACGCTGAACATCACCCGCGGGGGTGATATGTTATGATCACGGCATCACCGAACCGATGAAATTCTGGAGCAAAAAATCGTGCGACCTGGATTGATACTGTTGTTGACTGCGGCGCTGCTGTTACCCGGCGCAGCGAATGCAGATCCGGACCGGGAAGACTTCCTGCGCAAGGCCATTACCGACGTTTTCCCGGATGTTGAGATCACCCGGATCAAACCGGCCCCGATTCCCGGGCTGTACGAAGTCATGCTGGGCACGGAGATGATCTACATGAGCGAAGACGGCCGCTATATCCTGCAGGGGGACCTGATTGACCTGGGTGAAAAAATCAACCTGAGCGAACAGGAACGCGCTGCCGCCAGGAAACAGGTCCTGGAAAGCGTCCCCGCGTCCGAGACCATAGACTTTGTTCCTGAAAACGTCCGGCATACGGTATATGTCTTTACCGATATTACCTGCGGCTACTGCCGGCAATTCCACCGCGACATGGCCGAGTTGAACGGCAAGGGTATTGCCGTCAGGTACCTGGCCTTCCCGCGCGCCGGGACCGACACGGACTCCTTCAGTGAGATGGAATCAGTCTGGTGTGCGGCTGATCCGAATGAAGCAATGACCCTGGCCAAGGGGGGCAGGCCGGTTAAACCGGCGCAATGCGACAACCCGGTGCAGCGGCAATACGAACTGGGGCAGGCCCTGGGCGTGCGGGGGACGCCCGCTATCTACCTGGAAAACGGCCAGGAAATGCCCGGCTACCGACCGCCGGACGAACTGCTTGAGGCGCTGCAGCAGTATTCCGGTTAAT
>CAYOEQ010000250.1:0-3507 GCA_964402775.1 uncultured Enterobacteriaceae bacterium
ACCTGGAGGGCCGTTTATGTTCCGTAAATACTTTGGCAGTCTCGTCCTGTCACTGTGTTGCTTCACTCTGCATGCGGAAGACTGGGTGCCCGTGTATGAGGAACCGCGGCACAAACCGGTATTTGAGAATGATCATGCCATGATCCTGAATGTTTTCTTACCACCGGGTTATGTGAGCCTCTACCATGAACACAGGCTCGACCTGCTTTACGTCACGATCGTGGGGACGAAAGTATGGGCGGAACCCCTGGGTGGGGAAAGAAGGGAGGCGGACGTTAAAACCGGTGATATCAGGTTCAGTTCCGACAACCACGGCCTGCCCCACGTCCATCGCGTGGGGAATATAGGAACAACACCTTTCCATGTTATCGGCATCGGCGTCAGGGACGATAGACCGGACGGCGCGACAGCACTGGGAGGCGATACTGCTGGAATGACTATGCTGATGGAAAAACCCCACGCCAGTGTCTACCGGATCCAGTTGCTGCCGGGTGAGAAAACGGGAGTCCATACGCATCATCTTCCCTATACGAAGGTTTACCTGTCCGCCGGAGAACTATCGGACGGCAATGGAAATATACGGCAGGTCGAGGCCGGTGATTTTCTCTGGCAGGCGGGCGGGGAGACACACAGCCATGCAAACACTGGTGATAACGAAATCACCATTATAGAAATGCTGTGGCGCTGAGGCAGATAGAGCCTGTATTCGTGCGAATTACCCCGGAGGAAGGATATCGTATTTCGGCAAGCCTTCCGGGAATATTGTCCAGGCGGGAGCGAATTTGGTGTAGATGAGCATTTTCGGTCTCAGCCTGTCTCCGCCTTCAATGGTGCTTGCCGCCAGCGAATACAGGTCAAACCCGTCACACTTGAGTCCCAGGACCGTCGAGCAATTGCCACAGAACAGGCGGTGTGTCTCACTCCCTGAATCACCAAGCGCCATGAAGCTTGACGGCGCGCCTTTTACCATTCTGAACCTGTCGAACGGCACCCACACGCCGAACCACTTGTCGGAATTCGTGTGTAACTGGCAGGTCCTGCAATAACAAAAAACGGTATTGACGGGTTCGTCGTCAAATTCATATTCAATATCCCCGCAATCACAACGGCCATGATTTGTGCTCATCGGTATGTCCCCCTCAAGGAATTTCGGTCGACTTTTAAAGTATAGACCGGAATCCGCCGGTTTTCCCGGTGCGAACGGCGCACGTGTCACAAACGGCGCTTCCACTCGAAAGCAGGGTCGGAAAAAACCAGGAAATCAGGGTTGATCAGGGATTCCTTCGAATTGTAACGCAGGCGGTTAAATCCGGTGTCCGTTACCCTGCCGCCCGCTTCCTCGACGATGCACTGGCCGGCGGCGCTGTCCCACTCCGAGGTAGGCCCGTAGCGCGCGTAAATGTCGGCAACTCCTTCGGCCACCAGGCAGAATTTCAGGGAGCTGCCGATTGCCAGGGTTTCGACTTTGCTGCCCATTTTTCTCAAGAACGCCTGCTGCCGTTCGTTGCCGTGGGAGCGGCTGCCGGCGACGACCAGGGCGTCGGCTTTGCTGGTCTTCGACCTGAGTCTGAGGTCTGCTTCGCCGTTCCCCTGCTTGTACGCGCCCTCGTTTTCGGCGGCGTAATAACAGAGATCCATGACCGGCGCGTAAATCACGCCCAGGATGGGATAATTGTCCCGGATCAAGGCGATATTCACGGTGAACTCTCCGTTGCGTTTGATGAACTCGCGGGTGCCGTCCAGGGGATCGACCAGCCAGTATTGATCCCAGTTTTTTCTCGTCGAATAGGGGATATTCGCGGATTCTTCCGACAGCACCGGTATGTCAGGGGTCAGCCCCGCGAGTCTGCTGCAAATTATCTCGTGAGAGGACATGTCCGCCCTGGTAAGCGGGGTGCGATCAGTCTTGTTCCGGACCTCAAAGTCCGTCTCGTAGACTTCCATGATTTTCTCCGCTGCTTCCCTTGCAATCTCTGTAGCGGCTTGGGCTAAATCTGACATATCGGCAATGGCGCTTTATTGTATCAGATGGTCCGGCAATAAATAAGTTCCCAAACCCGGTGGCCCAAATCCAGCGCCCGTTGTTCGAACTTCGTCAGCGGCCGCCACAGGGGCCGGGGAGCGAAGTTACCGCGCCCCGCCTGGTTAATAAGGCCGGGTTCGGCGTCGCATACGGCAAGCATGTATTCAGCCAGGCCGGGTGAATCGGTGGCAAGGTATAGCTGCCCCTCGGATTTCATCAGCGCCGTCAGCCTGTTGATGAATCCGGGTTGCGTCAGGCGCCGTTTATGGTGGCGTTTCTTGGGCCAGGGGTCCGGGAAATGGATATGGACCGAGGTCAGGGCCTCTTCCGGCAACTGCCGGTTGACGACATCGACGGCGTCGTGGTTGATGACCCGGATATTGCCGAGTCCGTGCTCGGCGATGCCGTACAACAGGCGTCCGATGCCGGGGCGGTGCACTTCGACGGCCAGGTAGTCATTTTCGGGATTCTCCCTTGCCAGTTCGAGGATCGTCTCGCCCATGCCCGTGCCGATATCCAGCACCCGGGGCGCATCCCGCCCGAACAACTCGTCCAGGTCCAGGGTCTCATCCCGGTAATCGACGCCGAAATCACTCCAGTGCCTGTCGATGGCGCGGGCCTGCGCCCTGGTGAGCCGCCCCTGTCTCAGAACATAACTTTTAACGGTTCGTTTCCCGGCCATTGGCTACAACGGGATTATGGGGACGGATTTAAGCATGCCTCCGCGTGTTGTAAGCGGGGGTCCGTCCCCGTCGGCCTGACTTGATTGCGCACGCCGGGAATTAACCGAAGAAGGTTCCATCAATCGGCGATGACGCACTGGCGTAAGCCCGCCTGGGCATGCGCCCCGCCAGGTAGGCCTCCCGGCCTGCCTCCACGGCCTTTTTCATTGCCGATGCCATCAGGACCGGGTTTTTGGCCTCCGCTATGGCCGTGTTCATCAGAACGCCGTCACAGCCGAGCTCCATGGCGATCGCCGCGTCCGAGGCGGTGCCGACCCCGGCGTCCACCAGGATCGGCACGCCGGCGTTCTCGACGATGGTCCTGATGTTGTAAGGATTGCGTATCCCCAGCCCGGAGCCGATGGGCGCGGCCAGCGGCATCACCGCGATACAGCCCATTTCCTCGAAGCGCAACGCCATGATCGGGTCGTCATTGGTGTACACCATGACCTTGAAGCCCTCACTGACGAGTATCTCCGCCGCTTCCAGGGTTGCCGGGATATCCGGGAACAGGGTCTTTTTGTCGCCCAGCACTTCCAGCTTCACCAGGTCATGGCCGCCCAGCAGTTCGCGGGCCAGGCGGCAGGTGCGCAGCGCCGAATCGGCGTCGAAGCAGCCTGCGGTGTTGGGCAGGATGGTGTACCGGTCGGGGCTGACGTAGTCAAGCAGGTTGGGTTCGTCTTTTGTCTGGCCGATATTGGTGCGGCGGATCGCCACGGTGACGATTTCCGCCCCGCTGGCCTCAATGGCCCTGCCGGTTTC
>CAYOEQ010000251.1:0-3501 GCA_964402775.1 uncultured Enterobacteriaceae bacterium
GTATGTCAGCAATATGGGGAGTTGTATCGGTTCCGGGAGAGGGGGACAATTGGGGTGGTGGTGTAAGAGCTGCTCGGCAACATTTATTTATTGAATAAGCCGAAATGAGAATATATGTTTCGGCTGGGTTGATAACCTCACCAGACAATCATCTACCAATGATTAACACTCCCCATCGAAACGCCCTTTTTATATCCCACGCGAATCCAGAGGATAATGCCTTCACACGCTGGTTGGGGGCCAAGCTGGCAGCAATGGGGTATGAAGTATGGGCAGATGTCATGCGCCTGCACGGTGGTTCTGATTGGTCGAGAGATTTAGAGGAAGCCCTACGTCGGCGAGCAATCAAGATGCTTCTAGTTTGCACCTCTACTGGACTCAATAAACAAGGCGTTCGCAACGAGATTGCGATAGGTGCTCAGATAGCCCGTGAGATCAATGACCGTGAATTCATTATCCCGCTTCGGCTAGAGCCATATGAAGCGCCATTCCAGATTGTGCAGGCCCACTACATAGATTTTAGCCATAGCTGGGCGTCTGGCCTTGCTGAACTCTCAGAGCTTTTGATTAACGTCTACAAAGTACCACGGCGCCCAGGCCAGCCAATGAAAGATTGGCTGACTACGCAAAGTGTGGGAGCAACGCGGCTCGTGCAACAAGCTGAATGGCTAACCTCAAACTGGCTCTCCTTGCGAAGACTGCCAAGATTTATTCGCTACTGCGAACCTTTATCAGGCTCTCGTATTGAGCAATTCCAAGACAGGGCTCGACATCATTGGCCAGTAGTACCCTTCCAGACTGGCTTGCTCACCTTTGTTAGCCCTGACCAAGATGGCCTGCTCGCGCCAGATATGCCCGCTCGTCAAGTCTCTAACTTACGTCTCAGCAGCTTCCTAGACTGCGGCTGGGAGCATTTCAATATCACACAATATGAGGCTCGTAGGTATTTATCCGATCTGGGAAACCAGGCATTTGAAAGCTTCTTGAAGAGTCGAGGGCTCACAAGCTATGCGGGCGCTAACGGTCGGCTCTCTTGGTGGGGTAATATCCATACTGTCCCGCTTACTCAGATCAGCTTTAACTGGCCACAACAGAAAGGGCGGCGTCAGATCATTGGAGTATCAGGAAAACGGAAGGTCCATTGGCATTACGCAATAAGCGGTCAGATACGAACAGCTCCAGTGCGTCACCTCCGTTTGTCAGCACGGTTGATCTTTTCGGATAATGGATTGGACGCGCTTGGTGACGTTAAGAAAATGCACCGGTTGCGACGCTCTTTCGCAAAGTCGTGGCGTAATCCGCGCTGGCGAGACATGCTGCTCGCTTTTCTGTGGTGGCTCGCCAATGGCCACTCAGAAATTACGTTACCGGTCTCCCACAGAGAGGGTATAGTTCTAGGCCTACCACCTATGCACTTTCGCTCACCGGTTAGTGCCTTGCATGTCGGCGAAGACCCCCTAGACGAAGATGATCCAGATGTAGAGTTAGACGACTGGGACGAACCGCAGGAAGAGGAAGTAGAGAATGGAGATATAACTCCATGAGAGCACCCCGCTTGATTCATGTGCCCGAGCCTCAACTCAAATTCCGTTTTGGCCAGACGGCAGACTACCCAAGGGATGGTCTCTATCTATTCGGACCTGTCGATGCCGGACACGAGCCTAGGCAGATACGATACGGAGTGATAGGAACTCCCGCCTCGCTTCGGCGCTTTCTGAAATGGTCCTCTCAGGTATCAGACTTTCTGGACGTGCCTCCACGGAGGCGTATGTCAAAGTTAATAGAAGCACACCACGTCGCCTTCCCGGGATTCAACGAAGCCTTCTTCGCAACATGGACGCCAGAGCCGTCGCGTGTAATTACTGATATTGATGAGGAATCGTTACTGTCCTCAATGCGCCTAGCCAACCGCCATGAGGCAGTCAAGACAACGGTCGATATTTTTGTCAACCGGCTCATAGCGGATCGTAACCGGGATGAGGACCCTCCAAGCTTCTGGTACGTAATCATCCCGGAGTTTGTTTATGAGTTAGGTCGGCCCCGGTCGACCGTCGCCGTAGCAGATAGGATAGCTGGAAGTATAACGCTTTCGGAAAAGGAAGCTGCGGAGCTTGCCATTCAGCCAACATTGTTTGGCCAAGACGAGGCTGAGGCAGAGGTCTATAAATACGCTAAGAACTTTCGACGACAGCTCAAAGCTCGCCTCCTCGATCACCAGATTGTCACGCAGATTATTCGCGAAACGACACTTACGCCACATGAATTTTTAAAAGCAAACCAAAGGGACCTAAAGCGACGAGTTGAGGACCCCGCGACGATTGCTTGGAAACTTTGTACGACTTCGTATTATAAGAGTGGCGGTCGCCCATGGCAGTTGGCAAACGTCCGTCCTAGTGTTTGCTATGTTGGGCTAGTCTATAAACAGCAGCCTAAGGATGGGGATATTCGACATGCTTGCTGTGCGGCTCAGATGTTCCTATCCGACGGCGAAGGCGTCGTATTCCGAGGTGCACTTGGACCTTGGTACCAACCGGACCGCAAACAGTTCCATCTCGACCGCCCAGCAGCCCGGACACTCATCGGTACAGTGCTAGAAGAATACCGGCTTCGGCATCCGGACGACCCAGCCGAACTGTTCATTCATGCCAAATCATCATTCAGTGACGATGAGTGGGCAGGGTTTGTAGAGGCGTGTCAAGGAAAGAGAACCAATATTGTTGGCGTGCAGATTTCGGACGCCTGGGATCAACTAAAGTTGTTCAGACCGGGTAGCTATCCAACTATCCGAGGTACAGCAATGCTTATGAATAAACGGTCTGGCTTCCTTTGGACCTCCGGCTACGTCCCACGCCTTGATACATATATGGGCCCAGACACGCCCAATCCTCTCCACATTTCAGTACGCCGGGGAGATGCAGATATTCAGACAGTGATGGCAGACGTACTTTCGCTGAGCAAGATCAACTTCAATACCTGTCTATTCAATGATCGAGAGCCCGTCACTATTCGTTTCGCAGACGCTATTGGCGATATCCTCGTCTCAGCGCCGGTACACTCCGAACCACGTTTACCCTTCAAGTTTTACATCTAATATACTTAACCGCCCGGGTGAGGCGCTAGCTCCTACTATTGATATAGGAGTGCAGGGCAACCAAGACGGAAGCGGAACAATGAGGAACGGAAGATATAGTCGTCAGTGCATTCTCGTATATTCGTAATGGAGGTCTCGCCATGCTGACACGGAGACGCTTTCTGACCGTTGCGACCCAGGCGAGTGCCAGTCTGGTGATAGCCCCGGCCACATTCGCCCAGAAACTGACTGCTCATGCTCCAGTGCTGGTCAACGATATCCACTCGCAACTGAACCCGACCTATGTGCGCGAGGTAGTCAGGCCAGAGAGCCAGGCTGACCTCCAGGCTGCCGTGCAACGGGGCGGTCAGACAGGCAGGACAATCAGTATCGCGGGTGGGAGACATGCCATGGGGGGCCAACAATTCGGG
>CAYOEQ010000252.1:0-3476 GCA_964402775.1 uncultured Enterobacteriaceae bacterium
TCCAAGTTCAAGGACCCCGAGGACCCGTTCCGGCTGGTGTTCGTGTGCGCCATGTGGCTCACCGGGTTCGACTCGCCGTCCACCTCCACGGTGTACCTCGACAAGCCCATGCGCAATCACGCCCTGATGCAGACCATCGCCCGGGCCAACCGGGTGTTCCCCGACAAAGACAACGGCCTCATCGTCGACTACGTCGGTGTGTTCCGAAACCTCGAGAAGGCCCTCGCCATCTACGGCGCCAGTCCAGGGGCCGACTCCCCCATCCGGCCAAAAGACGAGCTGGTCGCCGAACTGGACGCCGCGCTGCCCGAGGTCGTCGATTTCTGCGCGGCCAACGACATCGACCTCGCCGAGCTGGAAGCCGCGGAGGGTTTCGAATTCATCGCGCTCCAACAAGCCGCGGTCGAAGCTCTGCTCGTCGATGAGCAGACCCGCCGCCAATTCGTGAAGCTCGCCCGGCGAGCCCGAAAGACCTTCAAAGCCCTGCTGCCCGACCCCGAAGCCATGGCAGTGGCCTATCGCATCGCGGTCATCCGCACGATCGCCGCCAAGATCGAATCATCCACCGAAGCCCCCGACATCTCCGGGGTCATGGACTCGGTATCAGAACTGCTCGACCGCTCAGTCGGAGCCAAGGAATACATCATCCCCACTACCGACGCCGAACCACTCATCGACCTGAACCAACTCGACTTCGAAGAGCTCATCCGGCGATTCGGCGACCGCCGACGCACCGCCGCCAAAGCCATCGAAAAGAACATCGAAGAACGCCTCGACGAGGCCGTACGCAAGAACCCCACCCGGCGAGACCTCGCCGAGCGATTCCGACAACTCATCGACGAATACAACGCCGGAACCCACAACCTCGAAGAATTTCTCCGCCGCCTCAAGGCAATCAACGACGAGCTCACCGACGAGGAGCAACGCGCCGTGCGAGAAGGCGCCACCGAAGAAGAAATCGCCATCTTCGACCTACTCACCAAACCCGAACCCGAACTCACCCGCGCCCAAGCCATCGAAGTAAGGAGCGCGGCCAAGAAGCTCCTCGACCGCATCGCAGACGAACTCGTCCTCGACTGGAAACGCAAACGACAAACCCTCTCAGCCGTTAAAGTCACCATACGCAAGACCCTCGACAACGAACTCCCCGACGTCTACGGACCCGAACTCTTTGACCGAAAGGTCAATGCCATCTTCGAGCACATCTACGCCAGCTACCACAACAACGGGGAATCGGTGTATAGCTAGATCTTCCGTCTAGCTTTGTGTATTTCCCCTTTTGCTTGCGTTTTGCGTGATTTTTCCGCAACAATAACGTTATGTCGTGGGATCAAGCCCCCTCGAGTGCTTTGTTGTCCTTCCGTGCTGGCAACATCCGCTCATATCGTGACGATGTTGAAATCTCCCTGCTAGCAACCCGCTTGGCCCAGCAGGGTGTACCTCGCGCGCTGCAAGTGCAGGGCCTCGCCAACCCCATCTCCGTTCTCCCCGCCGCAGGCGTGTTCGGGGCCAACGCTTCGGGCAAATCAAGGTTGCTGCACGCTATGGCCGACATGCGGAATCTCGTGCTGGGATCGTTTCGCCATGGTGACCCAACCTCGCGAATCCCCCGTCGGCCGTTTCTTCTTGATCCTGCTAGCCGCGAGGCGCCCTCTGAGTTCCATGTGGATCTGATTCTCGGCGGGGTCCGCTGGCAGTACGGCTTCGAGGTGGACGATTACAGGGTGCTTGGCGAATACGCGTACTTCTCACCTCGTGGCCGCCGGTCACTGGTGTTCGAGCGCAATCACGATGACATTCGCTTCGGCCCCGCATTTCGCACCTCTGGCCGGGCCTTGGAGCACATCTCGCGTCACAACTCCCTGTTGCTTTCCGTAGCCGGGCTCGCCGACGACGACCTTCTTGGACCGCTATTTGTCTGGTTCGTCCAGAACATGCGCCTCGCCGAAATCTCCAGCCGGGGCATCCGAGCTGCTCTAACCGCGAAGATGATCAACGACTCCCATCATCGTGGCCGCGTGCTAGGTCTTCTGCGAGCCGCCGAGCTAGGGATCACCGATGCCGAGGTGTCCGATCTCGACATCGACCCCGCGGCGCAAGAGCACTTGAATCAAGCCCTGCGGATCCTCCACGGCACAGATGGCGACTCCGAGGAGGAAACCGACTACCTCGTCGGAGACTTCGTTCGCCTTGCCCATCACGGTGCCCAAGACGACATCCTGTTTGATCCTGACGATGAGTCAGCCGGAACTATGGTGTGGGTCGGCCTTGTCGGCCCGGTAATCGACACCTTGGACGAAGGAGCGCTGCTGCTCGCAGACGAGCTTGACGCAAGCCTTCACCCCCACCTAGTGCAGCGTCTCGTCGCACTCTTCCAAGACCCCTACACCAACCCCAACAATGCACAGCTCGTTTTCAACGCGCATGATGTCAGCGTTCTTGGCGACAGCGAGCACCGCTCATTAGGGCGTGATCAGATCTGGTTCACTGAGAAGGACCACGATGGTGCCACCCGCCTTTATCCGCTTTCGGACTTCCGACCGAGACGCGACGAAGCCCTTGAGCGCCGCTACCTCCAAGGCCGCTTTGGCGGTGTCCCTATGCTGAACACAGCAGAGTTTCTCCACGCCATTCACCCCGACCTTGATTCCGACCCAGACCGGGAACTTGCCGACGCATGAAGCGACCGAAACCAGGGCGGCCGAGGCGGCCGCTCGGCCGCGAGCAACCCCGTAGAGTCATCAAAGTTCACAGTGAGGGACGAGTTACTGAGCCTGCTTACCTGCTCAGAATGGCCAAGACCTATCGAGTCGCACATGTGAATATTGGCTCGGTCGGCAAGGACCCCCTAAGCCTGGTCAACGATGCACGGCAAGACGCAAAATTGTTGACCCGGCGCAGGACACAACGGGAAATCGACGAGGTCTGGGTGATCTTCGACACCGATGAGCATCCAAACATCCCTCGCGCCTGCACAGAAGCCCGCGATTCAGGAATAGGGGTTGCACTGTCCAACCCTTGCTTCGAACTCTGGCTCATCCTGCACTGCCGCGACCAGACTGGGCCGCTAGAGCGCCGAGAAGCCCAGCGCCTAGCACGCGAGCTCAAACTCATCGATGGAAAAGACATCCACCCCGATGCCCACGGCACTCTGAAACAGGGCTACACCACTGCCAAGACCCGAGCACAAGACCTAGACAAAAGAAACGTGTCGGGAGGACGCGGCCTCCGGGCAAACCCCAGCTCTAGCGTTTGGAAACTGGCAGACCGCCTACGCCAGTGAGCCTTCCTTTAACATGGGCGAATGGTAGATCCGGCTTCGTCTGAGGAGCGCTCGGCGCTGCCTCCCAAGGGGGCGCGGTGGTTGGCCTTTGTGGCGATTTTGCTCGGCGGGCTGTGCGGGGGGCTGATCGGGTTCGCTTACATCGACCTCCAGTGCGAGGGCGACTGCGGGCTGTGGACCGGGCTCGGTGCTC
>CAYOEQ010000253.1:0-3468 GCA_964402775.1 uncultured Enterobacteriaceae bacterium
TCCAACTGGCCGACCTTCCCGCAGGTGTTCGTCAACGGCGAACTGATCGGCGGCTGCGATATCGTGCTGGAGATGCACCAGTCGGGAGAGTTGAAAACCGTCCTGGAACAGGCCGGCGCAGGCGCCGGAAATCCTGAATAGCGGGACGGGCCCGAAATCCAGGGGTCAGAGTAAAATCACCACGGATCCTGCTGGCGGCCCGGATAACGACGATTTTACTCTGACCCTAAATATCTAGCCCCCGGCCAGCCGTTCCAGCATCCTCCGGTGGGCCTCCAGTTCTTCACGGCTGGGTTCCACTATTTTCAGGGCGGTATGGCGCTGCACCGGGTTCGCGCGCTGCAGACCGGAGCGTGAGTCCCGTTCCTCATCCCGGTCCAGCAACAGGCTCGACTGGCCGCCGGTCATCGCCAGAAAAACATCCAGCAGGATCTCGGCGTCCAGCAGCGCGCCGTGCAGGCTGCGATGGGAATTATCTATGCCATAGCGCTGGCACAACGCGTCCAGGCTGTTTCTCTGCCCGGGGTGCAGTTCCCTCGCCATTTCCAGCGTGTCGGTAACGCTGCAGTAATCCTCCAGCCTCCCCCAGTCGTCCCCCAGGCGCGACAGCTCGGCATTGATGAACGCCACGTCGAACGGCGCATTGTGGATAATGACCTCGCTGTCCCGGATGAAGTCGATCAGCGGGTCGGCGATATCCTCAAAAACCGGTTCTCCTTCCAGTTGCTCTCGAGTGAGACCGTGAATTTCAACGGCATCTTCCTCAATCCCGCGCTCGGGATTGATATAATAGTGCAGGCGCCGATCCGTCTGGCGGCGGTCCTTCATTTCGATACAGCCTATTTCAATAATCCGGTGCCCTTTGGCCGGTTCCAGCCCTGTGGTCTCGGTATCCAGGATAATCTGCCGCACGTTTGTCCTCAAGTTGTGAATGGGTCTGTGAATGGGGTCAGGTCGCACATTGCACACACATCAAGGTTTACGACATCTTCCCGGATATTTCCTTGTGTGTGCAATGTGCGACCTGACCCCATTCACAGCAGCCGGTCCATTGCCCTGGTTGCCAGTGCATCGGCACGCTCATTTTCCGCATGACCGCTGTGACCTTTTACCCAGCGCCATTCAATCTCATGGCGGGCCGCCAGTTCATCCAGTCGCTGCCAGAGATCCCGGTTCTTTACGGGACGCCTGGACGCGGTGCGCCAGCCGCGCCGTTTCCAGTCATCTATCCATTGCAGGATTCCGTTCCTGACATAGTTGGAATCCGTTGTCAAACGTACCCGGCAGGGTTCTTTCAGCGCTTCCAGGGCTTTAATCGCGGCAGTCAGCTCCATCCGGTTATTGGTGGTCTGCGGCTCGGCGCCGGACAGCTCCTTTTCGGTATCGTTGTAGCGCAACAACGCGCCCCAGCCGCCCGGTCCGGGATTGCCGCGACAGCCGCCGTCGGTAAATATTTCAATGAATTTGTTCATGCATGGTAGCTTGTTATGCACTAATTATCGGCTTCCGCCATGGTTGCCGGCCCCGCGGACGCGCCGGGCAGGAATATCCTCTTGCGCCAGCTCATTTTTATGGGACTGACGGGCGCCCGGCGTTTCTGCGCGACCATCACGTAAGCCGCGCCAGGAAACGGCCAGCAGGATTCTCCCGGTTTTTCCAGAAATAACAAACGGCGCAGCAGGCTCCTGCGCCTGCATGGAGGGCGAAATAAAAACCTCTCGACCTCAAGCACCTCAAAATCAAGCATGGACAGCCAGTGTCTGAGCCTGGCAATACTGTGAAACCGGCCGTCCCAGGGCGGCCGGTTGCGGCATACCGGGTTCAGACGCCACAATGCCCACAGGCTCCACGGGCTGAATCCCGTAACGATCAGGCGGCCATCCTCGATCAGGACGCGTTCCGTTTCCTTCAGAACGGCGCCGGGGTCGGAAACGTATTCAAGCACATGGGGCATAACCACAACGTCAATGCTGTGCGCAGCAAACGGCAGGGACGCGGCGCTGGCCGACAGCGCGCAACTGCCGTCACGTAATCCGTCATCGTCCAGGCGTAACCTGATCTTGTTCCTGATACGACCGGCCGCATCAAGCGCTACACCATCATATTGGCCTATCTGGGCAATGTGATACCCGAACAGGCCGGGTAAAATCCTGTCGAATTTTTCCTTTTCATAGTCTGCCAGCACGCTGCCGGTTTCGCCTTTGAGCCACGCGCAAAACCCGGCGCGGGCAGGGGTGGCGGGTAATGTTGCAGATATGTTTTCCATTGCCTGAAGTAGCGGGTTTACAGGCAAAATCTTACCTCAGGATTTACTATTTTTCCTGAAAAATACTGAAAAAAAATACTTGACATCCAGCGGGGTCATGCATAGCATTCACCGATGCGCTGCCCAGGACTGCCCGCAATAGCTATCAGCGTCGCTTTCGTGTTAAGCGCGTGCAGCCAGCAACCCCCTCAGAAAACTGCCGACTTCCAGCCGGAGCCCAGCGCGCAGGAACCTGTTGTAATCATCGCTCCTGAGCCGGAGCTTCCGGACAAAACTGTAGAGGAGCTCGCCAGGACGCCCACCGACCCGGTCCAGACTGTTGCACAGGATGACGATGCGCCGGGCGGCGATCTCTGGAAACGGATCGGCGCCAACCTCAATATCCCCAGGCACATGGACCGGCGAGAAGTCAAGGGCAGGCTGGCATGGTACGCCAAAAACCAGAAATACCTTGACCGGGTGGCCGCACGCGGCAGTCTCTACCTGCATTATATCGTCGGCGAAGTGGAAAAACGCGGCATGCCGCTGGAACTTGCCCTGCTGCCCATCGTCGAGAGCGCGTTCCAGCCCCGCGCCAGGTCGCACAAGGCCGCTGTAGGTATCTGGCAGTTTATCCAGGGCACTGGGGAGAGGTACGGCCTGAAACAGAACTGCTCGTATGACGGCAGGCGGGACATCGTAGCCGCCACCAAAGCCGCCCTGGATTACCTGGAAGATCTGAACGCCGAATTCGGCGACTGGCTGCTGGCTGTGGCCGCCTACAACACCGGCGAGAGGAACGTGGCCCGGGCCATTCGCCGTAACCGCAGGGCCGGCAAGGACACCGACTTCTTCTCCCTGCGCCTGCACCGGGAAACCAGGGGCTATGTGCCCAGCCTGCTGGCCGTAGCGGAACTGGTTGCCAACCCGGAACGGCACGGCATCGTATGGCAGCCGGTACCGGATCAACAGTATTTTGCCCAGGTGGACACCGGGGGGCGGATTGACCTCGCCGTTGCCGCAAAACTGGCCGCGCTGACCAATGATGAACTGCGCGACCTGAATCCGGGCTACGAAGACTGGGCGACCAGAACTCAGGACGCACATCGGCTGCTCCTGCCCGTCAGCAGCGAAAAATCATTCCTGGAAAAGATTGCCGGCCTGACTCCGGCACAACGGTTAACGTCCGCGGACGTCGGTGAACAATGCTACTACATTGTCAA
>CAYOEQ010000254.1:0-3461 GCA_964402775.1 uncultured Enterobacteriaceae bacterium
GCGCCGGCGCCCAGCATGCGCCAGCCGTAATAGCCGTTGCCGCAACCGACGTCCAGGACGGTGCGCCCGGACAGCGGGGCAATCCTGTCCTGCAACCGCCGCCATTTCATGTCGGAGCGCCATTCCGCATCTATCTCCAGGCCGAACAGGTTGAACGGGCCCTTGCGCCACGGCAGCAGCCGTTGCAGTTGCCGGCGCACGGTTTCACGTTGCGATGCGCTGCAATCCGGCGCGGCGCCTATGCGGATTGTATCCGTATCGAGGTTGACTGCCGACGGACTGATCTCAGGCAAGCCGTTGATTGCGTCAATCCAGTCGGGAAAATCACCATGGCTTGCACGGTCATAGAAGCGCGCCAGGCGCGCGGGAAATATTTGCCGGTTCCCGTCAGGCAGTGCCGATATGCTGTTCACCACGGCTCTCCGCCAGTTCGACCTGGCGCTGGCGCTCACTGAAGCGCCGCCGTTGTTCCGGAGTCAAATCATCATGACAGCGGGGACAGGATACGCCCGGCTGGTATTTTTCCGAGGCCATGTCATCCTGGCGCAACGGCCGGCGGCAGGCGAAACACTGCTCAAACTCTCCTTCCGCAAGCTCATGGTCGACGGCGACCCGGCTGTCGAAGACAAAACACTCCCCCTCCCAACGGCTGTGTTTGCGGTCGACTTTTTCCAGGTAGTTCAGGATGCCGCCCTGTAACTGCACGACTTCCCTGAACCCCCGGGACAGCAGGTACGAGGAGGCTTTTTCGCAGCGGATACCCCCGGTGCAGTACATGGCGACCCTGGTGTGTTGTTCCGGGTTGAGATTGTTTTCAACGTAATCCGGAAACTCGCGAAACGTCCCGGTATTCGGCGCCACGGCGTTCCTGAAACCGCCGATACCGGTTTCATACTCGTTTCGAACGTCCAGCACCAGTGTATCAGGGCGGGAGACCTCCGCATTCCAGTCTTCCGGTTTCACGTACTCGCCCCTGAGACGTTCCGGATCGACACCCGGTATGCCCAGGGAGACGATTTCCTGCCTGAGCTTGACCTTCATGCGGTGAAAAGGAACCCCGGCGGAGAGTGACTCCTTGTGGGCCAGGTCGGCGAACCGCGGTTCCGAACGCAGGTAGTCCAGGATACCGTCAATACCTTCCCGGCTGCCGGCGACAGCACCGTTAATGCCTTCGGGCGCCAGCAGCAAGGTCCCCTTGAGCCGCAGTTCGCGGCAGCGTTCCAGCAGGGGCTGTTTCAGTTCGCGGAAATCCGGCAGCCTGACGAACTTGTACAGCGCAGCGACGATGAACCTGTTTTCGGACATATTTATATTTTATCCGCAGATGACGCAGATTTACGCAGATTAAGAATAGGAAACTCTGATTTATTCAGAGCTTCCAATATAATATTCACTTGTTTAAAACCCTGTATTACATCTGCGGTAATCTGCGTCATCTGCGGATATATATTCAGTGCCTATGGGCAACGCCGGCGCCGGACGGAATCCGCACGTCATCCACCAGGGCCTTGACATATTCGGGAGTCGGGCCGGTAAACCGGTTGACCGTGAAGGCGACGGTGAAATTGATCAGCATGCCCAGGACGCCGATCCCCTCCGGCGAGATGCCGAACCACCAGTTGTCCGGGCTGCTGGCAGCGGGGTTGACGAACTTGAACCAGACAATGTATGCAGCGGTGAACAACAGACCGCTCAACATGCCGGCGATGGCGCCCTCCCGGTTCATGTTACGCACGAATATGCCAAGGAATATGGCCGGGAACAGGGATGCGGCGGCCAGGCCGAATGCAAACGCGATCACCTGGGCGACAAAGCCCGGCGGATTGATTCCCAGGTAGCCGGCGAAGCAGACGGCCGCCGCCGCCGCGATACGGGCATAGAACAGTTCCTGCTTTTCGTTGATGGCGGGCATCAGGGTCTTCTTGAGCAGGTCGTGGGAGATGGAGCTCGATACCACCAGCAACAAGCCGGCCGCTGTGGATAACGCCGCAGCCAGGCCGCCGGCCGCCACCAGCGCCAGCACCCAGGGCGGCAGATTTGCAATTTCCGGGCTGGCCAGCATCATGATATCGCGATCGACATAGACCTCGTTCGTGTTGTCCTGCGGGACATTCCCGACCAGTTTCTGGCCGTGTTCGCCCCGCCCTTCCGTGAACACCGGGGCGCCCTCGAAGGCATCACCGGCGGCATACTGGATCACACCGTCCTCATTCTTGTCGAGCCAGGCAATCAGGCCGATATCCTCCCAGGTCTTCACCCAGGACGGCGCTTCCGTGTAGGTGGTGTTGTTCACCGTGTCGATGAAAGTCAGCCGTGCGAAGGCGGCCAGCGCCGGCGCCGTCGTGTACAGCAGGGCAATGAATACCAGGGCATAGCCCGCGGACTTGCGCGCATCGGACACCTTGGGCACGGTGAAGAAACGCACGATGACATGGGGCAGGCCGGCGGTGCCGGCCATCAGCACCAGGGTGATGGTAAACACGTCTATCATGCTCTTGCTCCCATCCGTGTAAGGAACAAAACCCAGGTCCACCAGCACCCGGTCCAGTTTTTCCAGTACCCTCAATCCCGACCCGTCCAGCACCTCGGAGGACAGGCCCAGTTGCGGCACCGGGTTGCCCGTGACCAGCAGCGAGACGAAGATCGCCGGCGTTATATAGGCAAAGATCATGACGCAATATTGCGCCACCTGGGTATAGGTAATGCCTTTCATGCCGCCCAGCACGGCGTAGAAAAAGACCACCGCCATGCCGATAAACACACCGGTGGTGATCTCCACCTCCAGGAAACGGGAGAACACCACCCCCACCCCGCGCATCTGCCCCGCCACGTAGGTAAAGCAGATGAACACCAGGCAGATCACGGCCACCACGCGGGCGGAATGGGAATAATAGCGCTCGCCGATGAAGTCCGGCACGGTGTACTGGCCGAACTTGCGCAGGTACGGCGCCAGCAACAGCGCCAGCAGGACGTAACCGCCGGTCCAGCCCATCAGGTAGACCGAGCCGTCATAACCGGAAAAGGCGATCATGCCGGCTATGGAAATGAACGAGCCGGCGCTCATCCAGTCCGCCGCGGTGGCCATGCCGTTGGTCAGCGGGCGCACACCGGCGCCGGCCACGTAGAAATCCTTGGTCGATGCCGCCCTGGACCAGATGGCAATCCCGATGTAAAGGGCAAAGGTCATGCCGACCACGATGTATGTCAGCGCCTGTGTCGTCACGGCTGCTCTTCCCGGCGTTGGTTCCCGGCATCGTCATCATCCACGCCGAACTTGCGGTCAATCCTGCCGATCAGCACGACGTAAACGAATATCAGGATTACAAACACGTATATGGACCCCTGTTGCGCCCACCAGAAGCCCAGCTTGAAGCCGAACAGGCTGACCCGGTTCAGCCAGTCCACCAGCAGGATGCCGAAACCGTAGGAGACGGTGAACCAGACCGCCAGCAATATGAGCA
>CAYOEQ010000255.1:0-3452 GCA_964402775.1 uncultured Enterobacteriaceae bacterium
CCGGGACCTCATCCTGGCGGCCTGGAATATAGAACACCTGGCGGCTGAAAACGACCGGGGCTGCCGGCCGCGGGAAACCGCCGACTATACCGCGATCAGGCGCTACCTGAAGCAGTCCGGGGCGGACGTGGTAGCGTTCCAGGAGGTGGAAAACCTGCACTCGGCAAGGCGCGTCTTTCCTGCATCGGACTATGACATTCATATCTCGGAACGGCCCACCCGGGAATTCCCCGAATGCTACGATGTAGACCGGAACCGGTTGATGCAGCGTACCGGATTCGCCGTTCGCAAGGACCTTGCCGCTGACCTGGGACTGAAGGCGGTCCGGCAACCCGACGTCAGGGAACTGCAGGGTTCCCGCGAGTCCGCCCGATGGGGTGTTTATCTCGTCCTGGAACCGGTTGATGCCGAAGGCGACGACCTGCAACCGCTGCACCTGCTCTCCATACACCTCAAATCAGGCTGCACGTACCAGCCTGTCAGAGTCAAAAAAGCCGGCTCCCATTGCCGCCTGCTCCATGGGCAGGTCGAGACGTTATCCGGCTGGATCAATGCCCGCGCCCGCCTGGGCCAGGACTTCATCATCGCCGGCGATTTCAACCGCCAGCTCGACCAGTTGAGCGACGAGGTGTGGCTGTGGCTTGAATCGGGCGGCAGGAGCGGAACGTATGTTGACCTGGAAAAAGCTCTGCACGGGATTAAGCATCCGCGTCCCTATAACCCGAAATACCCGTTCGCCATCGATCATATCGTTTACAACCGGGCCCTGGACGGCCTGGTGGTCGAAGAGGAAACGTTCTTTGATGTCAGGGCTGACAGGTATTCGGACCACCTGCCCCTCTTTACCGTGTTTGATCTTGCGCGCTCGGGGGGAAGCGAGGATTAATGCATAAGAATAATATCGTTTCGGTATAATACGCCTTTTTTCCATGAGGATCTGATGACCGGTCCACAGACACCGCTGTCACCTTTCTTGCAGTATCGGCCGCAGTTGACCTCGGTGCTGTCCATCACACACCGTATCACCGGCGTGTTGCTCTGCGCCGGCGCCGTGTTGTTGAGCCTCTGGCTGGTAGCCATTGCCGCGGGCGCAGAGACATACGCCGCGATCAACGGGCACATCGCCGCCTGGTACGGCCGTTTTGTCATCTTCGGTTTCGTGTTTTCCCTGTATTACCACCTGTGCAACGGCATCCGCCACCTGTTCTGGGACATGGGGCTGGGACTGGAAATCACGACCGCGTACCGCAGCGGATACGTCGTGCTGGTTGCTACGCTGCTGCTGACAATCGTCACCTTCTGGGCCGGAAGCGCTTCATGACCAGGCGACTCCTGTCCGGTAAAAAACAACAGGCCGCGGAAACCGTCCGGCGCTGGTGGTACCAGCGGTTGTCCGCCGCCGCCCTGCTCCCTCTGACCTTGTGGTTTATCTATGATATGTCCACACTGGCTTCGCTGGAATATGCCGCAGTGCGTGCGTGGCTCGCAGCCCCATCCACCATTATCCTGTTCATCCTGCTGATACCCGCCCTGTTCTACCACGCCCAGGTTGGTATCGAGGAGGTCATTGAGGACTACATCGCACACGAATCGCAAAAGACCGCAGCAACCACCCTGACCAGATTTCTCGCTGCAGTATGCGCACTCGCTTCCATCGCGGCCGTTCTGAGCGTCACTATGGGAATGTGATAAATGAGCGTTGCCTATCCACTCATCCGGCATGAATACGACGTGGTCGTTGTAGGCGCCGGCGGCGCCGGCTTGCGCGCCACCTTCGGCATGGCCGAAAAAGGACTGAAAACCGCCTGCATCACCAAGGTCTTCCCCACCCGCAGCCACACCGTGGCGGCCCAGGGCGGCATGAGTGCGGCCCTCGGCAACATGGGAGAGGACGACTGGCGCTGGCACATGTATGACACCGTGAAGGGGTCCGACTGGCTGGGCGACCAGGACGCCATCGAGTACATGTGCAAGGAGGCCGCCAACGCAGTGATAGAACTGGAACATTACGGCGTGCCGTTCTCGCGCACCACGGACGGGAAGATCTACCAGCGCCCGTTCGGCGGCATGACCACGAATTACGGCGAGGGCACGGCGCAGCGTACCTGCGCCGCCGCGGACCGCACCGGCCACGCCATCCTGCACACCCTGTACCAGCAGTCCCTGAAGCATGACGCCGAGTTTTTCATCGAATATTTTGCCATCGATCTGGTCATGGATGAGGAGGGCGTCTGCCGCGGCGTGCTGGCCTGGGACCTGGAGCAAGGCAACCTGCACTGTTTCCGCGCCCATACCGTGGTCCTGGCCACCGGCGGCTACGGCCGCGCGTATTTCTCCTGCACTTCGGCCCATACCTGCACCGGCGACGGCAATGCCATGGTCCTGCGCGCGGGCCTGCCCCTGCAGGATATGGAGTTCATCCAGTTCCACCCTACCGGCATCTACGGGGCCGGGGTGCTGATCACCGAGGGGGTACGCGGCGAGGGCGGTTACCTGACCAATTCCGCCGGCGAGAGGTTCATGGAGCGTTACGCCCCGAATGCAAAGGACCTGGCTTCCCGGGACGTGGTCAGCCGCTCCATGACCATAGAGATCAGGGAAGGCCGCGGCATAGGCCCGGAACGGGACCACCTGTACCTGCACCTGGAACACCTCGGTCCTGAGGTCATCAATGAACGCCTGCCGGGCATTGCCGAGTCGGCCCGCATCTTCGCCGGGGTGGACGTCAGCAGGGCGCCCATTCCCGTCCTGCCCACGGTACATTACAACATGGGCGGCGTCCCGACCAATTACCACGGGCAGATGGTCACGTTAGAGGACGGCGACCCGGACAGTATCGTTCCCGGCCTCATGGCCATCGGCGAGGCGGCCTGCGTCTCGGTGCACGGCGCCAACCGCCTGGGTTCGAACAGCCTGCTTGACCTGATCGTATTCGGCCGCGCCGCGGCCTTGTGCGCCGCCAGGGAAATCAAACCCGGCGCCCCACACAAGACCCTGAGCGCCTCGGCCACCGAGCCTGCCCTGGCGCGCTTCGACCGTATCCGTTATGCAAAAGGCGACATGCGTACGGCTGAAATCCGCAACAACATGCAGCGCACCATGCAGACCAACGCGGCCGTGTTCCGCAGCGGGGAAATACTGGCTGAAGGCGTCGCTAAAATGGATACCATCTACCGGTCGTTCGACCGGGTAAGCACGGCGGACCGTTCCCTGGTGTGGAATACCGACCTGGTTGAGACCCTGGAACTTGAGAACCTGCTGCAATGCGCGCAGGCAAGCATCCGCTCCGCGGCAAACCGCACGGAGAGCCGCGGCGCCCACGCCCGGGAGGATTACCCGGAACGGGACGATGAGAACTGGATGAAACACACCCTGTCCTGGCTGGACCCGGATACCGGCGAGGTAACGTTCGACTACCGGCCGGTACACCTCAATACCCTGACGGACGAGGT
>CAYOEQ010000256.1:0-1229 GCA_964402775.1 uncultured Enterobacteriaceae bacterium
GAGGCGATGTTGAAGGGCACCCCCAGGAATATATCCGCGCTACGCTGGTACATCTGGCAGGACAGGGCGCCGTCGTTCACGTAGAACTGGAAGAAGGCATGGCAGGGGGCGAGCGCCATCTTGTCGATCTCGCCCGGGTTCCAGGCGCTGACTATCAGGCGGCGCGAGTCGGGGTTGGCCTTGATCTGTTCAATAACACCGGAAACCTGGTCTATGGTCGTCCCGTCGGCTGCCGGCCAGGACCGCCATTGCACGCCATAGACCGGGCCCAGTTCGCCGTTTTCATCGGCCCACTCGTCCCAGATGGTGACGCCGTGGTCGCGCAGGTAGCGGATGTTCGATTCCCCCTTCAGAAACCATAACAATTCATGGATGATGGACTTGAAATGCAGTTTCTTGGTGGTCAGCGCGGGGTATGACCGGCTCAGGTCGAAGCGCATCTGGTGACCGAAGACGCTCAGGGTGCCGGTGCCGGTACGGTCGGATTTCCGGCTGCCTTCATGACGCACGTGGCGTAACAGGTCCAGGTATTGTTTCATGTTACAAGATGTATTGATGATGTTATGGCAGGTTCAGGTAAGTGTTTTTAGACTGTCATCCGCCAGGACGGCGGATGACCAAGCGTACAGGGACGTATTCACAGCGTGTCTTAAAAACACTTACCTGAACCTGCCATGAGCCACGGCACATAATACTACACCCGCCAGGATCATGGGAAAAGACAATACCTGCCCCATCGTCACCCAGCCGAAACCAAGATAGCCCAGATGGGCATCAGGCTCCCGCATAAATTCCACCGCGAAGCGGAAAATGCCGTAACCCAGCAGGAACACCCCGGAAACGGCCATCAACGGGCGCGGGCGGGCGGAGAACCACCAGAGGATGATGAACAGGCACAACCCTTCCAGGAATGCCTCGTAGAGCTGTGAAGGGTGCCGCGGCAGCGGGCCGGCGCCGGGAAATACCATCGCCCAGGGCAGGTCCGAGGTTTTTCCCCACAGTTCCGCATTGATGAAATTGCCCAGACGGCCGGTGAACAGGCCCACGGGCACGACCGGCGCCAGGAAATCGGTGACCTCGAACAAGGTCCGGTTGATTCTCCGTCCGTACAGCCAGCAGGCGACGAGGACTCCCAGCAACCCGCCGTGGAAGGACATGCCGCCCTGCCAGACCTTGAACACGTCCAGGGGGTTTCCGAGGTAGTAAGGCAGGTTGTAGAACAGCACCGA
>CAYOEQ010000256.1:1329-3436 GCA_964402775.1 uncultured Enterobacteriaceae bacterium
ATGCGCGCCTGACAGGATTCGAACCTGTGACTTCTGCCTTCGGAGGGCAGCACTCTATCCAACTGAGCTACAGGCGCCTGGATAACCCGCGCATTATAGCGGATAATGGCCTGATGAGCGATCAATCCTTCCCGCCCAACGCGCTTGCCGGCGAGACCAGTCCTTACCTGCTGCAGCATGCGCACAACCCGGTTCAATGGTATCCCTGGAGTGAAGAGACCCTGGAACTTGCCGGGAAGGAGGGGAAGCCCATATTGTTGTCCATCGGTTATTCAGCCTGCCACTGGTGCCATGTGATGGCGCATGAATCCTTTGAGGACGAGGAGACCGCGGCCCTGATGAACAGCTATTTCATCAATATCAAGGTGGACCGGGAAGAACGGCCCGATATCGACAAGATCTACCAGACCGCGCAACAACTGCTTTCCGGGCGCACCGGCGGCTGGCCGCTGACCATGTTCCTGATGCCTGATGACCGCACGCCGTTCTTCGGCGGCACCTACTTCCCGCCGGAACCGCGCCACGGCCTGCCCGGCTTCAAGTCCCTGCTGGCCAGGGTGCACCAGGTCTGGCAGGAAGACAGGCTTGCGCTGGTGGAGCAGAACAGCGCATTCATGAAAGCCCTGGAGCAGACCCAGGCAAATGAGCCGTCCGAAGCGGGAGCCGGCCTCGACAGCAGCCCGGTGACAAGTTCCGTGGACATGCTGGCGCGCGCGTTCGACCCCCGCGACGGCGGGTTCGGCGGCGCGCCCAAATTCCCGCATCCGGGCAATATAGAACTGTTGCTCGGCCGGCATTCCCTGGACGGCGAAGGCGGCGCCCGGGACATGGCGTATTTCACGCTGGAGAAGATGGCCGAAGGCGGCATTTACGACCAGGTCGGCGGCGGTTTCTGCCGTTATTCCGTCGATGCCCACTGGCGCATCCCGCATTTTGAGAAGATGCTGTACGACAACGGGCCGCTGCTCGGGCTTTACGCGAATGCCTGGCGCAGCAACCGGCGCGAGCTGTTCCGGCAGGTCGCCCGGGGCACGGCGGCATGGGTGATGCGCGAGATGCAGTCCGCAGAAGGCGGCTTTTACTCTTCCCTGGACGCGGATTCGGAAGGGGAGGAAGGGAAGTTCTATACCTGGGAACCGGGCGAGGCGCACCGGTTGCTGACGGAGGCCGAATTCGATGACTTCGCACCGTACTCCGGGCTGGACCGGCCCGACAACTTTGAAGGGCGCTGGAATCTCTACGTGGCGCAGAGCCCGGAGGAGATCGCGCGCAGGTCCGGCCGGGACCTTGAAGAGATAACCCGAAACCTGCACAGCGCCAGGGAAAAACTGTTCACGGAAAGGGAAAGGCGGGTGCGGCCCGGCCGCGACGACAAGATCCTCACATCCTGGAACGCCCTGATGCTGAAAGGCATGAGCGTGGCGGCGATGCGCCTGCAGGAACCCGATTATTACCAGTCTGCGTTGCGCTGCCTCGAGTTCATCCATGCCAACCTCTGGGACGGGAAACGGCTGGCGGCCACTTACAAGGACGGCAGGGCGCGGCTGAATGCCTACCTGGACGACTATGCCTTTCTCATCGACGCCGTCATCCACCTGCTTGCCTGCAGGTGGTCCGGCAAGTGGCTGGGTTTTGCGATGCAACTGGCCGACACCCTGCTGGAACAGTTTTTCGACCGGGAGGAAGGCGGTTTCTTTTTCACCTCCCACGACCACGAAACCCTGCTGCAACGGCGCAAGGACTTCACGGACGACTCGATGCCTTCCGGCAACGGCGTGGCGGCCCTGTCTTTGCTCATGCTGGGACACCTGACCGGGCGCCGGGATTACCTGAACGCGGCGGAACAGACCCTGAAGTGCGCCTGGGGAATGCTGCAACGGGCGCCCCATGCCTGCGCCGCCCTGCTGGGTGCGTTGATGGAATACGACAATCCCCGGCGAGTAATCATCCTGCGCGGCGAGGAGGAGACCATCACCGACTGGCAGCAGCAAATCGATCCCCTGCTGGATGTGCGCTCCCTGGTGTTCGCGATCCCGGCGACGGAAACGGACCTGCCGGATCTGATCAGTGAGAAAAAGACCGACCAGGCGGCAACGGCGTTCATCTG
>CAYOEQ010000257.1:0-3424 GCA_964402775.1 uncultured Enterobacteriaceae bacterium
GGCCGCTTTTTTTCAGCAACACGGCAACGGGTATGGCGTTGCCGTCCGCCTGTACCTGTTTTTCCTCGATCTCGGATGGCATCGCGCCTTGGCGAAAACGCGCATTGAATTCATCTTCCGCCTTTTTTGCCGCCTGCTCATCGTGGAACCGCGTGACGATTTCAAGGGCCAGCTCAACCTTGGCCTGCCTCGGGTTCGCGCCCTCTTCCACCTCCCTTCGCAACCGGCGCACTTCATCCAGGGGCCGGAAACTCAGCAGTTCGTAATAGCGCCACATCAACTCATCAGAAGCGGACATCAACTTCCCGAACATCTCGTCCGCAGGTTCATCGATGCCGACGTAATTATCCAACGATTTGGACATTTTCCTTTTTCCGTCCAGACCTTCCAGGATAGGCATGGTCAAGGCTGTCTGGGGTTCCTGCCCGTCTTCCTTCTGGAGTTCCCGGCCCACCAGCAGGTTGAATTTCTGGTCAGTGCCTCCAAGTTCAACATCGGCCCGCATCACCACCGAGTCATAGCCCTGCATAAGGGGATACAGAAACTCGTGGATGGAGATGGACTGGTTGCCGGCATAACGCTTCTTGAAATCGTCCCGCTCCAGCATGCGCGCCACCGTATACCTGGAAGCAAGCCTGATCATCCCGGCTGAGCCAAGCGCATTGCCCCACTCGGAATTGAAGCATATCTCCGTTTTTTCCGGGTCCAGAATTTTGAATACCTGTTGCTTGTACGTTTCCGCATTCTCCGCAAGCTGGTCGGGCGTCAACGGTTTACGCGTGGCGTCCCGTCCTGAAGGATCGCCTATAAGTCCGGTAAAATCTCCGATGAGAAACATGACGTGATGCCCCAGTTCCTGGAAATGGCGCATTTTATTGATCAGCACCGTGTGCCCCAGGTGCAGGTCAGGGGCGGTCGGATCAAAACCGGTTTTTACCCGCAACGGCGATCCCCGCTCCAGTTTCCTGCGTAGCTCATCTTCCCGGATGATCTCGTCCGCGCCGCGCCGGATTAAGGCCAGTGCTGCATCCAGCTCAGTCATCTCTGCCCGATCCCTGACCCGGAATTCTTACCAGACCGCTTTTTTCGTATATTAAACATTTTAATTGTCAAATAGTTATGGTAGTATTCTAAAGAAGCCCTGAACAAGTCATAAAATCTCCGGCGCACGCTATGGCCTATAGAGTATATATAAAAAACGACTACAGACCAGAGATCGTATGGTTCAGACCGGAATCCCGGCGCCGGCGCATCGCTTTCCTGACAATACTGATATCCTGCCTGTTGCTGTCAACCGTAACCGGGTTCATTTTTTTTGAGCCATGGGAACCTGAAAGTAACAATACACAGACCGCAGTCACACCTTTTACCGTTACCATAACACCCGATGCCATGCAGGAAGCTGCAACCCGGGAACAACCTGCATTGCAATTTACGGAGAATATTACCACGAGCTTCCCCGAGGCAATCACACGGAGCGCCCGGGAAGAAGTCATGGAAACCGCCCCTGACCGGCCCGCCTGGACAGACGTCAAAATCAAGCGTGGCGATAACATGGCGCAGGTCTTCAACCGGCATGGCCTCTCGCCCCGGGACCTCCATGAAATACTCAATTCCCATGAACTGGCGCCCGCGCTGAAACACCTGCGGCCCGGCCAGGTTATTTCCCTGCGGACGAAAGATGGCGACCTGCGCGCGCTGAAGTTCGACCTGGACCTGACCCGGACCCTGCTGGCCACCAGACAGGCCGGCGTATTCACCAGCGAGATCATCGTCACAGAACTGGAAACGCGGTTGGGACAGGCGCAAGGCGTCATCAACGATTCCCTGTACCTGGCGGGACAGGACGCCGGTCTGTCCGACAAACTGATCATGCAACTGATCGACATCTACGGCTGGGATATCGATTACCGGCTGGATATCCGCAAGGGCGACAGCTTCAGGATCGTCTATGAGGAGATATTCAAAGACCGCGAGAAAGTGGCGACGGGGAATATCCTGGCTGCCGAGTTCAACAACCAGGGCCGGAGCATACGCTCAGTCAGGTTCGCGCGCGCCGGCGGACAGGCTGATTATTTCACCGATGACGGCGCCAACATGCGCAAGGCATTCACGCGCAACCCGCTCGATTTCGGCAGGATAAGCTCACATTTCAACCTGAGGCGGAAACACCCGGTGCTGAACAGGATCAGGGCGCACAGGGGAGTGGACTATGCCGCTGCAACCGGCACGCCAATCAAGGTGACCGGTGACGGCAAGGTTCAATTCATCGGCAGTAAGGGAGGCTACGGAAAGACTGTCATCGTGAAGCACGGTGAAAAATACAGCACCCTGTATGCGCACATGTCCCGCTTCAAGAAGGGCCTGAAACGCGGCCATACGGTCAAACAGGGACAAATCATCGGCTACGTGGGCAAATCCGGCCTGGCAACAGGCCCTCACCTGCACTACGAGTTTCGCATGGACGGCGTGCACCGCAATCCTGTCACCGTGCCGTTGCCGCGAGCGGACAGTATTTCCGCTGCCGAAGCGGACGATTTCAGGATTCATTCAGCATACCTGTTGGCGCTTCTGGACAGCACCGATGCGGCATTGCTGGCGCAGTACGACTCCAAAAACGCCCTTTAACCCGGGCGAGATCCTGTAATGCTCTTCATAGGGCTGATGTCGGGAACAAGCACGGATGCCATAGACGCAGCCCTGGTCGATCTCATCGGAGATGATCTCGAGATCATCGACTATCGGCAATACTCCCTTGAACCAGGATTACAAACGTCGTTGAGGGACATCGACCTGTCATCATCCATTGAAGCAATCAGCGAGCTGGACTGCCTGGTTGGCCGATGTTTCGGCCAGGCCGCCCTGGCCCTGCTTGAGGCCAACGGTACCGACGCAGGTGATGTCCGGGCAATCGGCAGCCACGGGCAAACGATCCTGCATTTACCCCGAGCGACGCCGCCGCGTACCATGCAGGTTGGCGATCCGAACCTGATAGCCGCCCTGACCGGCATCACCACCATAGCGGATTTCCGCCGGGCGGACATGGCAGCCGGTGGGCAGGGCGCGCCCCTGGCGCCGGCGTTCCATGCCTGGAAGTTCCGCACCGGCGAGGTAAACCGCGTAGTATTGAATATTGGAGGAATAGCGAATATCACGATTCTGCCCGCTGATCCGGGGGAAGATGTTCGGGGTTTCGACACCGGCCCCGGTAACACCCTGATGGACGCATGGATACAACTACGCCTGGGTCGCAGCTATGACGAACAAGGCCGCTGGGCCGCAACGGGCAGTGTCCGGCAGGATTTGCTTGAACAGACCTTGTCTGATCCTTATTTCACCGCGCCGCCTCCGAAAAGTGCGGGAAAGGGCGACTTCAACCTGGCATGGCTGGCCGCGCATACCGGCAAAACGGGCAACCCCTGCA
>CAYOEQ010000258.1:0-3421 GCA_964402775.1 uncultured Enterobacteriaceae bacterium
CAGGTGTCGGATACGAAAAATTTCAGCCTCATGTGACGCGCAGGTAAGGCGCCAGCGTTCATCGCCGGCGTCCGCGCTGCGCCAGGCAACCAGGCTCAGCAGGCAGTTGCCGGCGCCCCTGCCGATGTGTTCACCCGGGATGACCCTGGAGATAATGCGCGGGACCAGGCGGGCCGGGTCTTCGCCAACCTCGTAATCCACCTGCAACAGCTCGCGGTTCGCCTTCAGGCGGCAATAGACTTCAAGGTCTTCATAGAGACTCTTCCCGACAAACGTATCGTTTCCGGCGGGTTTCAGGCCCCAGGCGCCGAATGCCCACCGGCCCATCATTTCCGTATCCGTCAAAAATTCAAATGCCTCGATCGCAGGAACGGCAATGGGAAGCGTCGCCGTGTGGCACAGGGGGTCGGACAGGTTCATGATGTTCCTCCTTTACTGGTTCAAGTTTGGGGACAGAATTTAATTCTGTCCCCGGTTAAGCCGGATATATTATTCAGAAACCGAGATAACGGGGCAATAAAAGACTGATTTCCGGTATGTAGGTGACGATGACGAGCGCGATCACATTTACCAGCAGCAATGGCGCGATTGCCTTGATCAACGTGAATAAATCACAACCGGCAATGGTTTCCGCAGTCAGCAGGCAGATGCCGAGGGGGGGTGTAAGCAGGCCTATATTGAGGTTCAGTATCATTATCACGGAAAAATGCAGGGGATGGATGCCGATATTGGTTGCCGCAGCCAGGAGCAGGGGTGAAAACAGGATGATTGCCGCGGCGGTATCGATGAACATGCCGGCAATCAGTAAAAACACATTAAGGAACACCAGGCTCGTGATTGCCGACATGTCCATGGAAACCAGGAAGGAGTTCAACAGGTCCGGCACGTGCTCCACCGCCAATATCCAGGAAAGTATCGAACCGCACCCGACCAGTATCATCAGTTGTGATGAAAATACCATTGCCCGCGAGAAGATCCCCGGCAGGCTGTCAAGCCTGAGGGTCCGGTACAGCAGCAGGGTGATGAGCAGGGTATAAGCTGCCGCGATGGCGCCGGCTTCGGTGGGTGTGGCGATGCCGGCGATAATACAGACGACGATGATAAGCGGTATCATCAGGGGAACTATGGCCGAGCGGGTCGCCTGCATGACGGCCGGAAACGAGCGGTCGATGTCCCTGCGCCGGGAAGCCGCCTGCGGCAGCGCCGCAACCAGCAGCATCTGCATGACCCCGATCAATATGCCGGGAATGACACAGGCTGCAAACATTGCGCCGATGGACATGCCGGTGGCCGCGCCGAATACGATGATTACCAGTGAAGGCGGCACCATCGGGCCGACAATCGATGAAGCCGCCGTCACGGCTGCCGCGTAGGCTGCCGGGAAACCCTGTCCGGTCATTGCCGGTATGAAGACCCTGCCCAGCGCCGCGACGTCTCCGACGGCCGTGCCCGTGATGCCGGAAAAAAGAATTGATGTGGCGATGTTGACCTGCGCCAGGCCGCCACGCAGCCGGCCGAAACAAACGTCCGCCATATTGATTAACTTATCGGTAACCCTGCCTGCGTTTATTATTTCGCCTGTGAGGACGAACAGGGGGATGGCCAGCAACACAAACACGTCGATACCTTCGAACAGGCGCTGGGGAATAATCTGTAGAAAATGATAATTGCCGGTAAAGATAATCCAGGAGACCGACGCGCACAGCATGGCCCAGGCAATGGGCATGCCTGCCAGGATAAATGACAGGAAGACCGCAATCAGAACAATCAGGGAAACGCTCATGGTTCAAGCCGGGAGTTAACCCGGGTTAAAATGCGGACAATGGATACGACTGATGCAACAGTGAAAAAAACGGGTATCGCAGCAACCGGAACCGACAGGGGGATTCCCATGGCGATACTTTTTTCAAGGTGCAGAAACAGCGCCAGTTTGAATCCGTAAACTGCTACGAGCGCATACAGGCAAAAACTGATCAACTCGAGAAACAATCCAAACCAGTTTCCGGTCAATCGGTCAAAAAAATGTTGCAGCACGCCAACCCGTATATGAGTGCCATGAACGATGGCGGATGCAACGCCTGAAAATACGCCCCAGGTGCAGAGATAACGCGCGGCTTCCTCCATGAAAAACGGCACGGACTGCAACAGGTAACGCATCGCAACCTGTACGATGATTACCAGGAACACCAGCGCGAGGCTGGCGCCGGCGACAACCCGGAGCGCCCGGTCCAGCCTGCCGATCATCGTTTCAACCCCCGGGCCGGTATCAATGCCTGGCATGTCTGCTTGCCGAGACAACTTCATCAATGAGCGCCGGATCCAGCATTTTCCCGCGCAGGTAGTCTATGGAAACGGAAAGCGCCGGCCCGGCAAGGATTTCTTTTTCTTCAGGAGACGGCCTGGAGATGGTTACCCCGGTTGCCTCAATCCGTTTCGGCAGTTCCGGTTCCAGTTCTTTCATCATCCTGCGGTTATGGGCAATCCCCTTCTCAGCCGCACGCTGTATTATCTCCTGCAGCCGGTCGGGAAGATCGTCGAAGAACTGGGCATTCATCACCATCACGGCCAGCGGCAGCCGGTGTTTATCGAGGAACAGGTATTTCTGCACTTCGTAGAACCTGAGCACATCCATGACCCACAGGTTCAGGTCCGCGCCGTCCGCCACGCCGATCCTGAGCGCAGTGTACAGTTCATTGAACGGGATGGGCAAGGGAGACCCGCCGTGCACGCGGACCGCTATGGCGTTGATGGGAGACAGCACCCGGATTTTTTTACCGGCCAGGTCCGAAGCGTTTTTGATTGGCCGGCTTGAACTGTAGTGGGCAAAATCACCGGTGATAAACCACCCAAGCGCACGAATCCCCGTTGTCTGCCTCATGCCCTCGGCCACTTTCCTGCCGACCGGCCCATCCAGGATTTCCCAGGCATCGCCGGCATCTTCGAACAGGTACGGCAGGCTGAACACCTGGATATCGGGGTAGAGCGACGCCAGGTTTCCGATTGCCGGGTCGCTCATCTGGATCATGCCGGCCCGTACCTGGCGCAGGCGGGAATCCGCGTTGCCGAGCATGCCGCCGTAATAGATTTCCACCTTAATCTCGCCATTTGCGTTTTTATGCACCTCATCCCGAAAAGTTTCATACATGCCGTTCACCAGCTTCATGGCCGGAATGTGTTCCGGCATGGCCAGTCCTATGATGAGTTTCTTTTCTGCGTGGCAGATTTGCGGGACAGACAGGGAAAACAGCAACAGGCACAGCCTGGGGATTGATCCTGGGGTCAGAGCAAGAATTTCGTCAGAAATTTTACTCTGACCCCATATATCAAGTATTGTCTCCCCGAATTTCATGTCCCCGGAATTACGCTTGCAACCCATGCAATATAACAGTAAATTGGAAAATCCGCATACGGGTACACACTA
>CAYOEQ010000259.1:0-3417 GCA_964402775.1 uncultured Enterobacteriaceae bacterium
AGGTAACCCTCAAGGCGGCCGCCCATATCACGGGAGGAGGATTGACCGAAAACATCCCCCGGGTCATACCCGCAGATACCTGTGCAGAGATCGATCCCGGGAGTTGGCGCTGGCCCGGCATATTCCACTGGTTGCAGGAAACCGGCAATGTCGAAACGAAAGAGATGTACCGGACCTTCAACTGCGGGATCGGCATGGCCCTCGTAGTGAGTCCGGAAGAGGAAGAAAAAGCCCTCGAATTGCTACACGCTTCAGGCGAGCAGGCATGGCGTCTCGGCGCCATCCGGGAGCATGACGGCAATGGCGAACAGGTTGAATTTACGGGGTCAGAGTAAGAAATTCGCAGAATTTTTACTCTGACCCCTGCATTACGACCCCTGTATTATCCCCCGCCCCTGCCTTCCAACGGAACAAACTCAACCTTGTCCGGCCCGGTGTAATTGGCGCCGGGCCGGATGATCTTTCCGTCCTGGCGCTGCTCGATGATGTGCGCCGCCCAGCCCGTCACCCGCGACATGACGAATATCGGCGTAAACATGGGGGTGGGAATACCCATCATGTTGTAAGAGACTGCGGAGAACCAGTCCAGGTTGGGGAACATTTTTTTGACGTCCCACATCACGGTCTCCAGTTTTTCCGCAATATTGAACAGGTTCATGTCGCCCTTTTCCACGGAGAGCTGTTTCGCAACGCGTTTGATGACCTCGTTGCGGGGGTCCGAGATGGTATACACGGGATGGCCGAACCCCATGACTATCTCTTTCCGGGCGAGCCGGGCGCGGATGTCCGCCTCCGCCTCATCCGGGGTTGCATAACGCTGCTGGATTTCCATGGCGACTTCATTGGCGCCGCCGTGCTTCGGCCCGCGCAGTGCGCCGATGGCGCCGGTAACGGCCGAATACATATCCGATCCGGTGCCGGCGATGACCCGGCCGGTGAAGGTGGAGGCGTTGAACTCGTGTTCGGCATACAGGACCAGGGAGGTGTGCATGGCCCGGACCCATAAATCCGGGGGCGCCTCCTGGTGCAACATGTGCAGGAAGTGGCCACCGATGGAATCATCTCCGGTGTTCTCATCGATGCGCCTGCCGTGCCGGCTGAAATGGTGCCAGTAAGCCAGCATGGAAGGGAATGAAGCCAGTAACCGGTCAGCGATATCACGGGCTTCCGCACCAGTATGCTCCCCGGATTCCGGCGCCACCGCGCCCAGCAGCGAGCAGCCGGTCCTGAGGACATCCATGGGCGCGACATCGGCCGGCAGCAATTCCAGGCCGCGTTTAACCGGATCCGGCAGGCTGCGCAGCGTGGCCAGTTTCACCTTGTACCTGTCCAGTTCCGTCCGGTCGGGCAAGCGCTCATGCAGCAACAGGTGCGCGATCTCCTCAAATTCACAGGTCTCGGCGATATCCAGTATGTCGTAGCCGCGATACGACAGGTCGTTGCCGCTGCGGCCTACGGTGCACAAGGCGGTATTCCCGGCCGGCACGCCCGACAGGGAGACCGATTTCTTCGCTTTAGCGCTCATTGCGGCGCGTCCTCAAGAAACAGGGCATCCAGTTTCTGTTCGTATTCGTGGTAGTCCAACAGGTCATACATCTCCTCCCGGGTCTGCATGGAATCGATAACATTGCGCTGGTGGCCGTCTGCCAGGACGGCCCGGTAAAAACCCATGGCGGCCTTGTTCATCGCCCGGTAGGCCCCACAGCAGTACAACACGATATCGACGCCCGCGGCGCCCAGTTCCGGGGTCGAAAACAGGGGTGTTTTGCCGAATTCGGTGATATTCGCCAGGATCGGCGCCGGTATCTGCGCACGCAGGGTCCGGTACTGCTCCAGGGTCGCCACCGCCTCCGGAAAGATCATGTCGGCGCCGGCTTCGATACAGGCGTTAGCCCGTTCCGTAACGGCCTGCATGCCCTCGACCGCCAGGGCATCGGTGCGCGCCATGATGACGAAACCGTCATCGTCACGGGCGTCCACCGCGGCCTTGATACGGTCCACCATCTCCGCCTGCGGGACAATGGCCTTGTTCGGCCTGTGCCCGCAGCGTTTCTGTGTCACCTGGTCCTCGATGTGCATGGCCGCGGCGCCGGCCCTGGCAAGGCTCCTGACCGTCCTGGCGATATTGAACGCGCCGCCGAAGCCGGTATCCGCATCCACCAGCAACGGCAGGTCGCAGACATCGGTAATACGCCGCACGTCAATCAGCAGGTCCTCGAGGGAACTGATGCCGAGATCGGGGACACCCAGGGAGTTGGCAGCCAATCCGCCGCCGGAGAGGTAAATCGCCTTATGCCCCGCCCGTTGCGCCATGCGCGCGGCCAGCGCGGTTATCGTACCGACGACCTGTAACGGCTTGTTGTCTTTCACGACCTGGGTGAAATTATTTTCTGATTTCATATAATTTTTACTCTGACCCCATAAATCCCTAAAATAACCCTGTTTTTTAACCAAAATATCATTAGACATGCCGTTTAACAACCCGGGAAACTTCCCCACAATCCGGTTACGGCGCATGCGTGAGCATGATTTCACCCGGCGCATGATGCGGGAGACATCACTCACGGTCGCGGACCTTATCTATCCTGTTTTCATCATAGAGGGTGAAAATCGCCGCGAACCCGTTCCCGCGATGCCGGGTGTTGAGCGCCTGAGTATCGACCTGCTTCTCGAAGAGGCCCGCACCTGTGCGCAACTGAAAATCCCGGCGCTGGCCCTGTTTCCCGTTACCCCGGAACAGAAGAAGAGCGCGGACGGCAGGGAAGCCTGGAACCCGGACGGCCTGGTCCAGTCGGCGGCCAGGGAACTCAAGGCCGCGCTCCCCGGGCTGGGCGTCGTCGCGGACGTGGCGCTGGACCCGTTCACCACCCACGGGCACGACGGCCTGCTGGATGACAGCGGCTATGTCGTCAACGACGCCACTGTAGAAGTCCTGGTGCAACAGGCCTTGTCCCAGGCCGAAGCAGGGATCGATATCGTTGCCCCTTCCGACATGATGGACGGCCGCATCGGCGCCATTCGCAAGGCCCTGGACGGCGCCGGCCATGTCAATACCCGCATCCTCGCCTACTCGGCAAAATACGCCTCCGGGTTTTACGGCCCGTTCCGGGACGCCGTGGGGTCCTCGGCAAACCTCGGCAAGGGCGGCAAGCAGACCTACCAGATGGACCCGGCCAATTCAGACGAGGCATTACGTGAAGTGGCGCTGGATATCAGCGAAGGCGCGGACATGGTCATGGTCAAGCCCGGCCTGCCGTACCTGGACATCATCCGGCGGGTCAAATCCGAATTCCGTATGCCTACTTTCGTCTATAACGTCAGCGGTGAATATTCCATGATCAAGGCCGCCGCGGAGCGTGGCTGGCTGGACGAGAAAACCGCGGTGCTGGAAACCCTGACGGCGTTCAAACGGGCGGG
>CAYOEQ010000260.1:0-3417 GCA_964402775.1 uncultured Enterobacteriaceae bacterium
ACGCCGGCCAGCATACTGGCGATGAGCATGTTTTCGGTGGCGGCTAGCGCGTGATCGTTGGCGCAGGCTAAGCGCAGGTTGTCGCCGATGAGGCGGATGGCGTGCAGCGCGATGCCTTCGGTGAGGGGCGTGGCCGCTAAGTTGATATACGATTCGAGCGCGTGGGTCAGGGCGTCCATGCCAGTAGCTGCGCCGACGAGGGCGGGCAGCGCGACCGACAGGTTGGGGTCGAGGACGCCGAGTTGGGGCGCGATCTTCCAGCTAATGACTGGGTCTTTGTTGCCGCTGGCGGGATTGTCCAGCACGGCGAAGGGCGTGACTTCGCTGGCGGTGCCATAGGTCGTGGGGACGCAGGCGAGATAGGGCAGGGCGTTTGCGACTTTGTCGCTGCCCAGATACTGGGTGATGCGTCCGTTGTTGGATGCGAGGACGCCGATCATCTTGGCCACGTCCATGGGGGAGCCACCGCCGAGGCCGATGATGGCGGTGCAGCGTTCTTGTCGGTACGCTTGGGCTCCGTCTTCGACGGATTCTTGGGTCGGCTCACTCGAACCGTCTTTGAGATAGACGGCGTGGGGGATGTCGCCGAGGGCGGCGGTGACTGCTTCGACTGTGCCGATTTCTCCTAAGACCTGATCGGAGACGATCAGGACCTTGTCGGCTGGCGAGAAGCAATCTGCCAAGCAGGCGATGGACCCGGGGCCGTGGACGATGCGGGTGGGGTGGTGGAAGTCGAAGTGGGTTTGGACGGGCATGGACAATCCTCTGTGTACAGGAGAGAAAGTAGCGAGCGCTCGTCGTTGATGTCAAGGTAACTGGTGGGGCTGGGTCGGTAGCCCGACGCCTTCATTGATGTAACTACGGGAGTCCCGTATATTCGTCTTATGGAATTCGAATGGGATGAGAACAAAGCGGCGATGAATCTGGCCAAACATGGGATTCCGTTTGAATACGCCGCGCGAGTGTTCCTCGATCCCTACCGATTAGAAGAAGAGGAACTGATAGAATACGAGGAGGAAGTACGCCGTCGCGTCATTGGCATGGTTGATGATCACGTATTGCTCGTAGTTTACACAGAACGTTTTCCACGAACTCGAATCATCTCTGCCCGGAGAGCAACGCGTCATGAGCGAAGAAAATACCACGAAATTTAGGCTGGACGAAAAGAATCTACCGCGTCTGAGCGAGTCCGAGGAGCAACGTCTCGATTCCATGAGCGACGAGGATATCGAGAAGGCCGCGTTGTCCGATCCCGACAATCCTCCTTTGACGGATGAGGAACTCGCAGCATTCGAGCGCGTTCCCGACACTAAGGCGATCCGCAAAGCCTTGCGTCTAACTCAGCGCGAATTCGCCACTACATTTCAGCTTTCTTTGGCGACGGTACGAGACTGGGAGCAGGGGCGCTACCAGCCGGATCAGGCGGCCCGTACGCTCCTGCGCATAATCGCCCGTGACCCCAAAGCGGTCAAGCGCGCCTTGGAGATGGCTTAAGCTGAGTTAAGGTGCTTCTTCTAGCAAACCAACGGCAAGTTGTAGCCGAATCTGATTCGCAAGGTGGCGTATTGAGAAGGGTATTCTTAACGTGAACATCTAATGAAAGCTATCTGACTCTTCCTATTCTGAGACAAACTGGCGGGTTCGCCGAGTTGCTATGAGAGCACGAAACGAGAATGGATAGCTTCCTATACTCTGGACCCTATCGACAAGGCCGTAATCAGCCAGATATTCTACAGCGCGATTAAGCCGACCGGGTGAAAGACCAGTTCCCTCGGCCAGTTGTTGGCCCTGGATTCGTCTAGCCGACGCAACAGTAGCAGCAGTAATTCGGATATCCTTTTCAGGATTGTAATCGAGATATTCTGAGAATTCCCTGTAGAGTACATAGGTCGGTTGCAACTGATAAAACTCGTACGGAGCGGTACCAAGTGCTTTTCGGATCCGTACCACTTGGGGTGCGCCGGCGTTTATGCGCTCGGATAATGGCTCGGAATTTATCGCCCGGCGCATGCAGGATTGGTGCGCTGCCGCCGACATCCAGACGCTTTATATCGAGCCGGGTAGCCCGTGGCAAAATGGCCTCATCGAAAGTTTTCATAGCCGTCTTCGAGCCGAGTGTCTTACGCCAGAAATCTTCTTTTCGGTCGCCGAAGCCCGTGTCGTCGTGGAGGACTATCGGCGCCTGTACAACCAGCAACGACCCCATAGTAGCCTTGGATATAAAACACCCGATGAATTTGCCCAAGCCCTAAACTATCAGCCCGCCGAGACCCGGCAATCTCACATCTAAAGTGATCCAAGATTTGGGGGCCGCTCAGCAGAGGCGTCGGCTCGCCAGAGGATTTTGGCTCAAAGTAGCGGTCAAACGACTGTACGTCGCTGGTTCTACCCAGCTCAGCTCCCTGTCTGATCCAGCGCACGAGTAACCGGAACGCATCGGAGTTCTCGGACCCACCTATATGCGTCGCAGTCTCTTCCGACCACGATACCTGCCAGCTCTCAGGACCGTCCTTGTAAACGCTCAGGCCGTAAGTGCCATCTTTAGATTGACGTATCTCCTTTCGCTCCTCCTTAGCGATATTGCCCCAACTAATGGCGTAGCCATCCAATGTTGCTAGTAGATTAGGTGACAAGCTGTTTCCCACCTGTGCAGCGAGTGCACAAAAGGTCGCTACCAACGTTTCGTATTTTAACCGCGATTCGCCCGACAGCACGAACCCGAATATCTGTAGTCTCCCCTTTTCGTCTCGCCCCTCGTCCAACATAGTTATCGCGTCGCGACGTGGGGTTAGATAGTTTCGATACAAGGGGATGGGTCTCCCAGTTGTAGGATGGGGCATTGAATCATGTACAGTGTGGCGTCGGAGCCGCTTCACAGATGCCACCTTTTCGAATGCGTCCTGGAGCGAATCCCGATCCAGTGAACTCTTGATTTCACCTACGCCGATCACGCCTTCGCACGGGTAGTAGGTCGTCTGTGGCGTTCTGTTTATCGAAAACACTGGACAAATATCCCGCTCGTACAAGATCACATCCTGCTGACGGCTCGTCCCGCCGTAGCTATCGATCACGAAGCCTTCTCCCACTGCTATTCCCCTAGGCAGGATCTGTTCCAGTTGATCCCTCACCGGTTGCTCCGCTGCGGAACCTACGGTCGATGGAGTTGTACCGGCTTTTGCGTCCTTGAATTCATCGACGAGCCGCTCGCCAATCCGGCGGATGAATCCATCCGGATCGAAGTTTCGGTTCATGTTCAAACACTCCTTATAGCGCCTAAAGTTAGGATAACCCACCGACCAAACTCTGAACCGATGTTTCAAGTTCATGGGTTATCTGTTCTACCGTCTCTCTTTTCTGAGTTCTGTAGGTGTCGTAACATTCCCGGAGATCTTTTGGTTCGCCGACGCGGACGGATGC
>CAYOEQ010000261.1:0-3410 GCA_964402775.1 uncultured Enterobacteriaceae bacterium
GGGCCGAACCGGCAACACTCCGGGCATCGGTCTGGCTGCCGACAACGGTTATCTCTTCATCGACGTCATGTTGGGCAGCAAATACCGGGCTGTGGGAAACAGCCAGGGCCAGACCCGCAGTGACTACCCTTGCGGCTTGTCGGTAGCGCCCGTATATACAGGAAATAACTGGCATAAGTTCTCTTACGTTAATTTTTTGTTGTGTCCGGAACCGATACTACATTAATACGAGACGTGATGCAAATAATAATTATTCTCATTTGCATTAACAAACCCTGATCCACGCAGTTTTGCCCGGTTTTCCTGCTTACACAGGAACAAGAGGGAAGGAGAGGTGCCTGGCGGCGGTTATTTTACTGCTGCGGTTCCGAGGCCGGGGGAAGCAAACATGAATGCTTCGGCAAGGTAGTCTTCGAGGCAATCATCGCAGGAACCGCAAACGCGCTCGGCGTCGAGTTTTTTCCTGAGTTGGCAAGTTGTCAAGGCGCCTTCGTCGATGGCTTGCCTGACCTGACCTTCCGTTACCGCGTTACACACACATATGTACATCTGACAGCGTTCTCTACTCGCAGTTAGTTTAGTAACACGAATTGTAAAACAAATGAGAATCATTTGCAACTATTTTTTGCGGCAGGATCGAGATGGACGGGGCCAGAGTAAAATCGTCGTTATCCTGGCAGATAGCGGGAGCATGGGTGATTTTACTCTGACCCCTGAATTCCAGCAGGGGACAGAATTAAATTCTGTCCCCCCCTGTTGCCTGAAGTTCGGACTACATCTTGGACTGCTGGTAATTCTCCAGGCCGACCTTTTCTATCAGTCCGAGCTGGGTTTCCAGCCAATCCACATGTTCCTCTTCGTTTTCGAGGATCTCTTCCAGGAGTTCTCGGGTGACATAATCCCGCTCAGTTTCACAATGGGCTATGGCCTCCCGCAATAACGGGATGGCGAGATTTTCCTGTTTCAGGTCGCATTCCAGCATCTCCACGGTATTTTCACCGATAAACAGACGGCCCAGGTCCTGCAGGTTCGGCAGTCCCTCCAGGAAAAGGATCCGTTCGATGAGCTTGTCGGCATGTTTCATCTCATCAACGGATTCATGGTATTCATGCTCATTCAGTTCCTTCAGGCCCCAGTCCTTCCACATGCGCGCATGCAGGAAGTACTGGTTGATCGCCGTCAATTCGTTCTTCAGCACTTTGTTGAGATACTCGATAATTTTCTTGTCACCTTGCATAATGAACCTCCTCAATAATGGGCTGACCATAAGCGCAACATGTTGACAGCTTCTCGCTGCTTCCCGAGACTATGATCAGTATAAAAAAACGTTAACAGCATAACTGGTAAAATATTCCTTGTCAAGCTTAACTCATTGATTTTGAATGAAAATTATTATCATTTACACTATCAGGACATGACCGGTTCCTTACCCTCCGAAGCAATCTGGTTTTGCCTCAGGCGTAATGGAAAGGCAGAGCGCAACGGTTGGCTCGATAATGTTTCCATCGCCGGGCTGCCCGGGCATATTGGCGCACGCCGGGGAGACAGGATCGAGGTGTGCGTCTGCGATAATTTTCGTCCGGTTTCCCGGGACCGGTTTTCCCGGGTTTTTTACCAGCGCGCTCGCGGACTTACAGGCATGGAGCTCAGCTTTCGCGGCGAGATTGCCCGGTTTGCGCCGACGTGGATGATCTCCGCCAACCTTCGTTTCAAACGGGCGCTGGACAGGTTTCTTGAAGAACGGGACATCAAGCCAGATGAGTTTGCCGCCGAGGGAGGCCTGCGCGCATTTTCCGCCAGGCAGTTCCTGTTGCCGGCTAACGAAAAGACCGAAGGAGTGGAATTGTATCGTGGCGCAACCCTGGTGGCGCCTGATCCGGCTCCCCATGAAAATCGCTCTGCTGACCTGGCGGATGGTATCGGCCTGTGGATGACCGGCAACCTGTCTCCCGAAGGCGCGCTGCCTTACAAGTACTGGCCCAGCCGCGGCGAGGAATCACCGGCCGATAACGCCATACGCCGGTTTCTGGCAACACTGTCTCTCACGCGCCTGGCAAAACTGCGCAGCAGCAGGGAACTGCATGATGCGGCGCGTCTCAATCTTCGCTATAACCTGAAGCGCTATTTCCGGAATATCGGCAACGGCCGCGGCGCTATCGTGGAAAGCAAGGGGGCAAAACTCGGCGCTGCTGCCATCGCTGCGCTTGCAATACTGGAGAATCCGGCGCGGGCAGAATTCAATTCCGAGTTAACCCTGCTGGCTGCAGGCGTGAACTCACTCCGGGACACGGAACAGGGGTTTCGCACGTTCTTTTTCCCGGCAGAGCGGGACGGCGAGAACTGGAATTTTTACTCCGGCGAAGCCCTGTTGTTCTGGGCCGAGGCAAACCGTCTGGGAACCGGCTTCGCGCCGCCACTTCGCTGCTGTGCGGAGGTCTTCTCACGCTGCCGGGAGCGTCATTACCGGGCGCGCAACCCGGCCTTCGTGCCGTGGCACACACAGGCCTGCGCATCGTTGTACAGGCAGACCGGGCGGCGCGAGTTCGCCGACTTCGTGTTCGAGATGAGCGACTGGTTACTGCCGATGCAACAATGGGACGGACTGGCGGACGACCTGCGCGGTCGCTTTTACAATCCGCAACAGCCCGAATTCGGCCCGCCCCACGCGGCTTCGACAGGGGCCTACCTGGAGGGGCTGGCAGATGCCCTGGCGCTGGCCAGGGCGTTAGGGGACGCGGCCCGCACCGACGCCTATGATCTTGCCGTCAAGCGCGGGCTGCGCTCGCTGCGGCAATTGCAGTTTCGCGATCAGCACGACACATTTTATATATCAAAAAAAACCCGCGTCCTGGGCGCACTGCGGACCGAGGTATACGACAACGCGGTACGCCTGGACTCGGCCGCCCACGCGCTGGCTGCTGCAATCAAGATATTATGGCCGATAGAGGTTCGGTCAGATCGTGGTCAGACATAAAACCCATACCCCGGAGCTGGTAACACGTCGAATATCAAATGTATCCTCGGTTGATCGGACGGGTTGCGGGCCTGGTGCTCCGACTTGTTGTCGAATATCCATAACTCTCCTTCGCGCATGATGACCGTTTCGCCTGCGCAAGTCAGGGGGCTGCCTACCGGACTTTTCAGCACCAGGTGGTAGCGGTCCCGTATCCGGTAATATTCCCCGGTGTCCTCGTGTGGGCGCACCCAGCCCCCCGGTTGCAGTGCAACCAGGGTGGCTCGGCCGAGTTCTCCGCCTTCCAGATCGGCAATGTGACGGCAGAACGCCAACGCCTCCGGGAAACGTTTCGCGGTTTTAGTGGTACGGCAATCGTGGACGTTATTGGCGTTTTTTTCACCCGGCGGCAAGGGTTTTTTCGCGACCCGTAGAAATATGTTTTGCGTGTCGCGCT
>CAYOEQ010000262.1:0-3405 GCA_964402775.1 uncultured Enterobacteriaceae bacterium
GACTGGTTCAAGGAAGATTTCGGCGGCACCGACGCAGGCGTATTCGCCCACCTGAAACAATACGCCGGCCCTGAGTTGCTGGATATGCTGGGCAACCATGACAGCTTCGACGATGAATATGACTGGGCCCTGAACGCACCCTGAGACCATAATAGAATCCCGGGGTCAGAGTAAGAAATTCGAAGAATTTTTACTCTGACCCCATATATCCAGTCATATAATGCGTCGCCCATTGCATATTTTGCCATTCCCGCGCACGCGGGAATCCAGTCATATAATGGGTCGCCCAACGGGCGACACAGTATTTCACTGGATGCCGGGTCAAGCCCGGCATGGTCAAGGGGGAGGGAGCAGGCGACACAGTATTCCACTGGATGCCGGAGCCTGCCCCCGTATGGAGTTGAGCGGGGGTCAAGCCCGGCATGGACATGTCTGACCTGATACAGACCAGTCAAGGCCGTAACCGGCTCATTGACGCCTGCGGGTTTACTTGCCTGCTGGGCTGGGCCGCACTTTCCTGGTATTCGCGCGGTACCCTGGAAGAACCGGCGCTACCGGCCTTCTTTCTCCTCCTGGCCTGGGTCAGCATCCCCCTGCTCGTCGCGTTTGCCGCGTTCCGGCTGCAGCCGGGGACACTCCCCGTCGCCCGCCTTATCTTCTGGGCCGTCTCGTTCCGCCTCTGCGGACTGTTCGGAGTCCCCCTGTTCGAAGACGACTGGTTCCGTTACCTGTGGGACGGCTACCGCTTCGCCGAGACCGGCACGCCCTACGGCTGGGCGCCGCTGTATTCTTTCGGCGACCCCGCCGTGCCGGCCGTGTTCCAGCGCATCCTGGACCAGGTCAATTACCCGGACCTGCCGACCATCTACGGGCCGACCAGCCAGTACGCTTTCCTCCTGGCCTATTTCGTGAAAGCCGGGAGCCTGGTCCCGTTGCAACTGCTGTTCATCGGTTTTGACATCCTGCTCATCCGGCTGTTGCTGGCCGCCGCACCGGCGAGATACGTCCTGCTCTATGCCTGGTGCCCGCTGGTAATCAAGGAGATCGCCTTTACCGCCCACCCGGACGGCATGGGCGCCTGCCTGCTGTTCGCCGCGGTGCTGTTGCGCCGGGACGGGCTGGTGACGCGCGCTGCCGTATGCCTGGCCCTGGCCGCCGGCGCCAAAGTGCTGGCCTTGCTCGTGGCGCCTTTTGTCCTGGCGCGGGCCGGCTTGCGCGCCTGGCTAGCATTCGGCGCCGTGCTCGTCCTGCTGTACCTGCCGTTCCTGCTCCAGGGCAGTTCGGACGCGGCATCCCTGACCGTGTTCGCCCGCGCCTGGGAATTCAACTCGGCCCTGTACGGCGCGCTGACGCAATGGCTTTCCGAAACTGACGCAAAACTGCTGCTGGGCGCGGTCCTGCTGGCCCTCGGCAGCGCCCTGTGGTTGAGATACCGCCGGGAAACACCGGGCGAGATCCCCCGCGGCGACTGGATCTACGGCGCATTCCTGTTCGCGGCCCCGGTCATCAACCCCTGGTACGCCCTCTGGCTCCTGCCCTTCGCCGTCGTCTATCCCACGCTCTGGGCCTGGACAGCCGCCTGGGCGCTGTTCCTGTCCTACATCACCGGCATCAACCTGGCCGACTACACCCTGGAACCCTTCGCCCACCCGGTATGGGTCCGCCCCCTCGAATTCGGTCTCATCCTCACCGCCTTCTGCATAGATATTTGGCAAAAATACAGAAAATACAGGACACCCAAAAAATACAGGACACCCAGGTAAAACTCAGGTTTTCAGCTTTCCTGGAAAAAATTACCGGGGACAACCGGGGACAACCGGGGACAACCGGGGACGACCAGGGACGGACTTTAAGTCCGTCCCCATCCCATCCGCTAACGTAATACCGGGGACGACCGGGGACCGACCAGGGACGGACTTTAAGTCCGTCCCCATCCATACCCCACCCATCCATACCCCACCCGTTGACAATCAAATTACACACAAATACACTGATGAACTATGGACTAAAGGGACCGGGTTAAGACATTCCCGGACATCACGCTGACCCGCCTGGCCTGAGCAACAACCAGGCAGGGTCGGCATGAGAAACATGGTTAAAGAAATAAAGGAAAGAAAATAAAATGTCGATTGAAATTATTGCAATCATCAGCGTCTGCGTGACAATGCTCGGTGTGGGCGCAGTGCTGGCCGGTCTGATTATTACGGGTCAAAACGGCCTGCGCACGGAAATGCGGGAGCAAAGGAAGGATATTAAGGAACAGGGCAAAGAGATTGAGGGGGTGAAAATCGAACTTGCCTCTCTCAGATCCACAGTAGAAACCTACTTCCGGGTCCGTGTGGACCCACCCCAGCAGGTAGCCGTGGCGGAGGCCCCCGAGGGCTACGGCTCCGATTGATCTCCCCCGGCAACCAGCGCCGGGGCAACCTTCAAGACCGGCTCCTCCAAACCTGCCTGATTTTGTGAGAAAACTCACAAAATCGCGCAAAAAGCCGTTGACAGCCCCCTCGTACATAATAATACTGGCAGGCGTCGTCAGGGACAGAATTTCGTCCCTGGAAATTAACATCAAAAAAAGGAGTATTACCCATGCTGGAACATCACGACAAACTCAACGGTAGCGCAACGGCATTCATCCGCGCCTTTGCCGACCTGATCAAAGAATCAACCTCACACCTGGCCACCAAGGAAGATCTGAACGGTATGAAAACCAACATGGACGGTATGAAAACCAAAATGGACGGCATGAAAACCGACATAGACGGCATGAGAGCCAACATGGACGGCATGAAAACCGACATAGACGGCATGAGAGCCAACATGGGCGGCATGAAAACCGACATAGACGGCATGAGAGCCAAAATGGACGGCATGAGAACCGATATAGACGGCATGAGAGCCAACATGGCCACCAAGGATGATATCGACACGACCAACAAGAACATGCAGGCGCAGTTTGCCCGGCAGGAAGAGAAAATTGCCGAGATAAATCGAAACATGCAGGCGCGATTTGCCGAACAGGATGAGAAGTTCGCCGAGATTAATCGAAAGCTGACCTGAGCTGAACATAAGAAAGTGTTGCAAATAAAACAAAATGGTCTATATTTGTGTGAATACATCAAATATGGACCATTATGCGTACCGCAGAAACAATACAGGTTGACTCGAGCGCCGTACTGGCCCAGGCATTGCTGAATGCAGGCAAGGAGCTTGGCTTGTCCCGGAGTGAACTGGGCCAGGTTATAGGAAAGGATCGCACATCGATAAACCGGGGTGTCAGCGAAACGAGTAAAGCGGGAGAGCTGGCGCTGTTGTTTATCCGTTGTTACCGGAGTCTCTACGTGCTGCTGGGCGGGGATGCCCGTGACATGAAACACTGGATGCATACCAACAACCTTCATACCG
>CAYOEQ010000263.1:0-3403 GCA_964402775.1 uncultured Enterobacteriaceae bacterium
GCACCAGCACTTTTCCGCCCATGTGCCCGCATTTCTTCACGGAGGCAAGCTGGTCTTCGAAATGCACGCCCGCCGCGCCGGCCTCAACCATGGCCTTCATCAGCTCAAACGCATTCAGCACGCCACCGAACCCGGCTTCGGCATCGGCGACGATCGGAGCGAAGTAATCCACATTGCCCTCACCTCTCGCGCACTGGATTTCATCGGCGCGTTTGAAGGCGTTGTTGATGCGGCGCACTACGGTTGGAACCGAATCGACTGCATAAAGCGATTGATCAGGATACATGGTCTCTGAGGTATTGCCGTCGGCCGCCACCTGCCAGCCCGACAGGTAGATGGCTTTAACGCCGGCTTTTACCTGCTGCACTGCCTGGCCGCCGGTTACCGCGCCCAGGCTGTTGATGTAGTCTTCCTCGGTAACGAGTCGCCACAACCTCTCGGCGCCCCTGCGCGCCAGGGTGTGTTCAACCAGTACTGAACCGCGCAACTTGACTACGTCCGCGGCGCTGTAATCCCGCCTGACGTTTGCCCAGCGCGGGTTCTCCGCCCAGTCCTGTTCTATCCGCTTTATTTCATTATTCATCTGGTGCTCCTTTAACAAAAACAAAACGGTTAATATACACCGTCACTGCCCTGCCTGCAAATCCGTGGCCCACGGTCAGGAACTCGCGTACACACGTTATTGGCACGCATAACCTGTTAGGTTATTATTAGGAAAACACACGATACACCGGCGCGATGTCTGAGAAACCACACGAACGTTATAACGAGGATCTGGCGTTACTGGAGGCCAAGCCCAAGTTAAAACGGCCGCCCCTGTACAAGGTTCTTCTGATCAATGATGATTACACGCCCATGGAGTTCGTAGTGCACATCCTGGAAATTTTCTTTTCCATGGACCGGGAGACCGCCACGCGGATTATGCTCGAGGTACACACACGGGGTATGGGAGTGTGTGGTATCTTTACTCATGATATTGCCCAGACCAAGGTCGTCCAGGTAAATCATTACTCGCAGGAACATGAACATCCGTTAAAATGTACAATGGAGAAAGCCTACTGAGACTGGCCCGGAAACCGCTATGCTCGACAAAGACCTGGAACAGACACTGAATGACGCGTTTCGCAACGCCCGCGACAAACGCTACGAATTCGTGACGGTTGAGCATTTATTACTGGCCTTGCTTGACAACCCTGCCGCAATCAAGGTGTTGCGCGCCTGCGGCGCGGACATGGATGAACTGCAAAATGAACTTACGCGCTTCATAGAGGATAATTCCCCGCGCCTGACTGACGACGATGAGCGCGAAACCCAACCCACGCTGGGTTTTCAACGGGTATTCCAGCGCGCCGTTCAGCACGTACAGTCCTCCGGGAAGAAAGAAGTCAGCGGCGCCAATATCCTGGTTGCCATCTTCGGCGAACGCGAATCCCATGCCGCCTTTTTCCTGAACAGGCAGAACGTCGCGCGTCTTGACGTGGTGAACTACATCGCCCACGGAGTCACAAAAAACCCGGAAAATGAACCGGGCGCTCCGGACGCTTCGGTCGGTGATGACGAAACATCCCGGGATGAAAGCAGCAGGAACCCACTGGAAAATTACACAATCAACCTTAATCAACAGGCGGAACTCGGCAAGATAGACCCGCTCATCGGACGCGAGCATGAGGTGCAACGGACCATACAGATTCTGTGCCGGCGGCGCAAGAACAATCCGATTTTCGTCGGCGAGGCCGGTGTCGGCAAAACCGCCATCACAGAGGGTATCGCCAAGCAGATAGTCGACGGTCAGGTGCCGGAAGTATTGCAGGACTGCACAATTTATTCCCTTGACATGGGCGCACTCCTGGCGGGAACGAAATATCGCGGTGATTTCGAAAAGCGGCTCAAAGGAGTCATTGCGGAACTTATGAATCGTCCGGGCGCAATTCTGTTCATCGACGAGATACACACCATCATCGGCGCCGGCGCCGCCTCGGGCGGAGTCATGGACGCTTCCAACATCATCAAACCGGTCCTGGCATCCGGCGACATAAAGTGTATCGGCTCCACTACCTTCCAGGAATTTCGGGGCATCTTCGAGAAAGACCGCGCCCTGGCCCGGCGTTTCCAGAAAATCGATGTGGCCGAGCCTTCCATTGAGGAAACCGTCAAAATATTACAGGGGCTGAAGTCCCGTTTTGAGGAACATCACCAGGTGCGTTACACCCACCAGTCGTTGCGCTCCGCAGCGGAGCTGTCGGAACGTTACATCACCGACCGCCACCTGCCCGACAAGGCTATCGACATCATCGATGAGGCAGGCGCGTCACAACGCCTGGTGCCGCCCTCCCGGCGCAAAAAGACCATCGGGGTCCAGGATATCGAAAGCATTGTAGCCAAGGTCGCCCGCATCCCGCCGAAAACGGTCACCACGTCACACCGCGATATTATGAAAAACCTCGAGCGCAACCTGAAAATGGTCGTGTTCGGCCAGGACAAGGCTATTGAAAGTCTTGCCACAGCCATCAAGATGGCGCGCTCCGGTCTCGGCAACCCGGAACAGCCTATCGGCGCATTCCTGCTGGCAGGACCTACCGGTGTCGGAAAAACCGAAATCAGCAAGCAACTGGCCAATGCCATGGGTATCCAGCTGATCCGCTTCGATATGTCGGAATACATGGAACGCCATACGGTATCCCGGTTGATCGGCGCGCCGCCGGGCTATGTCGGTTTCGACCAGGGCGGCCTGCTGACCGATGAGGTCACCAAACACCCCCATTGCGTGCTGCTGCTGGACGAGATGGAAAAGGCGCATCCCGACGTCTTCAACCTCATGCTGCAGGTGATGGACCACGGAACTCTCACCGACACCAACGGCCGCCACGTCGATTTTCGCAATGTCATCGTCATTATGACCACCAACGCGGGGGCGGATCGCATCAGCCGCGCTTCAGTCGGTTTTACCCAGCAGGACCACAGTTCCGACGCCATGGAAGTCATCAACAAGATCTTCAGTCCCGAATTCCGCAACCGCCTGAATGCCATCATTGAATTCAATGCGCTGGACCACAAGACCATCCTTAACGTGGTGGATAAATTCCTGGTCGAACTGCAGGCGCAACTCGATGACAAGAAGGTCGTCATTGACGTGGATGACGCCGCCCGCCTGTGGCTGGCCAAACATGGCTACGACAAGGTGATGGGCGCCCGGCCCATGGCGCGTCTCATCCAGGAACAGATCAAGAAAAAACTGGCGGAAGAACTGCTGTTCGGAAAACTGCTGCACGGCGGCCATGTCATAGTCTCGGCGGAGAACGATGAACTCACCATCGAGATAGAGGAAAAAGAGACGGAAGCTGCAATACCTTAGCGATATAAAATAAATAAAATACTTCGTCGCCGGGAAGATGTTGAATAATTA
>CAYOEQ010000264.1:0-3402 GCA_964402775.1 uncultured Enterobacteriaceae bacterium
GTCTCCCTGATCTCGCCGTTTTGCTGTTTTTCCAGTACCTGCAGTGTCTGGTAGCCGAATGCCGGGCCGACCGGGACCACTATGCGGGCGCCGGGTTTAAGCTGGTCGATCAGGGGTTGCGGCACTTGTTCGGGGGCAGCGGTCACGATGATCGCATCGAATGGGGCGTGTTCCTCCCAGCCGATGTAGCCGTCTCCGATCCTTACCGTGACATTATCGAAACCGAGGCGCGCCAGGGTGTCCTCCGCCCGCCTGCCCAGGGTTTCGATGATCTCTATGGTATAGACATGGCGCACCAGCCGCGCCAGGACCGCAGCCTGGTAGCCTGAACCGGTGCCGATTTCCAGCACCGACGCATCCTGATCCACCTCCAGCAAGTGCGTCATGAGGGCAACGATATAGGGCTGTGATATGGTCTGGCCCTCTCCGATGGGCAGCGCCCTGTTGAGGTAGGCGGCAAATCGCAGGTCCCGGGGCACGAATTCGTGACGCGGCACGGCCGCCACCGCCTGCATCACCCGTTGGTCCAGGGCGTCCAGTCCGGTATAACTGCGGGTCTCGTCCACCGTTTCCTCGATGGCGGCGATCATCTCCCGGCGTTCGGTCTCATACCCGTCCCTTGCGAACAACCCATTAGAGGATGTTGCCAGCAATAAGGCAACCACAACAAAACACAGTGATTTTATTGTTTTCAATTGGATGGCAGTCCTTACAGTTCTCTCCAGCAGGTTTGGAAGACTATTTTTAGGAATGTCATCCGCAGGGACAGCGGATGATAAAGCGTACAGGGACGTATTCACAGCGTGTCCTAAAAATAGTCTTCCAAACCTGCATGTCGTGATCCCACACAGACCCCTATACAACTCCACCCCCCACGTTAAGCACCGCTCCCGTAATATAGGCGGAGTCATCAGAGGCCAGGAATACCGCGGCCGCGGCCACGTCTTCCGGCGTTCCGAATCGCCCCAACGGAATTTCCGCGATGCGTCCTGCATAATAGTCCTCATCCATGACATCTTCGGCAAAAGCAGTGGCTATCCAGCCGGGCGCCAGCACGTTGACCCTGACCGCCGGGGCGACGGTCTTTGCCAGTGATTTGCTGAAGGCCAGGACGCCGGCTTTCACTGCGGAAAACATCTGCGGATTGGTCCCCGGGTAGCCGTGAACGGCCTGGTCCCAGGACATGTTGATGATCACGCCGCCGCCCTGGCGTTGCATCACATCGGCCACTGCCCAGCAACACTGGATAGTCCCTTTCAGGTCGACCTCCGTCAGCATGGTGAGTTTTTGCCGATCGGTAAGCCGGGCGCCGCTGCCCGTCAGGATATCCGCGCCGGCATTGTTCACCCATACGTCGATGCGGCCGAATTCGGCGCCGGCCGTTTCGATCAGGCCGCCGGTGCTGTCCGGATCGGCTATATCGGCCTGTACCGCGATCGCCTGCCCGGACAGGCCCTGTATTTCCCTGACAACATCTTCCGCCCGTTCTGCTGACCTGTTGTAATTGACGACCACGCGGGCGCCTTCCCCGGCAAAGGCCAGGGCAATGGCGCGCCCGATCCCGGAACTCGCCCCCGTCACCACCGTTACCTTGTCCTGCAGCCGCGCCATACGATTATTTTATCACTGTTATACTGTGTGTATCTCATGAAATCAGTGAGCGTCATCATTCCCACGTACAACCGCGCGCACCTGCTGCCGAGGTGCCTGGATTCAGTGCTCTCACAGGATTTGCAACCTCTTGAAATCATTGTTGTAGATGATGGTTCCACCGACTCGACCCAGAACCTGTTGCGGCGTGACTATCCCGGCGTCAAGCTGATCTCCCAGGAGAACAAGGGGGTGAGCGCGGCCAGGAATGCCGGCATAGGCGTTGCCGCCGGCGATTGGCTGGCGTTCCTTGATTCGGACGACGCCTGGCTCCCCGGCAAGCTGGACCGGCAGATGCAGACCGTACGCGAATCCAGGGATATCAATGTTGTCCACTCGGATGAAATATGGATACGCAACGGCGTCCGGGTCAACCCGCATCTCAAACACAGAAAATACGGGGGATCGATCTTCAAATACTGCCTGCCCCTGTGCGTGATCTCCCCTTCATCCGTCATGATCCACCGGCGCGTATTCGACCGGGTCGGCCTGTTCGATGAAACCCTGCCGGTGTGCGAGGACTACGATTTGTGGCTGCGCATCTGCGCCCGTATGCCGGTGGCGTTTGTAAACGAGCGCCTGATCACCAAGTACGGCGGCCATCCCGATCAACTCTCAGCCCGCTACCGGGGCATGGATCGCTTTCGCATCAGGTCAATCGACAGGGTCCTCAACGAGGTGGAACTGGAGCCCGCAGACCGGAAAGCTGCGGTTGATACACTGGTCAGCAAGATCAGGATTTACCTGAACGGCGCCGCAAAACACAACAACCGGGTCTTCGTTCCGGAATGTGAGCAGTTGCTGGCGCGCTACGCTCACTGATGCTGCACATCGTCTGCGCCCTGAAGCCCGAGGCCCGGCCGTTGCTGGATCATTTCGGCCTGCGCCCCCTGCCGGACGAATCTCGCATCTACCATAATGCCAACGCGCACACCTCTCTTACCCTGTCCGGCATCGGCAAGTCCGCCGCCGCCGGGGCAGTGGCCCGGACGCATGCGTACTTCGATGCGGACAGGTCCCATGCCTGGCTCAACCTGGGCATTGCGGGACATGCCGGCCTGCCGGTAGGCCAGGCGGTCATCGTAAAAAAGGTGACTGATGCCGCGTCGGGGCAGGCCTGGTTCCCGTCCCGGGTCTTCCCCGTGACGATCCCGGCCCACGACCTGCTCACCCTGGACAAACCCGGCAGTGACTACCGGGAAGAATTGTTCGACATGGAATGCGCCGGGTTCTTCCGCGCCGTGAGCGATGTCGCAACGCTGGAACTGGCGCAGGCGCTGAAGATTGTCTCGGATAACGCTGACCGGCCCATGGACGGCGTCAACCCGGACCTTGCAAGCCGGTTAATGAAGCAAAACCTGCCTGTCATCGAGAATATCGTCGAGCAGCTTCTGACGCTGTCGGAACTGCTGCGGGACCTCAACGACGCGGGCCCGGACTACCATGCGATCACGAGGCAACGGCATTTTACCGTCAGCCAGCAGCACCAGTTGCGGGCCGCCCTGAGGAAATGGCGCACCCTGCAACCCGGAGACAAGGGCCCGGCCGAGCACGCGGCCGGAAAAAAAACCGCCGCCGAGGTGCTGCACTACCTGCAGGCCGAACTGAACAAAACCCCCATCAGATTGGCATGACTACAATTCCGACATGCTGTCCATTTCTGCAACTTTACAACCCTCTCAGAGACTTGCAGGTTCGGACAGGCATTTTAAGGATGTCATCCGCAGGGACAGCGGATGATAAAGCGTACAG
>CAYOEQ010000265.1:0-3387 GCA_964402775.1 uncultured Enterobacteriaceae bacterium
TTGCGCGATCACGGCGCCGAGGTCCGGGTGGTCATGACCCCGGCGGCAACCGAATTCATTGCGCCGCTGACCCTGCAGGCACTGTCGGGAAACCCGGTGCATACCGATCTTCTGGACCATGAAGCCGAAGCCGCCATGGGACACATTGAACTCGCCCGCTGGGCCGATGCGATCGTTATCGCGCCGGCCACGGCGAACTTTATCGCGCGCCTGAGCAACGGCCTGGCTGACGACCTGTTATCGACACTGTGCCTGGCGACTGCCGCGCCGCTGCTGATTGCCCCGGCAATGAACCGGCAGATGTGGCAGCACCCGGCCACGCAGGAGAACATTGCCCGGCTGCAGGCCAGGGGCGTCACCCTGCTCGGCCCCGCCAGCGGAGCACAGGCCTGCGGTGAAACGGGTCCGGGCCGCCTGCTCGACCCCGAGGAACTCGTTCAGGCGATTATTTCAGCCGGCAGGACAAACCAGCTTGCCGGGGTCAGCGTGCTGGTCAGCGCCGGGCCGACCCGGGAATTTATCGACCCGGTGCGATACCTCAGCAACCGCAGTTCGGGCAGGATGGGTTATGCCGTGGCCCGCGCGGCCGAAGAGGCCGGCGCCGCGGTCACCCTGGTGTCCGGTCCCGTTTCCCTGGCGGCGCCGGCGCGGGTCAAGGTTATAGAGGTGGTTTCCGCGGGGCAGATGCATGACGAAGTCCTTGCCGCGGCGCCGGCCAGCGACATATTCGTTTCGGCCGCGGCGGTGGCGGATTACCGAACAGGTAATGCGGCAGGGCAGAAGATGAAGAAGAAAGATGCCGACCTGCTGCTGCGCCTGGAGAAGACGCCGGACATCCTGGCGGAAGTCGCCGTGCTGGACAGACCGCCGTTCACGGTCGGATTTGCCGCGGAGACGGAAAACCTCCATGACAATGCAAAGAAGAAACTGAAGAGTAAAAACCTGGACATGATCGCGGCGAACCGGGTAGGAGACAACCTGGGCTTTGACCGCGAGGAAAACGCACTGGAAGTTTTCTGGACGGGCGGATCAGAGTCGTTGACAACGGCGCCTAAGGAAAAACTGGCCCGGCAACTGCTGGAAATCATCATCGCGCGTTACCGCAAAAAATCTTCGGAGCAACCGCACAAGTCCAGGTCCGGACTGACCATCAAGTGACTGACACTACAATTCCCGCGTCCATTTTCCGCGCCTACGACATACGGGGAATAGTGGGCCGGACATTAACCGCCGAAATCGCCCGCTTGATCGGCCTCGGTATCGGCGCTGAGGCTGCTGCCAGGGGCGAACAGGAGATTGTCGTGGGGCGCGACGGCAGGGACTCCAGCCCGGCGTTGTCGGGCGCCCTGATTGCCGGCCTGAGATCAAGCGGCCGTGATGTTGTGGATATCGGCATCGTCCCGACGCCGCTGTTGTATTTCGCCACGCACTGGTTGCCTGCCGAGAGCGGCGTGATGGTGACCGGCAGCCATAACGGCCCTGAATATAACGGCATGAAGCTGATCATTGCCGGAAAAACCCTGCATGGGGAAGACCTTCAGGCAATTTACCGGCGCATCGTTGCGGGTGACTTTACCCGCGGCCGGGGGAAGCTGTCGTCGTCCGACGTCAAGAACGACTACGTCGCCCGGGTAGCCGGCGATATATCAACAGCCGCGCGCGGCGCGGCGCTGAAGATAATCATCGATTGCGGCAACGGCGTGGCCGGCGTGATTGCCCCGCAACTCTTTCGCGCCCTCGGGCATCAAGTGGAAGAGATGTATTGCGAAGTGGACGGCGCATTTCCCAATCATCATCCCGACCCGAGCCAGCCGGAAAACCTGGAGGCGCTGATCGCGCGGGTAACAACCCAGGGGGCCGATATCGGGCTGGCTTTTGATGGTGACGGCGACCGGCTCGGCGTTGTCGACAGCGCCGGACATATTATCTGGCCGGACCGGCAATTGATGGTGCTGGCAAAAGACGTGCTGTCCCGTAACAGGGGCGCCGGCATCATCTATGACGTGAAATGTTCGCGCTACCTGAAAACCGTGGTTGAGAACAACGGCGGCGTACCGCTGATGTGGAAAACAGGACATTCCCTGATCAAGAGCAAAATGGAGGAAATGCAGGCCCCTCTCGCCGGTGAACTGAGCGGCCATATCTTCTTCAGGGAACGCTGGTACGGGTTTGACGATGCGATGTATGCCGGCGCGCGGCTGCTGGAAATCCTGGTGCGCAGCGGGCGCAGCTCGAAAGAACTGTTTGCCGGCATGCCGGAGGGTGTTTCAACACCGGAACTGCGGGTCAGGTTGCCGGAAGCGTCACATCAGACCTTTATGGAGAAGCTCAGGGACAGCGCCGATTTCCCGGACGCGCAGATCATCCATACGGATGGCGTAAGGGTGGAATTCCGGGACGGCTGGGGCCTGGTGCGTGCGTCCAATACCTCCCCGGTGCTTACCCTGCGCTTTGAAGCCGACGACAAGCCCGCCCTGGAACGCATCCAGGAAAAGTTTCGACGGTTATTGCAAGCTACGGCGGATACGGAACTGAACCTGCCGTTTTAACAGGCTTATATTCCGTATTCCTTCCGATACCGGGTTACTTTCTCAAGTTCCTTTGAATATTCCGGTTGCCGCTGCAGGAATTCGACCAGGTTATCCAGGGTGGCAATCGGCACGACCGGAATCCCGTAACGCCGCTCTATCTCTTCAATAGCGGATATATCCGCGTTATCCCGGCCCCGTTCCTGCCGGTCCAGGGCGATCACTACGGCTGCCGCGCTGGCATCATGGCGTTGTATCAGGTCAATGGAGTAATGCACCGATGTGCCGGCGGTGATCACATCGTCGATAACCAGCACCGACCCGTGCAGGGGCGCGCCGGCAACCACACCGCCTTCGCCGTGGTCCTTCTCCTCCTTGCGGTTGAAACTGTAGGGCAAGGAACGTCCCAGTTCACGTGAGTAGGCGATGGCAACCGCCGTTGCCAGCGGGATGCCCTTGTACGCCGGCCCGAACAACATGTCGAATTGCAGACCGGCATGCTCGATGGCCTGCATATAGAAGCTTCCCAACTGCTCAATGCTGCGGCCGTCGTTAAACAGCCCGCTGTTGAAAAAATAAGGACTGGCGCGGCCGGATTTGAGGGTAAATTCGCCGAATTGCAGTACCTTGTTGCGGATTGCGAAGTCGATAAATTCGGCTTGATAGTCTCTCACAGGGGCACTGTCATGGACTTTGCGGGGCCGGGCGCGGCTGTGCGGGCGCCGGCCCGCCGCGCTGCATGCGTGATTTGGTGCGCAGCATAAGGCAGACAAGCGGAGCATACCAGGGCTGTAACCGGGCAACGCCACCCTTGAAGGATGGCCGTTGTATGATGCGATCCCCCCAGTTGCGGATATTG
>CAYOEQ010000266.1:0-3382 GCA_964402775.1 uncultured Enterobacteriaceae bacterium
TTTTACTCTGACCCCTGGATTTCGAGAGAATTTTTACTCTGACCCCACCTGTCCCATAAATTGAAATATAATACCCTGATGGAAAAACTGCCTGAATTCATCGCCAATCACCTCTGGCTGGTCTCCTTGTTCGTCGCTATCCTGGCTTTGCTGTTGTGGAATATTTTCGGGTCCGCAATGTCCGGACTTGCCCAGGTGGGGCCGACGGAAGTCACGCGCCTGATGAATCATGAAAAAGCGCTGCTACTGGATTTGCGTACCAATGCCGATTATTCATCGGGCCATATCCTGAGCGCCCGCAATATCCCAGTCGCGGAACTGGAAGGACGGCAGAAAGAACTGCAAAAATTCAAATCCGGGCCCATAATCCTGTGTTGCAACCGGGATTCGGACGGTGTCAAGGCCGGGCGCGTGCTGAAGTTTGCCGGATTTGAGAAAATCTATTCATTGAAAGGGGGCCTGGAAGCATGGCGTAATGCCAACCTGCCGGTCACCCGCGAAAAATAACCTAAGGCGACGGGGACGGATTTCAAATCCGTCCCCAAATATTCAAAAACCCAGGAGAAAACTGATGGCAGAGGAACAGGAAAACCAACAGGCGGCAATTGAAGGAGGCGGTCAGCGGGGCCAATTCGAAATCCGGAAGATCTACGTAAAGAATGTTTCACTGGAAACGCCGAATTCCCCGCAGATTTTCCGGGAGCAGTGGAAACCTTCCGTACACATGGATATAGCAAACTCGGCCGACGACCTGGGGGAGAGCCTGTATGACGTAACCCTGTCGGTTACGGCCACGGTGAGCCATGAAGACAAGACCATATACCTGGCGGAAGTGCAGCAGGCCGGTATTTTTTTCATGGCCGATTTTCCCGGGGAGCTCCTCGGACGCATGGTGGCTACCGTGTGTCCCAACATCCTGTTTCCCTACGTGCGCGAAACGATATCCGATCTGGTCACCCGCGCCGGATTCCCGCAATTGCTGCTGGCGCCGGTGAACTTCGATGCCCTGTACCAGCAGCACCGGCAGAAACGCGCCGCAGAGAGGGAACAACAGCATTGAGCGAAATGCGGACTGCGCGTTGCGCTCAACCGCTTCCCGACCCGCTGAACATGGCAATATCAGGTTGAAAGAGTACTACCCGGTAATGGTTGCCGGCGCGGGCTCCTGGGGCACTGCCCTGGCCCTGGTGCTGGCGCGCAACGGGCATCCGACCTTCTTGTGGGACTGTCTCGACTCGCACCTGGACAGGCTGATGGAGGAAAGGTGCAACAACCACCATCTTCCCGGGCATGCATTCCCCGACAAGCTGACGGTCGTGCGCCGTTTTACGCCTTTGCCTGCAGGAGTAAGACATGTTTTGCTCGCGACCCCCTGCGCCGGATTAGCGGACGTGCTGCGGGAACTGCAAACACTGCCCGACCGGGATTTCAATATCGGCCTGGCGTGCAAGGGCATCGAACCGAACACCCTGACGCTTAACCACCTGCTGGTAGAGCAATACCTGCCCGGAGTGCCTGTCGCGGTATTATCCGGACCGTCCTTCGCGCGGGAAGTGGCCGAGGGGCTGCCCACTGCGGTTACCATCGCATCACAGGACCCGGACGTCGCCGCCGGGTTTTCCGCGTTGTTTCACTGTGAAGTATTCAGGACGTATACCCATGACGATGTTGTCGGCGTGCAAGTCGGCGGCGCGGTGAAGAACGTTATGGCAATCGCCGCCGGCATTTCCGATGGCTTGGGCTATGGCGCCAATACCCGTGCCGCATTGATGACCAGGGGGTTGGCCGAGATCATGCGCCTGGGGCAGGCACTGGGAGGACGCGTTGATACCTTTATGGGCCTGGCCGGGGTGGGCGACCTGGTGCTGACCTGCACCGATGATCAATCCCGTAACCGCCGCTTTGGGCTGGCGCTGTCCCGGGGCAGCGCCCCGGGACAGGCGCTGACAGAAATCGGCCAGGCTGTTGAAGGAGTGCATACCACCCGTGTCGTCTGCGCGCTCGCCGGGAAGTACGGAGTTGACATGCCCATCAGCGAACAGGTCCGGAACGTCATTGAAGGAAAGATCTCTCCGCAGCAGGCGGTGTATGAATTGCTTGCACGGGAACCGAAGCCGGAAATGAGATATCCGGAGTCAGAGTAAAAATTCTTACGACACTTACTCTGACCCCGTTGATCTCTTTTGCAGCAACTCCACCGTAATCAGCAACAGCACCGCAATCAGTATCAGGAATGTCGCCGCCGCCAGGATGGCCGGACTGATCTCTTCGCGTATCCCGGACCACATTTCCCTGGGGATGGTGCGCTGTTCGATGCCGCCCATGAACAGTACGACCACCACTTCGTCCAGCGACGCGGCGAACGCGAACAGGGCGCCGGAAATGACGCCCGGGCTGATGATGGGCAACTGGACCCTGAAGAAGCTGCGCGCCGGTCCGGCCCCGAGGCTGGCCGCCGCCAGCAGCAGTTCGCGGTTGAAACCCGCCATGGATGCGGTCACCGTGATCACTACGAAAGGCGCGCCCAGGGCCGCATGGGACAGGACCAGGGCGGTATAGGTCTGGGTCAGGTTCAGGCTGGAATAGAAGAAAAACATGCCTGCCGCGCTGATCACGATAGGCACTATGAGCGGGGAAATCAGCAGCGCGGTCAGGGTGCGGCGCCCCGGCAACGCCGGGCTGGACAGGCCCAGGGCCGCCAGCGTGCCCAGCACCGTCGCCAGCACCGTTGCCGACACGCCTATGATAAGCGAGTTCAGCGCCGCGTTTTGCCATTGTTCACCGAAAATCACCTGCTCATACCAACGCAGGGAATATGCGTCCGGGTCCAGTTCCAGCATGCCCCTGGTAAACGTAAAATAAGGTTCGGCGTTGAAGGACAGGGGGATGATCACCAGGATCGGCGCGACCAGGAACAGGAATGCCAGACCGCAGAACAGCCTGAGCGCCCATTGTCCCGGGTTAATCCGCATCAACTTCATCCCAGCTTCATCCTGTCCAGCCCCAGCACCCGGTCGTAGAGCAGGAACAACAACAGCACCGCGACAAACAGGACACACCCCAGCGCCGCGGCCAGACCCCAGTTCAGCGAAGTCTGTATATGGTAGGCGATGAAGTTGGATATCAACTGGCCGCTCTGGCCGCCTACCAGCGCCGGTGTGATGTAATAGCCTATGGCCAGGATGAAGACCAGCAGGCAACCGGCCCCCACGCCCGGCAGTGACTGCGGCAGGTAAACCCGGTAGAAAGCCCTGGGCCAGGAGGCTCCCAGCGACATGGCGGCCTGCATCTGCACCGCGGGGATGCCGCGCATCACGGAATAGAGCGGCAGGATCATGAACGGCAGCAGCACGTGCGTCATCGCTACCAGGGTGCCGGTCAT
>CAYOEQ010000267.1:0-3341 GCA_964402775.1 uncultured Enterobacteriaceae bacterium
AAACCGCCGAAGACATGGAAAACATGGTGGTTGCCCGCCGTGACGGCGCGTTCGTGCGCCTTCGCGACCTGGGCCACGTGGAACTGTCCACGTTCGAGGTTGACACCTACTTCTACGCGCACGGGGTACAGACCGTGAGCCTGGCGATAAACCGGCAGATCGGCGCCAACGTGGTGGAAGTCAAGGACAGGGTCATGAATAAAGTCGAGGAACTGAACAACGGGCTGCTGAAAGAGCGGGGCATGCGCATGGAGTACAACTACGATGACGTCCTGTACATCACCGATTCCGTAAACAACGTGCGCAATAACCTGGTTATCGGCGCGCTGCTGGCCACCCTCGTGCTGTACCTGTTCCTCAGGACCCCCTCCGCCACCCTCATCGGCGCGCTGGGCATTCCCGTCTGCACTCTTGCGGCCTTCCTGGGGCTGCTCATCAGCGGGCGCACCATCAACGTGATCTCCCTGGCGGGGGTCGCCTTTGCCATCGGCATGACCCTGGACAACAGCATCGTCGTGCTGGAGAACATCTACCGTCACAGGACGGCCGGCAAGGACCGCCGGCGCGCCGCGCTGGATGGGGTTGCCGAGGTGTGGTCGGCCCTGCTGGCGTCCACGCTGACGACGGTGTTCGTGTTCATCCCGATCATTTTCATCAGGCAGGAGGCCGGGCAGTTATATTCCGATATCGCCGTCGCCATCTCGGCGTCCATCCTCATGTCCCTGCTGGTTGCGACCCTGGTGGTGCCGACCCTGTGCAGCCGGTTCCTCTCGCTGAAGAGCGCTGAACCCGCGCCCGCCGCCGGGTTGTATGCTGCGGGACAACGGGTCGGCGGGATGCTTGTCGGGTTCGTGCACTGGCTGATGGAAGGAATAACGCGCCGGGCGGGCCTGATAATCCTGGTGGGCTGTATCACCGTGCTCATCTTTGCCTCCATCCCCAAGGCGGAGTACCTGCCGGAAGGGGAGGAGCAGAAGATATTCGTCCGGATGTTTGCGCCGCCCGGCTACAACATCGATGAGATGAACGCAATCCACAAGGCGGTCGATGATTTCCTGGTGCCGCATATCGGCGCAGACCCGGACAAATTCGCCAGGGGGGAATCCGATTTCCCCGGCCTGAATTATGTTATCGGTTACGCAACCTCCTCGCGCAGCGTGCTTATGCCCGAGGCTACGTCCCCGGCCCAGGTAGACGACATGCTCGATATCATCATCAGGAAGATCCGGGAGATCCCGGGCATACATGCGTTCGCTTCCCGGGGCTCCCTTTTTTCCGGCAACATGGGCGGTTCCAGGAGCATCAACCTGGAGTTGAGCGGCGCCGACCTGGTGTCCCTGTTCGATGCCGGCCTCAAGGCTTTCGTCCAGGCACGGTCGGTGTTTGAGAACCCGCAGATCCGCGCGCAACCTTCGAGCCTGACCATAGGACAACCGCTGGTGGAGATTCTTCCTGACTGGGAACGGGCCGGTGAACTGGGTATTGACGCCGGCGATCTGGGCTATGCCGTCTGGGCCTTCTCGGACGGCGCGTTCGTGGATGAGTTCTTCCTGGGTGATGAGAAGATCGACATGTTCCTGTACTCCACCCGGGGCACCATCTCGCAACCGGAAGACGTGGACGACATCATGCTGTACTCACCCCGGGGCGGCGCGGTGCCGCTCAGCGCGGTGGCGCAGGTGCGGCAGACCGTGAACACCGAAACCATCCGCCGGGTGGACAGCGAGAGGACCATTACCCTGGGCATCGTCCCGCCCCGGGACATCCCGCTGGAACAGGGGGTGGACATGGTCCGGCGCGGCATTATCGATGAGTTGAGGGCGAGCGGACAGGTAGGGGACGACATCGCCATGCGCATCACCGGCGCCAGTGACCAGCTCGAAGATACCCGGGATGCCCTGAAAGGGAATTTCATTATTGCCGTGTTCATTTCCTACCTGTTGCTGGTGGCCATCTTCTCCCACTGGGGCTACCCGCTGCTGGTGATGACCACCGTTCCCGTCGGCATCGGCGGGGGGCTGTTCGGTCTGTGGCTGTTGAACGCCATAGGCGGCAACCTGTCGTTGCTGGGACTCGATAACGTACACCAGTCCTTTGACGTGATCACCATGCTCGGTTTCCTGATCCTGATCGGCACGGTGGTGAACAGTCCGATCCTGATCATCGACCGCACCATGCGCAACATCAAGTCCAGGGGGATGGGGTCGATTGATGCGGTACTGGAGAGCACCCGGGCAAGGCTCAGGCCGATCATGATATCCAGCATCACGACCATCTTCGGCCTCTCGCCCCTGGTGTTCAACCCCGGCGCCGGCACCGAGTTGTATCGCGGCCTGGGGGTTATCGTGATGTTCGGCCTGCTGTTCTCGACGCTGATCACGCTGACCTTCATGCCGACCCTGCTGTCGCTGACGTTGCAGTTCAGGGACTGGTTAAGACCATCTGCAGATTACGCACCCCTGCCCAAAGACATACGGGGGCATGGCAGTATGTGAAACGGCGTTTGATATTACTGTATCAGTCTGTTTATAATGCCGTGAGAAAGTTTTAATATGGAGCAACGGAATGAAAGTAAGGGAACTACTGAAATTACTGAGAAATGATGGTTGGTATCTCGTCAGGATGCGAGGCAGTCACAGGCAATATAAGCATTCACAAAAATCCGGCACAGTAACGATAGCAGGAAAACCTGGCGCAGACGTACCCAAAGTTACGTTGCATACCATACTCAAACAGACTGGATTGAAGAAATGAGGGAAGGGACATGAAATACACCGTTATCCTGGAAAAAGGTGAAAACAGTTTTGGCGCTCACGTTCCTGATTTACCCGGTTGTTTTGTTGTTGGAACGACAGAAGCGGAAGTAAAACGACTGATCCATGAAGCAATAGAACTTCATGTTGATATGCTCAATAATGATGAAGCAAGTACGACATCATTTTCAGGGATTAAAATTATTGAGGCGGCTGCATAGGGAAGAAAGAGTACCAGCTTCCATCACCGATACAGATTTTCAAGTTCCTCACGCCCACGCTTGAGATGTACTTGTAATTCCTCCCATTTATCCCCCCAGCAGCGGGGTCTCCTCGACGAAGAAGATAAAGTCAGCATCGGCGAGGGCGTCCCGGTTCACTCCGTCCAGTGTCACCGTCCCCCCGCCATGGCCGCTGAGGTCGATGACGAGGTCCCCTGCCCGTGTTTCCAGGGTGAGGTCCTCCAGCGTACGCACGTCCGTGAACCTCGTCAGGTCCACCTTGTCTGTATTGGGCACGAAATCCATCACGGTATCGTCCCCGCCGCCGGGGGCGAAGACGAAGGTGTCGTTGCCGCTGTTGCCGGTG
>CAYOEQ010000268.1:0-3340 GCA_964402775.1 uncultured Enterobacteriaceae bacterium
AGGGGACGCCGGTGCGGAACATGCCTACGTTGAGGTCGATCATCACCCGCAGGGTCTGCTGCCGCTCTTGCGCTACGTCGCCCAAGACCTGTACGTGCGCGGGAGCGCTGGCAATCGCGCTGACGGTCGCCGCTCTTTGCGCCAATTCGGCGAAGCGCAGGACCTTGCTTTTTTGCACCAGCGGATAGGACAGAATAGCTTCCTGCGCGCCGGCGTCGAGGACCATTTCCAGTTCCTTGAGCGTGGCGCATTTGAACCCGGCGATGCCGGACGCGAGTTGTTTGCGCGCTATATCTATGGACTTGTGGGTCTTGACGTGGACGAATAGATGCTCGCTGCCGCCGGCTAGTTCGCCGACTGTTTTTATGTTGTGGTCGAGTTGGTCGGCAAAGACCAACATGGCTGGCGTCTCAATGCCGTCTGGCTCGGCGACTTTGTATTCTCCTACTTCGATCACAGCTTTGCTTTCCGTTGGAGGTGGAGCGCGGAAAATAGCACAAGCCTCGGCGGCGGACAAATTGGCCGCCGCGTTTTGGTGCGTTAAATTAACGTGAACGTGATGTGTGCCTTTTAAATTTGTCCGAGTCCGTCCAAGCCCAGCCGACGCGCCCGATGACAGATTGAAGTCACACATCGCGTTTAGGGTATGTAAAAGCGCTCCGACTTTCAAAATGAGTCGGGGCGCTTTTCGTTGTTCTGTTCATTTTTTTGAAAAAATCACATAAAAATCACATAAACAGCTTCTGAGATCACATAAAAATCACATTAAATCCTTACATTCCTTATATATATGAGTTGCGGACTCATCATCTGATGCACTCCGTCGGGCGATTGCCGAACGACTCTACAAACCTACGACCTATTGGTGCGCGCCCCGCGTCTCTTTTGCGCTGATAGCGGCCTAGACGGCCCCGGCGCAGTAGCCGTCACCGTCACCGGCGGGGCCTGCGCCGACGACCTCAACCCGCTCCCCGTTATGGCCGCCGGGCTAGAGGCCGCGGAATTGAGCGGCAAACCACTACTGGTGGGCACCCGCCGACGGACTCAGGACGAAAAATCCGCCGTTGAAACCAACGCGCCCGATGGCAGATGAAATCACACATCACGTAAAGCCATTCTCAAAAAAGAGACGACATGAATCAACCAAGAACTCGGCGGGCGAAAAAAGCTACCAAAGCCCACAACCGCAAGCGCGGTGCCCAAAGTGCCGAGGATGGGTACCCAGTGTTGATTGAATACATGGCTATCGGCGGTATTTCCGTCCTTGCGCTGATGCACCTAGCGTCGGTCGTTGACGAGTTTCGCGCCGTCGCCGGTTTGCACCGCTGGTTGATGACCTACGCCGAGGGCTTCCATCGCCGCGGCCTAGTGGGGACGATCTTTCAAGGCTTTGTCGGCGACTGGCCACGGCAGGAGCAAATCGTCCTTGCCTCGCAGATATCCGCGGGCGCCACGTACCTATGGTTGGTCGTCGGGATCGCGTTGTTCTGGTATGCCGCAAGGAAGATCGGCCAGCGCGGCCTCGGGAAGGCCGCGCTGGCCTTTGCCGCGTTCGCGTTTATCAATCCGATGTGGACAACGCGTGCTCACGATAACGGTTACCTGGACTGGCTAGCTGGCCTGTGCGTCGTTGTCGCCACGGCTTCATTTGCGGTCCGGCGTCCGCTACTCTCCGGCGCGGTGGTCGCCGTGGGCATTGTTGCGTACTGGGGAACGGTATTCGTGTGGTTGCCCTTGGGCCTCCTGATCTTTTTTCTGCTAGCGTACAAGGCGTTTGCGGGCGGCACGGGTCCCCGGCTGCATTGCGTTTTTGCCTCTGGTGCGCGGCGCGAAGCACTGGCGATATGGTTGCCGGTGACTGCCGCGGTCTTGTCTGCGCTGTTCAACGATAACGCTGCGGCCATTGCCGAACTTGAGCGCATCGGCGGGCAGGAGAATATCATAAGGGAGACGTTTTCCGGCATTGGTCCGCGCTTGGTTGATCAACTCGAGCAATGGGTTGTGGCGTGGGAAACGTATATCGCGACCGCACTCGTGTTCGCGGTTCCGCCGGCTATCTGCGCGGGTCTTCTGGTGTGTATGTTGCGCCGGCGCGGCGTTCATCTATTCGGCCCAGCCTATCTGGATGTCAGCGCGGCAGTCGTGGCAACGCTGTCGCCGCTGTCGTTCTTGCTGATCGGTTTCGATTTGACGCGGATGATGGGTTGGACCTATCTCGGCTTTTTCGTGGTCGTGGTTTTCTATCTGACCCGGGCCAAACCAATCAAGGAAGATGCCGTATCGCGGTCGGGCACACTCTATCCATGGATGATCTTTCCCCTAGCGTTGGCGGCCTTTTTCTGGACCGCCCCGACCATCTATGGCTGGGCAGACATGACCTACTTGATCCCTTGCAAACAATTTTGCTTTAAGGAACAAACGCCTCAAGGCCGCTTGCTGGACGCCTTTCGCCGGCAGGGGATGGCATCGCCGATATGGGAGTACACGGCACCTGGTGTGCTATTGCCCGGTGCGACGGGGCACAATGAAAACGCCCTCCGCGTTGCCCGAAGTGGCAGAGACGCCGCGGGTGCAGTGATGGACCTCAATATCGTTTTAAACGATAAGATAGAAGGCGTGACGGTGCGAGCTCCAGCACAGACTCAGCGTGCGGTCATCGGCGATGGACCACATCGTATTTCGATTTCATATCGCGTCAGTGGGACAGCAAAGGCTAATGCCGAAACTCGATTTTATTTATATGATAGTAAGCTAAGGGCCGTACATGAGATTCTTCGCGTACTATTACCACCCTCACGAACTGAATACGTTTCTACCTTCACTGCGCCTCCGGATATGGTTGGAAACATGTTCAGGTGGACCGTCCTTTACAACGGTGACGGAATTTTCGAGTTGCACAAAGTCTCTTTCAAAAAGGTAAAATAAAGTAGAAATGGGATGTAGAGACGATATGTTGAAATGAGCAAAGACCGCTCTATGAGGACGGAAATGGCTAAAAGGGAGAAGACTAGGGGAACGCGCCGCCGCGATTTGCGTAGGGATCAGCAAAGGTCGTCAACTGCTGTGGTGGAAGCCTTATTGCATTTGCAGATGCCCGATGAACGGCCATGGAAATTTTTGTTGCCGGTGATTGTGCTGGCATTTGCGGTACGTGTGACGATTGCGCTGTTGCTTTTGAGGGTGTTCTTTTTGAGAACGGCTAAGAAGGTTCCACTCGCGGTTGCAGCGGGTGCATTTCTGTCGGCGGTGGGTCTGTTCGATGTCATAACATAGGATGGCGGTCTGTTTCATTCCTTGAATTCAACTTGTAAGTGCAATCTTTTGGGTAGCTGGCATAGAA
>CAYOEQ010000269.1:0-3335 GCA_964402775.1 uncultured Enterobacteriaceae bacterium
TCCGTGGCGTTTTCGCCGGACGGGACGCGCCTGGCCTCTGGATCAACCTTCGGCTCAGTCCGACTGTGGGATGTGGCTACCGGCGATGAGATTCGCCGGCTAAGGGGCCATGTGATTACAGTAACCTCCGTGGCGTTTTCGCCGGACGGGACACGCCTAGCCTCTGGATCATGGGACCGTACCGTCCTGCTGTGGGATGTTGCCACCGGCGATGAGATTCGCCGATTTGAGGGCCATACGAGTTTTGTACATACCGTGGCGTTTTCGCCAGACGGGACACGCCTAGCCTCCGGGTCAGGGGACGCAACCATTCGGCTGTGGGATGCAGCCACTGGCGATGAGGTTCGCCGGTTCGAGGGCCATACGAATACCGTAAACTCCGTGGCGTTTTCGCCTGATGGGACACGTCTGGCCTCTGGATCAAACGACGGCTCCGTCCTGCTGTTGGATGTAGCCACCGGCAATGAGATTCGCCGGATCGGGGGCGAGGGTCACGCGAGTCCTGTTAACTCCGTGGCGTTTTCGCCGGATGGGACACGCCTAGCCTCTGGGTCATGGGACAATACCGTCCGGCTGTGGGATGTGGCCTCCGGCGATGAGATTCGCCGGTTCGAGGGCCATAGGGATTGGATAAACTCTGTGGCGTTTTCGCCGGATGGAACGCGCCTAGCCTCTGGATCGCGCTACGGAATCGTCCGGCTGTGGGATGCGGTCACCGGCGATGATATTAGCCGGTTCAAGGGCCATACGATTTGGGTAAACTCTGTGGCGTTTTCGCCAGATGGAACGCGTTTGGCCTCTGGGTCGAGCGACAAAACCGTCCGGCTATGGGATGTGGCCACCGGCGATGAGATTCGCCGGTTTGAAGGCCATACCTCCTATGTAACCTCCGTGGCGTATTCGCCGGATGGGACGCGCCTAGCCTCTGGGTCGTTCGACCTTACCGCCCGGCTGTGGGATGTGGCTACAGGCGATGAGATTCGCCGGTTTTATGGCCATACGAATGTTGTAAACTCCGTGGCGTTTTCGCCTGATGGCACACGTCTGGCCTCTGGATCAAACGACGGCTACGTCCGGCTGTATGATGTGGCCACCGGCGATGAGATTCGCCGGTTCGAGGGCCATCAGGGTAAGGGTAAAGTAACCTCCGTGGCGTTTTCGCCGGATGGGACACGCCTGGTCTCTGGGTCGCACGACAATACCGTCCGGGTGTGGGATGTGGCCGCAGGCGATGAGATTGGCCGGTTCAAGGACCATACGGATGGGGTACAATCCGTGGCGTTTTCGCCGGACGGGACGCGCCTCGCCTCTGGGTCGCACGACCGTACCGTCCGGCTGTGGCGGGTGGCCTCGCCGGTTAGTATCGTGGAAGCGGCCGAACTACCGTCCACCGTCATACTTGATCAGAACTACCCGAACCCGTTCAATCCGGCGACGACCATCCGCTTTGAGCTACCCGAACCGGCGCATGTACGCTTGCACGTCTTTGATGCCTTGGGGCGTCATGTGACTACGCTGGTAGACGAGCCTCAAATCGCAGGCCGTCATGAAGTCCACTTTCACGCTGCCGGTCTGGCCAGCGGAACCTATTTTTACCGATTGCGCGCAGGTACGACCTCAATCACGCGGCGGATGCAGTTTATGAGATAGGATCGGCTGAAACAGCATCGCACTCAAAAAGGAAGAGGATAAATGACAAACATGACAGATTGGAGTATGGTAGACAAGGCGAATGCATTGCCACTCGAATCCAATGGTCTAGCCTTGGCCGTGGTGTCCATGGCACCCGTTCATTCATCAGCTTCACAAGCCCCTGAATCTTATAAGTGATGCTTTACTGAGTTCAATTTTGGAGTGATTGATGAAGTTAAAGGATTGCGGCACAGCCGAGGATTTCTGACCGGGTGCAGAAATGTTTTTCCCTTCCGTCAATACTGCTTCTTTGAGTTGACACCACTTTGCCGATGTATTGTATTGGTGGTGAAGAATTGGGAACATCACCCCTTCATGTTTTTAAGACGTTGCTCATCTTTGAGACTGTCCTTTGTGACCATGAGAATCTTATTCATCAGTCTATCTTTTGTGTTTTTACTAAGCCTGAGTGCATGCGACTCATCAAACAATAATCAACAACCTTCAGAAATCACCATTGGCCTTGCGGCCCCTCTGACGGGAACCTCAACTCGTGCTGGACAGGACCTGCGTGTCGCAGTGGAAATGGCTGTAGCTCTTGCGAATGAAGACCTCGCTGAAGGTGCCCCACCCTTTCGACTCTCTGTCGAAGATACCAAGAGTACCACTGAAGGCACTGAGGAGGCATTCCGCAACCTTATTTCAAATGGAGTTGTATTTATCGTGGGGCCCTATACCTCATCGAATACAAATCAAATTATTTCTCTAATTGATGAGGCCCGGGTCGTTACCATTGCCCCCGCTTCTGCTGCACAGGGACTGGCTGCCAAATCTGACTGGCTCTTTCGATCTTCGCTTACCGTCGATGTTCTGATGCCGGCCGGGGTGAGTGCAACCCAGAAATACCTGGATTTCAAGAACGTTGGGGTACTGACCAATGCGGGCGATCACTTTTCTCAAAATGCAGAGGACAAATTTATTGAAGAAATCAACCAACTTAGTGGTGTCTCTGTGGGAATGAAGCAGTCCTTCAACCGACCAGGTAGTGACCCCCAACCCGATTTGACCCCTCAGATTAACGCGCTCACAAGCGCAACTCCAAAATTAGATGCACTTTTCTTTTTCGGACTTCCTGCTGACCGTCTCAATTTCATCCTGAAAGCCCATGAGTTGGGGGTAAAGGATTTGCCATTTGTGATTACGCTGCTGAGCACTTCTGATATCCGCTCGGCTCACGAATCAGCACCATCTTCACCAGAAGGAATTCTCGCACTTCAAGTATGGATTTCGGGTAGCATTCACCCGACAAGCCAAGCATATGTAAAAGAACATCAGAAACGATATAATGGTATTCCGAGTGACTTTAGTGCGCGGGCGTATGCTGCAGCTGACCTTCTCCTGAGAGCGATCACGGAAGTCACTCCCGACAATATTTCCAATGATGCGGTTAGGGAACGGCTCGCACGGATGCGCAATATCGATACCATCTACGGTCCATTTTCCTTTGACGCTAATGGGGATGCTGAATACACTCCATTAGTCGGTGTTGTGCGTGGTACCAGTATTGAACTCTTGGAAGACTAGCCACCGGGGCTGCCCCACCGTGATGCACGGTCGCCCATGAACTGCAGCGATCCAGACCCCTAAGTAGTGTTTGCCCGAAAATTAAATATAGGTCGATATAGTGTGTTTCAGTAGGGGTT
>CAYOEQ010000270.1:0-3310 GCA_964402775.1 uncultured Enterobacteriaceae bacterium
TGAAATATTCACTGATATCGGCAGCGGACAGCGTGAACATATCGGCGATCTGGCAGCCTTCCACGTCGATTACCCGAAAGATACAACCTTGATCAAGCCGGATTGCGCGGCCCTCGTAGCCGGGAATATCAATGCCGGCGCCTGCCATTGTCATATCCTCCGGAGATCAGCTCGATAAGACATTATCCAGTCAGCTTCCGTTTCCGGCAGTAGCGGCAGGTTCAAGCTTGTCCTGGGTGCGGGTATCAAAGTCGCCGGCATCATGGCGTTCCCGTAGCTGCTCTGCGGGTTCGCCCCATCTTCGGTTCACCATGCGGCCGCGCCGGACGGCAGGGCGCTCTCCTATCTCGTTGGTCCATCGATTCAAGTGTGTATAAGACGCGGCATCAAGAAACTCGGCAGCGCCGTAGACCTTGTTCAGGACAAGGGCGCCGTACCAGGGCCAGATGGCCATATCGGCAATGCTGTATTCATCTCCGCAGAAATACCGGTTATCGGCCAGGTGGCGGTCGAGCACGTCCAATTGGCGTTTCACTTCCATGGCATAGCGGTTGATAGGATATTCGAATTTCTCCGGCGCGTAGGCATAGAAGTGCCCGAAACCGCCGCCCAGATACGGCGCGCTGCCCATCTGCCAGAACAGCCAGGACAGGCATTGCGCACGCAGGTACGGATCTTCCGGGATCAGCGCTCCGAACTTCTCCGCCAGGTACAGCAGGATGGCGCCTGATTCAAACAGTCGTACGGGCGCCTTGCCACCGTGGTCAACAAGGGCAGGTATCTTGGAATTCGGGTTAACCCCGACGAAACCGCTGCCGAACTGTTCACCTTTGCCGATATCGATCAACCAGGCATCATACTCCGCGCCTTCAAACCCCATAGCCAGGAGTTCTTCCAGCATCACGGTAACTTTTACACCGTTAGGCGTGGCAAGCGAATAAAGCTGCAGTGGATGCTTGCCGATAGGCAATTCCTTTTCGTGCGTCGCGCCCGCAACCGGCCGGTTGATGTTTTCAAATTGTCCGCCACTTGGCGCATCCCAGGTCCACACCCTGGGCGGTGTATATGAGAATTTACCGCCCAGAAAACCTGTTATTTTTGTCCATAAACGAGTTGGCATAGTAACCCCCTTGAGTTTGCTGATTTCCCGTTTCGCTGATTTCTTATCGACTATATCATTAAGTGTATCAGCTAATCAGGTATCGTTATGACTTGATAATATGTCTATATTGATCGGGGTAACTGAAGTTATGGGGTAATGAGATGAGTACAACAGTAGCTTTCCTTGGTACGGGACTTGTGGGCGCACCGATGGCAACGCGTCTTGTCAGAGCCGGCTTCCGCACACAGGTTTGGAATCGCTCGCACGAAAAAGCGGAGGCGTTGAAGCCGGCAGGAGCAATAGTCTGCACAAGCCCAGCCGAGGCCGCCGCTGACGCGTCATTCGTTTGTCTCTGTTTGACGGATGCAGCCGCCGTCGAGGATGTCTTGTTTGGACCGGCGGCGTTGGCCGAGGCTCTTTCTACCAAGTCGGTCGTGATAGATTTTTCGACAATTGGGGTCACCAGTGCTGAAAAACTCGCATCTCGCGTGATGGACCTATCGGGTGCAGCCTGGCTGGACTGTCCCGTTTCGGGGGGCGTCGCAGGCGCCAAAGCCGGATCACTGGTGATCTTCGCAGGTGGTGAGCCGGCTATGCTGGAGCGGGCGACACCATTGCTCAATCAACTTTCAGCGCGCGTGACTCACATGGGCGGGGTCGGTTCGGGCCAGGCAGCGAAGCTGTGCAACCAGCTCATCGTAACAGTCAACCTGGTAGCAATTGCAGAGGCCATTTCGCTGGGTGAGGCGCTGGGCGTCGATGTTGCACAATTACCTGCCGCGCTGGAGGGCGGCTTCGCCGATTCAATACCACTGCAGATTTTCGGGCCGCGCATGGCAGCGCCAGACGACCCGGGACCAATAGTCGGCGCGCTCCGCACTATGCAAAAGGATATTGAAGCGATCCTGGACGCGGCGCAGGATTCCAGAGCGACTGTTACATTGTTGGAACATGTCGACGGTCTGTATCGGCGCCTGCTTGATGCCGGTCTCGGTTCTGAAGATCTGCCGGCGCTGATGCGTCTTTATCGCGATAAAAAAATCAGACCCTGTTAACGACAACGTCACCGACCCGGTTGTCTACCAGTACCGGTATATCAAGGTAGGTAATTGTCGGGTCCACACCGAAGACTTCACGGAAGTGTTCAACAAAGGCGGGCGAAAAGAACTCCTCTGCCTGTTCCCGGGACTCCCAGAGATAGACGGAGTGGCCGTCACCTGTCGTCTCATCGTAACAAAACTGTTTGCTCATTAAACCGGGGAGACCCTTGAAAATACTGTTGGCAGCCCCGACGAAATTTTCTGTAATCGCCTGGCGCGGTGGTTTACCGGGAAGGTTGTAGGTAATCAGAACAGTTATCATTACTCATCTCCGTTTCAGCAGTTTATTATATATGAAACTCGTATCGGCGTTTGTGGATTTTGAGCAGCCGAATAACTGAAACGACTGGCACTAAAGCGATTCAACGCGGTCAATTTGGCGCCGCGCGGTATATTTAAAGGATTGATACAAAAATATATGGTTGATGTCTCTTCGCTGGTAGTCAACTAACGGCGCACGGATGCACAAAATCGGCATTCAGATTTTCCACCTCTCGACATACGCGCGTACAGAGTTAACGATATATATGGCGTCGATGGCCTACAGCCAACACCAATACTGTGATACGTTCATCCTGTATCCGGCAAATAACACGATAATCTCCAATGCGGTAACGCCATAACCCTTGCAATTCATGTTGCAAGGCCTTGCCGAATCGGCGCGGATCAGCGTCAATCATAATCCGTTCTCGAAAGAAACGCAGAATACGTTGTTGGATAGCACGGTCCAGTTTGCGCAGCTCACGGCGGGCTGCATCGTCCCATTCAACGCTCCAGGTCAAGGTTTTGCTCTAAATCATCCTGTGACCAGCGTTTATTGGATTGTTCAAGGCGTTCGGCTGCGAGGTAGGCATCCTCCAAATCATCCATGTATTGCAGGATGGCCTCTTTGGCATAAAAAGTTTTGGTGCGGCCGGTGCGCTCAGCCAGGGTTGTGAGGCGCGCCTCGATCTCGGCCGGCAGACGGATTGCTAACATTTTGAATACCGTGTTAAAGATTAATTGCTATACATGTATAGCATAGCAGGTAATTGCGCAGAATGATATACATCATTACTGCAATTCCAAAATCTGGATCTGTATGTCTTTACACGAGTAATCATTCATT
>CAYOEQ010000271.1:0-3283 GCA_964402775.1 uncultured Enterobacteriaceae bacterium
GGTGATACACCGGTCTTTCCCGGTGTCTATCGGGCTTCTGCACATGTCGTCGGCGCGGCGCTTGACGGACTTGCACAGGTAATGGACGGACAATGTCTGCGCACCATGCAGCCGATCGGCGGCCTGCACCATGCAGGGCGGGACCATGCCGCCGGCTTCTGCGTGTTCAACGACCTGGGCGTCGTGATCGAAACCTTGCGCCGCGTGTATGGAATCAAGCGTGTCGGTTACCTCGATATCGACGTGCACCACGGCGATGGTGTGTTTTACGCTTTTGAAGACGATCCCGACCTGATCTTTGCGGATATCCACCAGGACTCACGCACACTTTATCCAGGCACCGGCCGGGAGAATGAAACAGGCAAGGGCAGGGCGGAAGGCACCAAGCTGAACATTGACCTCCCGCCGTTCTCCGGCGATGCCGAGTTCATGGAAGCCTGGCCGCGTATTGAGGCGCATTTCAAAAAATTCAGACCTGAGTTCTTCGTCTTCCAGTGCGGCGCAGACGGACTGAAAGGTGATCCGCTGGCGCAACTCCGATATTCTCCTGCCGCGCACGAGCACGCTGCGCGCCGCATGGTGGCGCTGGCGGATGAGTCCGCGGGGGGACGCATTATGGCGTTTGGAGGGGGCGGGTACGACCGGACAAACCTGGCCCTGGCATGGAATGCCGTACTCGCCGAGTTAATATGAAAACCAAGGCCATACCGGCATTATTTGTTCTATCTGTCCTGCTTCTTGCAACAGCAGCGTTTGCGCAGGAACGTCTCAGGTTGGCTACTACGACCAGCACGGATAATTCAGGCCTTCTCAATGTATTACACCCATTATTTGAAGCTAAATATGAAGTTACTGTTGACGTGATTGCCGTTGGGACAGGCAAGGCGCTTCGTCTCGGCGAGAACGGCGATGTGGATGTCCTGATGGTGCACGCCCCGGCTGCGGAGAAAGCCTTTATTACGGAAGGCCACGGCAGTGTGCGATTGCCGGTCATGCACAATGACTTCGTGTTAATCGGCCCACCACATGACCCCGCCGGCGTCAAAACCGTTACCAATATAGCCGATGCAATGAAAAATATCACCGCCGGCAGCGCAAGCTTTATTTCCCGTGGTGACGATTCCGGCACCCACAGGAAAGAATTATCCCTGTGGCAAATTGCAGGGCTGGAACCCGGGGGTGAGCGGTATCTCTCAGTCGGCCAGGGGATGGGGGCGGTCATCAAGATTGCTGACGACAAGCAGGCTTATACTCTGTCTGACCGCGGTACCTATCTGGCCTTCACCGGCAAGATCGGTCTGGAAATTCTGTATTCCGGCGATGAAGCCCTGTTCAACCCCTACCATGTCATATTGCTGAATGACAAAAGGCATCCGCACGTTAAGTCTGACCTGGCAAGATTGTATGCCGACTTCATCCGCGGGGCTGAAGGGCAGAAGATCATTGCCGATTTCAAGATAGGTGACCGGCAGTTGTTCTATCCTGACGTTATCAGGTAGGTTGCGTGAAGATTTGAAGAATCGCAGCCCTTTGCAGAACAAACGGTACCTGGTACCGGTTGTTTACATACTGCTGGTCTCTGTCGGCATTCCTGCAGATTTTCGCATCCGTGATTGCCGTCATCGCCGGTATCTACACCATTGCCTATATACCGGGCCTTGAGGGCGTGAATGCCGACCAGACCCTGAATTGAGAGAGAATCCATGAATAGAGTACTCCATTCCATATTGGCCGCGGCCATATTACTCCCGGTCATCCAGGCCTGTTCGGATACGGCCGACAGCGTATTCCGCAACGGCCGGGTTTATACCGTGGATGAATCCCGGCCCTGGGCAGAGGCCCTGGCCGTTGAGGGAGAGCGGCTGGTTTTTGTTGGCGATGATCAAGGTGTCGAAAAATACATCGGCCCCGAAACGGAAGTCATCGACCTGGGAGGACGCATGGTCATGCCCGGGATCCACGATGCCCATACCCACCTGCTGTGGGCCGGCCTGCAGTTGAACTATGGTTGCCAGTTCTCCTCGGATGTGACGCTTGACGACATGATTGCGAAACTCAGGGAATGTGCGGCAGACCGCCCTGAAGACGAATGGCTGGTGGCCGGCTTGTTCAGTTATGACCAGTTTCCGGATAACAAGCCGCACAGGTCATATCTTGACGAAGTCTTTCCCGACATGCCGGTCTTCGTGCGGGAAAGGACGTTTCATCACGCCCTGGCAAATACCAGGGCGCTGGAGGCAGCCGGTATCGATGAGAATACGGAAGCGCCGTACGGCGGAGCGCTGCCCAGGGATGAGGCAGGCAGGCTCACCGGGGAACTGGTCGAGACCGCGACCGAACTGGTGGAGCCTTACTTGCCGGTCATGCCCGCAGACCTGAACCTGGCCGCCCTGCGCTGGGCCGTGGACGTCAACAATCAATACGGCATCACGTCGGTCCAGGAAGCGTCCGCAAACTTGTCCACCCTGCAGACGCTGGCTGCCCTTGATGCAGAAGGCGGATTGTCCCTGCATGTCGCGGCCCACCTGATCTGGGGCAGCCCCCAGTTCGGCGGGATGGATAATGACGGCCTGGAACAGCTCATTGAACAGCGCGGGGACTATGCATCCGAACATGTGGACGTGGATTTTATCAAGATCTGGGTGGACGGTTCGCCAACTCCGCCTTATTTTACCCAGGCAGACGTACTTCCGGACGGCGCAATCGAGTTCGATCGGGTGCTCTTCCCGCCGGAGATGCTGAATGATGCCGTCACGCGTTTTGACCGGATGGGTTTGAAGATAAAGCTGCACGTCGCCGGTGACGGGTCTGCACGCGCTGCGCTTGATGCCATCGAGATGGCGCGCAAGGCTAACCCCGGATCGGAAGTCAGGCATGAACTGGGGCACACAAACCTGGTTACTCCGGCCGATATGCCCAGGTTTGCCGAACTCAATGCCATTGCCGAAATGTCGCCCACCATGTGGCATGTATTAGGACGCCTGCTCGGCGACCCGCCCCGGGATGCCTGGGAATTCGGCACGCTGCATGAACACGGCGCCATGCTGACCATCGGCACCGACTGGGTCGTGACCCCGACCCCGAACCTGTTCCCGCCGCTGGAGGGGATGCTGGACCGCGGAGACGAATCGATCGACCTGCCCGCGGCGCTCCGCGCTATGACCCTCAACGGCGCCTATGCCGTGAACCGCGACACAGTGAGCGGCTCCCTGGAACAGGGAAAATCTGCTGACTTCATCATCCTCGACCGTAACCTGTTCGATATCCCGGTCTCCGAGATCAG
>CAYOEQ010000272.1:0-3277 GCA_964402775.1 uncultured Enterobacteriaceae bacterium
CAGCATATTCAGGTAATCGTCCTGCGCGCTTGCCGCTTCCGGCCAGGACAGGGTGACTGTGCCGTGCCCGGGTACGACGTGATTCGCCTGTTGTGTTTTCAGTATTTCCATGATCTTCAGCCAGCCCTTCAGACTGGCGTCGAAGACCGGTATCCTTTCTATAAAAAGCAGGTCGGACAGCCAGAGTGTCCCGGTTTTATGATCATAAATCGACAGGTCGGTATAGGTGTGGCCCGGGGGGTGCGCCCTGAGCGTAATTACCCGGTTGCCGAGGTCAAGATCCAGCGTATCGGAAACAGTGATGTCCGGACCGATAATCGAAGATTCCGACGGGTTTTCACCCAGGTTGCCGGAAAATTCGGACAGGAAGAAGGAACGGTTCTGCTCTATCTCCAGGACCAGGTTTTCATGCCCCACAAACTCCGGCCCATACTCTGTGAACGCAATATTGCCCAGCACGTGGTCAAAGTGAATATGGGTATTGATAACGTAGCATACAGGCAGGGAGGATTTGCTTTTGATGGCGTTTTTCAGGGCAAGGCCGATGGCCGCGGAGCCTCCCGTGTCTATCACGGCGATGCATTCGTCTCCGATTATGAAGCCTATATTGGCTATATCGTCGTGGTCCGGGTGATCCAGGTCCACGTGCTTGCCCTGGTGGACGTAAATTCCCTCGCTGATGCGGGTCAGGTCGAAAACCTCATCCTGTTCTTCGGAAGCATGGGAGTTGCCGGTCAATGCGGGAAACAGGCATATCACGGAAAAGATCATGCTGAACTTCAGGGTGGAGTGGTTGACGGCCATCGGGAATGGTATCCTGTTAATCAATGATGATTGTTCTATACGCTAATGATAAGCAATTTTTTGCTTGTGATCCGGGAAAATATGGACTAACTTTAGACTATGAAACCCCCATAATGAAAACCTGATCCGAAGGAGGACTCTATGTTTGAATATGAGCAGGAGATAGTTGATGCATTACTGAATGAGAACGAAAATTTTAAACGGCTGTATTCAAGACATGGCGAATTGAAGGAGAAAGTCAAGGATGCCAATTCCGGAGTAACTCCCCTCGATGGCTACGCGCTGGATAACCTGAAAAAAGAAAAATTGCACGTCAAGGACCAGATGGCGGCAATGATCAATCAATACCGTCAAACTCAATTAAACTGAGTTATCACCAGCAGTTCCTGCCAAATGCCGGGGTCAGAGTAAAATTTCTGACGAAATTCTTACTCTGACCCCGCCTGTATTTACAGGGTCTTTTACAACACTGCAAGGCGCCCGCCGATCAGCATCAGCATCAGCGCGAGCAGCATGCGCATGAATCTTTCCGGCAACTGGACACCGGCGTGGCTCCCCAGGTAGAGGCCGGGGAGCGAACCGATTATCAGGCTGAGCAGCAATTGAAAGTCTACCGAGCCCAGGTGCCAGTGGCCCAGGCCTGCTATCGCGGTAATGGGCACTGCGTGGGCGAGGTCCGTGCCGACAATTCTTTTGGTATTAAACCGGGGATAGAGAAAAAACAGGAACGCCGCGCCGAGGGCGCCGGCGCCTACCGACGAGAAAGTCACCAGGATGCCGATAATGAAGCCGGCAACAACGGTCATCGGCGCGCGCAACCTCCTGTGGATAATACGAATGAACTGGAACGGCTCAGTCCTGCCGAGCGACTGTAACTGGCTCTTGAACAGGATAACCAACGAGGTCAGGATCAGGGCAATACTGAGCATGGAAGTAATCACGGGCTCATAGTTGATGCCCATGCCGGCCAGTCGTTTCATTACTAGGACGGAAAGCAGGGTAGCCGGTATGCTGCCCGCGCACAACAGCCTGACGACTCTCCAGTCAATCGTCTGTTGCCTGTGGTGGGATAGAATTCCCCCTCCCTTGGTTATGGCGGCGTATAACAGGTCGGTTCCCACCGCCACCGCCGGCTTGATGCTGAAAACAAGCACCAGGATCGGCGTCATGAGGGAACCGCCCCCCACGCCGGTAAGCCCGATAATAAAACCGACCACGAAGCCGGCAAAGGTAAAACCAAAGTCCATGAGTACGTTACGTCCGGTTAAAAAAGAGTGATACTGTAAGGCGAATTCTTTATACTTAAAAGTGATAATTTTCGATATTTTTAGAACTGAAAGTTATAAAGACCCGAAGCAAAGAGGCAAACAGGATGAAATTACAGCAACTGCACTATATCCGGGAGGTCGCCCGGCATGGACTCAACGTATCGGCAACTGCCGAGAGCCTGTATACGTCCCAGTCAGGCATCAGCAAGCAGATCCGCATGCTCGAGGACGAACTGGGTCTGAAGATCTTCCAACGGGGCGGCAAACACCTTACAGACATTACGCAGGCAGGCAAAGTGATTATAGCGCTGGCCGGTGAAATCCTGGATCAGGCAGATAAATTAAAGCAGGTGGCGCTGGAATATACGGATGAAAACAAGGGAACGCTTTCAATAGCGACGACACATACCCAGGCGCGCTATGTTCTGCCTTCCGTAATCCGGAGCTTCCGCAGGAAATATCCGGATGTTGTCCTGCACATGCACCAGGGCACACCGATGCAGATATCGGAACTGGCAGCGAAGGGGACTGTTGAGTTTGCCATTGCCACTGAGGCGCTCGAGTTATTCGATAACCTGGTCATGATGCCCTGTTATCACTGGAATCGCAGTGTTATCGTTCCCCATGACCACCCGCTGGCGCGGCTCGACGAACTGACCCTGGAGGCCGTAGCCGCTTATCCCATCGTGACCTATGTATTCGGATTTACCGGCCGTTCGCAACTGGACAGCGCTTTTAACGATGCCGGTCTGCGGCCGCAGGTCGTGTTTACCGCTACCGATGCCGATGTAATCAAGACTTACGTAAGAACAGGCATGGGTACAGGCATCATCGCGAGCATGGCTTATGATGAGGAACTGGACGCTGACCTGAAGTGTATTGACGCCGGCCACCTGTTTGAGCAGGCCACCACACGTATCGGGTTCCGGCGCGGCATTTTCATGCGTAACTACATGTATGACTTCATCGAATTATTTGCGCCGCACCTGAAGAGCGAAGTGGTGCAACAAGCGGCCCGCACTGACGACAGGAAGGAGTTGGAAAGCCTGTTCAGCGGCCTGGAACTGCCCGTTCTCTGATCAGGGGCCAGTATCTTTTACAGTTTTACAGTACAGTTTTACAGGACAGTTTTACAGGACACCCACATAACTTATATGGGTGTCCTGTAAAAGACATGGGTGTCCTGTAAAAGACATGGGTGTCCT
>CAYOEQ010000273.1:0-3272 GCA_964402775.1 uncultured Enterobacteriaceae bacterium
GCGCAACATAATTTTCATTGCCCTGGATTGTCGGCATGATCGTGGTTCCAACAACCAGGAGCCATCGATATGTTCGAAGATCTATTCAGCCTTCCTAGCGCCATTCAGAGATACCGGGAAGCCCCGCTCGCCGCAGACCGGGAGCGTTACCTTCGGCACCTTAGGGACTTTGGTGCTCGATACCTCACGTTACGGCGAGTTGCGCAAGACCAAATAAGCCTGGTTTGTCTTCTCGAATTAAACGAAGGAGACAGAGTAACTCTCCATCAAGTTGATGACGCCGCAGAGCAATGGTCAACGGTCGGATTGCACAGGTATTACCGGCGTGCGACCGATAAACACACAGCGCAGTTTCGTTCTCATGCTATTCACTGGTTGCGTTTTACCGGCCAACTCGATGAACGCACGGAGCCGATACACGGTTACATCGCCGAAGTTGAAGCTCTTGGAGAGTACATGCGAAGAGAACGCGGCCTCTCAGAGGTTTGGATAAAGGACTGTCGCCGCGCTGCAGATGCCTTCTTGCAATGGCTGGCCACCAATGATGTTCCGCTCGCTTCGCTCACAGCCATCGATGTCGAGAATTTCCTTGCCGCGATGACGGGCCAAAGGGAGTATAGCCGACGAACGATACTCAGTTACACAGAACGACTGCGCATCTTCTTGCGTTTCGTTGAACGTCAGGGCTGGTGCCGAGCGGGCATTGCCTCAGCGATCAAGCCAGGACGGGTCTATCGAGAAGAGAAGATTCCGGCACGACTGCCGCGGCCCGATGTGTTGCGCCTGCTGGCAAGCACCGAGGGCGACAGCGCGGCGGACAAGCGCGACCGTGCTATCTTGATGATTCTAATTACGTATGGGTTGCGAGCCGGCGAACTTCGGGCCTTGCGCCTCGACGATGTCGATTGGGAGAACGAGACGTTGCATGTTCGGCATCTTAAATCGGGTCAGACACAGACGTTTCCTCTTTCTCCATCAGTTGGACGCGCGGTTCTTCGCTACATTCTCGAAGTGCGGCCCAGATCCGCAGATCGAACATTGTTCCTCAAACTCGTGGCTCCGATCGGGCCGCTGAGCAGCGGTGCGGTTGGAACTATCGTCCGGAGCCGCCTGGACCGACTCGGGATCGTAGCCGACTCACGCGGCCCACACGCCTTGAGACATGCGGCAGCACAGCACCTTCTCGACGAGGGCATGTCGATGAAGGTGATTGGCGATTATCTCGGACATCGTGACCCAACCTCGACCACGACATACGCCAAGTTTGATCTTCACTCCCTCCGGGAGGTCGCGGACTTTGACTTGGAGGTCGCGACATGATGCTTCGAGAGGCAATCGATCAGTACATCGCGTGGCGGCAGTTGAATGGAGCAAAATTCAAGAGAGAGACCGTTCTATTCAACTTGTTTCTCACGTATGCGGACGGCGACAGCAGTTGTGACACGGTGACAAGCGAGCAGGCTCGCGCCTTTCTTGCCGGCACTCGGCCTTTGACAACCTATCGTGCCGGCAAGTACTCGCTGCTTTCTGGGTTCTACCGTTATGCAATTGGCCGTGGCTACGCGAGTTGCTCGCCCTTGCGAGACAATGAACCGAGGAAGCCATCGCACGCAAGACCGTACGTCTACTCCGACGACGAACTCCGTCGTCTATTCGGCGCGATCAATACAAGTCGACAAAACGCGAAGCAACTGGATGCAGACACATTCCGCACCCTGCTTCTCGTTTTGTACGGTGCAGGTTTGCGAGTCGGCGAGGCACGCAATCTCAAGATGACAGATGTTGATTGTTCAGAGTCCGTGCTCACTGTACACGATAGCAAGTTCTATAAGAGCCGTCTCGTTCCGGTAGGCCCGAAACTTGTAGATGCCTTGCGTAGATATACGACGCTGCGTGTAGCTCGTCCGTTGCCAGAGGGAAGTGCTTCCCCTTTCTTCGCCAACCGCGACGGTACTATCCTGCACGAAAATACCATCCGTGGCGCGTTTATCGATCTCCTGCACACTGCTGGAATCTCGAGCAAAGCCGGTCCTGGTTGCCAAAATCCGCGACTTCATTCGTTCCGGCATACCTTTGCCGTGCACAGGTTAACCAGTTGGTATCGTCAGGGTGCGGATGTGCAACGACTTCTCCCCGTTCTCTCAACCTACCTGGGCCATAAGAACCTCTCAGGGACCCAAGTCTACTTGACAATGACAACGGAACTGCTTCAACAGGCCTCGTTGCGCTTGGAGAGCTACTTAAAGGGAGGGAATGATGAGGAATAGCCATATCCTGGGGCCGTGGGTCGAACGTTTCCTGTTGGAACACATCGTGATCGAGCGGAACTTGTCCCGTAACACACAGAAAAGCTATCGCGACACGTTCAAACTGTTGGTGCCATTCATGTGCGCCAGACTGGCGAAGGCGGATGATCGCTTGGCAGTACGTGACATCACGACTGAAGCGGTTTTGCAATTCCTCGACCATCTTGAAGTTGATCGCGGATGCTCGGTGCAAACTCGCAATCAACGTCTGGCGGCCATTCGGGCCTTTGCTCGCTTCGTGGGGAGCCGCGACCCGGAACATATAGGCTGGAGCGCCACCGTTCGAGCGATTTCGTCGAAAAAGGCGACCCACCAGACAATCTATTGGCTCACTAAAACGGAGATGAATGCCCTCTTGGGCGTGCCGAACCGCGATACGCTTCGTGGACGGACTGAATACGCTCTTTTGCGCTGTCTCTACAATACCGGTGCGCGCGCATCCGAAGTGACCAGGTTGAAAGTGGGCGATGTGCAGATCGGCGATCTGTCGGGCCGTCATGATCTGGTGACGCTGCATGGTAAGGGTGGAAAGATCAGACAGTGCCCGCTGTTGCCAGACACGACGTTGGTGCTGAAAGAGTTCGTCGATGGCCGGGAGTCCAGCGAGACACTGTTCCTGAGCCGGTACGGAAAGCCTTATACCCGGTTTGGTGTCTATCGGCTGGTGGAGCGTTGTGCGGCCGCCGTACCTGCTTTGGCCGGCAGGAAAGTTACACCCCACGTGCTGAGGCATACGGTAGCCTGTGACCTAGTCCGATCGGATGTAGATATCAACATCATCAGGGCTTGGCTTGGACACGTAGATCTCAAGACAACCAACATCTATGCCGAGATTGACCCCGAAACGAAGGCGCGTGCACTAGCATTGTGCGAAGCAGTTGATCCGGGAACCAGCCGGCCTTGGAAGGAAGAGAAGGGATTACTCGCGTTCCTCAAGTCGCTCTAGGCGGACAAATTATGTTGCGG
>CAYOEQ010000274.1:0-3253 GCA_964402775.1 uncultured Enterobacteriaceae bacterium
TGGAACAGGTAACGCCGACCGTGGTCAACATCGCCACCGAGGGGCGGGTGCAGGTGCGCCAGAACCCGTTGTTTTCCGACCCCTTTTTCCGGCGTTTTTTCAACATGCCGGACCAGCCGCTGGAGCGCAAGACCCAGAGCCTCGGTTCCGGTGTCATTGTCGACGCCGAACGCGGCCTGGTGCTGACCAACAACCACGTTATCGCCAATGCCGTGCAGATCACCGTTACCCTGCGTGACGGGCGCCATTTTGACGCGGAGATAGTCGGTTCCGACCCGGCAACGGACGTGGCCGTGATCAAGGTGCCGGCGGAAAACCTGACCGATATCGGGGTCGCCGACTCGGACGGCTTGAGGGTAGGCGATTTCGTGGTGGCGATAGGCAACCCGTTTGGCCTGGGACAGACGGTTACTTCGGGGATTGTCAGCGCGCTCAGCCGCAGCGGTCTCGGCATAGAGGGTTACGAGGACTTTATCCAGACCGACGCGTCCATCAACCCAGGCAATTCAGGCGGCGCACTGGTCAACCTCAAGGGTGAACTGGTGGGCATCAATACGGCCATCTTTTCCCGCAGCGGCGGCAACATCGGCATCGGGTTTGCGATACCCATCAATATGGCGCTGCAGATCATGGAGCAACTGCTCGACACGGGGATGGTGGAGCGGGGCTTCATCGGCGTGCAGGTGCAGGACCTGAACCCCGACCTGGCTGAGGCTTTCGGCATAAGGAACCAGAAAGGCGCAGTAGTGAACAGCGTGATGCCTGATTCGCCGGCGCAGGAAGCCGGCCTGCAACCGGGGGACATCATTGTCTCCATCAACTCAAAACAGGTAAAAGCGGCTGCCGACGTCAGGAACCACATCGGTCTGCTGCCCGTGGGTGAAGAGGTCATGTTCGAGATCCTGCGCGCCGGCGCCAGGCAGACCCTGAAAGCCAGGATAACCGCTTCCAAAGAATTCAAGCTGGCCCAGGGAACCCACAACCGGCGCCTGCAGGGGGTAACGTTGGGCGATATCGAGGAGGACCACCCCTATTTTAACCGGGTCAAGGGTGTGGTGATCATGGCGGTCGAGCGCGGATCCCGGGCCTGGTCCGCCGGGTTGAGAAAAGGCGATATTATCACCTCTGTCAACCAGCAGGCGGTTCCGGACCTGCAGGCATTCAGGCAACTGGTGGACGAAATGGACAGCACGCTGGTGCTGAGGGTGATCAGGGGGGATGCTGCGGCGTTCCTCGTTATTAAATAATATCGCATTGCCGGATGATCCGGCTGACAAGCTGCACCAGTTGTTTTTTCGGATAGGTATTGCGCCAGGCCAGGGCGATGTCCCGTTCCGGCACGGGTTTTGCGAACGGCCGGTATTCGACCAGCTTGCCCAGGCCGTCCTGTTCCCGTATCGCGGTGGACGGCAATACGGTGACGCCGGAGCCGGCCGCCACCATCTGCTTGATCGTTTCGATGGAACTGCCTTCCAGGGTCTTCTGGATCTTGTCCTTGGAAAAAATGTCGCCTTTACAGGCGGGGCAGGCGTCCATGACCTGGTCCCTGAAACAATTGCCTGATTTGAGCAGCAGCAGGGTGTCCTCCACCAGGTCGTCTGCCCTGACCTGTTTTCTGCGCGACAGCCGGTGGTTTTTCGGCAGCATCACCGTGAACGGCTCCCGGTAAAGCACTTCCAGGGTGGCGCCCGGTTGCTCGAACGGCGTTGAGATGATGATCATGTCCAGTTCCCCGCGCTTCAACTGCTCGGCAAGGTTCAGCGTAAAGTCCTCTTCGATGATGAGCGTCAACCCGGGCGCCTCACGCCCTAGTACGGGGATCAGGTGCGGCAGCAGAAAAGGCCCGATGGTGTAGATGACACCCAGTTTCAGGGAGCCTTGCAACTGGTCTTTCTCCGAACCGGCGATGGTCCTGATGGCGTTCACCTGCTCCAGCACGGTAATCGCCTGTTCCACGATGCGCCGGCCTACGGGCGTGATGGTGACGTCATGGGGGCGCCGTTCGAAGATGGCCACGTCCAGTTCGTCCTCCAGTTTCTTTATGGCGACGCTGAGCGTAGGCTGGCTGACGAAGCACGCCGCGGCGGCCCTGCCGAAATGCAGTTCACGGGATACGGCGACAATATAGCGTAACTCGGTCAGGGTCATTACGACTGTCAGACCGCGGTCTGTGCCCTGCGGAGCGGTAATTGTCCGTCTCCGGACGCGGCAGCGTGAATCGTTCTCAACAGGTCGAGATCGACGAAATGGCGCCGGTATGCCGCGCCTGCCGCCACCTTGAAGGGCTTGTCCGGTTCTCCCAGGTGGTTCAATACCAGCGATGCCCCGGAAAAATCATTGTCGACGGTCAGGGGATGGGTGGTGATGACCGTATGTACGCCGGCCGCCAGTGCAGCGAGGTTACCGTTTGTCGTGTCTTCGACGGCGAGGCAGTGTTCCGCCTTCAGTCCCAGTTCCGACAGGGCGCGAATGTAGGCGGCCGGCGAAGGTTTCTTCTCTGCAACCACGTCGCAGGTAACCACCACCGGGAAAAAGTCATTGCCGGCGCTGCCGAAGGTCCTGCTCAACAGGGTATTGACGTTGTCGGTGGAGGAACTGGTTGCGATTGCGAGTTTCAGGCTCGCCGCGCGGCATTCCTGCACCAGCCGGCGGATGCCGGGGCGCAGTCCAATGACGTCCGAGACCAGTATCTGCCTGTACAAGGTGGATTTTGTTTGATGCACGGCGTCCACGGTCCGCTGCAGTTCGGCGCCGGCCACGCCGGCCTGTTGCAGGCAGTGGTAAATTCTTTCCCTGCCGCCGGAAATGGAGAGCAGTTGCCTGTACTCAAGGCGGGACCAGTCAAGAGGGCAGGCATGTTCCCTGAAGGCGAGATTGAAGGCCCGGCGATGCAACTCTTCCGTATCGGCAAGGGTGCCGTCCATGTCGAAGATGATTGCCTTGAGATCGCTCATGCTTCGAGCAGATTATACGCAACCTGCCGGGCCTCATCAATATCTTGCGCGAGGCGCTCCTCCGGCACCTGCTTCAGGATGTTCAGGGTACGGAGAGTATCGGCAATGGCGTCCGGCATGCCTGCCACGATGACCTCGGTGTGTTTTTCGGCAGCGACGTGCATCAGCCGTTCCACCACTATGGCGGCGCTGTCGTCAAGGTAAGTGGTTTCGGCGAAATCGAAGATCACCACCTCATGGTCCTTGATGTCTTCGCCTATGACCTCGACCAGTTTCCTGGAGGACGCCACGGTGAAGCT
>CAYOEQ010000275.1:0-3218 GCA_964402775.1 uncultured Enterobacteriaceae bacterium
TGCCGCCGGCCCTTTCAAAGGCGTCGGCCCAGGCCCAGTCAAACACGAACTCCCCATGCGAGTTGTCCCTGATATAAAGCGGCATCGCCCCCAGCAGTTTGTCTGCGGACGTCACCAGCAGGTGGCAGGGTTCCCAGCCGTGGCCTTCCAGGCACCCGAAACGTTCCAGGCCGTTCAGGAAGTCATATTTCAGAAACGGGTTGCCGTTGCAGTCCAGCCGGTCCCATTCCGCCTTGTCAACCTGGTCAAGGCTCCGGGTCTGCCTGATGGTAATTTCCATGTAACGCGGAGTCAGTTTCGTCATACCGGCCAGGGAATGGCCGGTATCCAGTCACAGGGATGTAATCTCACGTATCGCCCGCAGGGCGACTCTTTGTTATTCTCCACCCTTGGTGTACAGCGGGAACGGCATGATATTTTTCCCGCTCTCGTCATATTCCACTATCTTGGCGGCGCCCTGTTTGTCCATTTCGTCGATGCGTATCACGGAGTGCATGGGGATGTAAGTGCGGGTGACGTGGCTGAATTCGGTTTTCAGGTTTTCCTCTGTCGGATCGACAACCAGCGAGTTTTTTCCGCCGAACACCAGTTGTTCCATTTCGATAAAACCGAACATGGCGCCCTGGTGGACATTGCGCGCATACATTTCATAAATTTTGCCCTGGTTATGAAATATGACTTTGTAGATCGGCTTTTTTGACATGGTTACTTGATTGCATTGTCGTCGGACACAAAGTCTAGCATATATCAATGTTGTATTATAATGGAACACTTAATCGACCAGGCCGTCCCCTTCAGGCGACACGTTTACTTCAAGAAATGCCCCAGGTTAAACCGCTACGGCGCTCGCTGCCTTTCCTGCGCCCCTATACCGGCAGGATACTGTTTGCGCTGGCCTGTCTGACGACCGCAGCGCTGGCCGCGCTGGCTATGCCGGTCTCCATCAGGCTGGTAGTGGATTACGGCTTTTCCGGCGCCAACGGCCAGTCCATAGACATCTATTTCATTGCGCTGCTGCTGTTATCCGTGATCTACGCGATTTCCTCCTCGTTGCGCTATTACACGGTGATGTGGATCGGTGAGCGGGTGGTTGCCGACATCCGTTCCGCGGTGTACAAACACGTAATTCGAATGGACCCTGCTTTTTTTGAAATCACCAAGTCCGGCGAAGTCCTGTCCAGGTTGACCACGGACACCACCCTGGTCCAGTCGGTTGTCGGCGCCGGCGTTTCCATCGCCCTGCGCAGTTCATTCATCCTGGCGGGCGGCCTGGTCATGCTGTTCGTCACCAGTTCCCGGCTAGGCATGCTGCTGTTCGGTCTGTTACCCATTGTGGTGATCCCCGTCCTGATCTACGGCAGGAAGGTGAGAAAGCTGTCACGGGAAACCCAGGACCGGGTTGCCGATTCCAGCGGTATTGCCGGCGAAGTGCTGAATTCCATACAGGTCGTTCAGGCCTTTACCCTGGAAACCCTGCAGAACCGCAGGTTCAGCGACGCGGTGGAGCGCTCCTTCGTTGCGGCGAGGCGGCGCCTGTCCGTCGGGGCGCTGTTATCCGGCCTTATCGTGTTATGCGCGTTCAGCGCAATCGTGGTCGTGCTGTGGACCGGCGCCCGTTACGTCATAGACGGCAGTATCAGCGCCGGCACACTGGTGCAGTTCCTGTTTTACGCCACGCTGGTCGCCGGCAGCACCACGGCGATAGGGGAGGTCTGGAGCGACGTGCAGCGTGCGGCCGGCGCCATGGAGCGGGTGATGGGCATCCTGGACAGCCGGCCCGCCATCACCAGTTCCGCCGACAGCCTCCCGTTCCCCGCCGCCGGCAATAATCACGTCGTCATGGACAACGTCAGCTTCAGTTATCCCAGCCGCCCCGGGCAATTGGCCCTGGACGGGTTTTCCCTGGATATCACCCCCGCTGAAACGCTGGCGCTGGTAGGTCCGTCCGGCGCCGGCAAGAGCACGGTATTCCAGTTGTTGTTGCGGTTTTACGATCCCCGTTCGGGCGCAATCCGGTTCGATGGTATCGATATCCGGGATGCGGACTTGCGCGGCCTCAGGAAACGGATCGGCATCGTGCCCCAGCAGACGGTCCTGTTTGCCGGCAGCGTGATGGAGAATATCCGCTTCGGCAGGCCTGACGCGACAGATGATGAAGTCGTCGACGCGGCAAAGGCGGCCTATGCGGACGGTTTCATCGGGCAGTTGCCGGAGGGCTACCGGACGTTCCTGGGGGAGAAAGGCGCGCGCCTGTCAGGCGGCCAGCAACAGCGTATCGCCATCGCCCGGGCCGTGTTGAAAGACCCGCCGCTGCTGCTGCTGGACGAGGCGACCAGCTCCCTGGACGCCGAAAGCGAGAACCTGTTGCAGCAGGCCTTGCAAAAGCTGGTGGCAAACCGTACGGTAATCGTGATTGCCCACCGCCTGGCCACCGTGAAAAAGGTCGACAGGATCATCGTGATGGAACGGGGCAGACTGGTTGACAGCGGCGACCATGACAGCCTGATCGCCAGGGACGGAATCTACGCCCGCCTCGCGGAACTCCAGTTTGATTGAACAATCTCCATAGGAGGATGTGTTATGGCCAGAGTTAACCTGCAACAACTGTGTTGCGGCAAGAGAATTATCTCGCTGTTTCTGACAGGTCTTGTCGTTGCCGCATCACACGGAGCAGATGGGCCGGAGAGCCCATGCCACCAGTTCTACCCCAATGTCCCTGGTGAAACCCTGCTTGATAATGACACTGTCGTAGTGCAGAGATTTATCATTCCGCCCGGACAATGGGAAGGTGTCCACGCACATCCGCCGAATCAGCTTTATATCCATGTCAAGGGTGGTGAGTGGACGGTTCGTTTTGGAGATAAAACCGAGACTTCGGTATCGCCTGATGGTGAGGTTGGCTGGAGCGATGAAGGGCTTGGACTGGAAGCGGACCACGAGTCCCAGAATTCCGGGGATCAACCGATCGATCTGATCTGGGTTGCCGTAAAACCCGGGTGCATGGCCGAGCCGGGATAGATGGGGTCAGAGTAAAAACCTGTCATTTAATCACACGTCGTCATGGGATTTTACTCTGACCCCGGAATTCAGCGGGAACTGCTGGAGACCATGGAAGTTAAGAGAATATCCTGACGGAAATCTGTTAGAATTTATCTTTCAGTACCCAAGAAACCATCAGAGGTGGATATGATGAAATCATTCAATAGCCTCATAACTGT
>CAYOEQ010000276.1:0-3206 GCA_964402775.1 uncultured Enterobacteriaceae bacterium
TTTTATTACGCGTTAAGTCGCATTACCGAGTATTAATAGGTTCATTGACAGTTATGCGCTCTTTAACTGAAATACTGCATTGCACCGTAAGGTGAAAGGTTGAAAAACAAATAAACAATGAGGATGACAATAATGAAGAAACAACTAAAAAATAACGGCAGTGTTTATGGTGACGTGCTTAATTCCGCGCTGGCCGACAACACCCGCATCGCTTATGACAAGGGCTGGTCTTTTTTTCAGGACTACTGCGCACGGGCAGGCATCAATCCGCTGTATGCGACGCCCGACCAGGTAGCCGAATTCTTTGTTGACGTGGGTTCCCGCGCCCCGCAGGTTAACGGGAGGAAATTATCGATCAGCACCCTGGTTCTGTACAGGTGCGCGATAAACAGGCAGTATGTGGAAGCGCGCAAACCTTCGCCTGCCAGTCACCCCCGCGTGACTGCCGTCCTGAAAGGGCTGGCGCGTTTGAACGGCGCCGCGCAGCGCCGGGTGCAGGCTTTGCGGGAGCACCATATCCTGGGTATGCTGGAGCAGTGCGGCAGCAGTTTGATCGGTCTGCGCGATGCGGCGATTATTTCGCTCGGTTTCTCCGCTGCGTTGCGCCGATCTGAAATATGCGCGCTGACGATCGACGATATTCAAATCGTTCCCCCCCTCAATGGGGACGATACCCGCAAGATGTTTGTGCATATCCGGAAATCGAAAACGGACCAGACCGGGAAAGGCCAGCGCATCGCTGTCCCGGAGGGTCGAAGGATTCAACCGATAAAACGCCTGGAACACTGGCTTCGGTCCGCAGGTATCATGTACGGGTACCTGTTCCAGACAATGAAGCGCGGCGGCGGTTTGCGCGGGCGGCCTATGCACCATGCGGACATTCCCCGGCTGCTGAAGCGTTACGCCGGGATGATCGGCCTGGACCCCGACGAGATCTCGGGCCACTCGCTGCGGGCGGGTTTTGTCACGAGCGCCGCCGTGCACCATGCGCGGCTCGACAAGATCATGGAAATCACGCGCCACAGCAACCCGGAAACGCTGATGCGGTACATCCGGGACGTGGAATTATTCAAGGACCACGCGGGAAAGGATTTTCTGTAGGGAACCTCTGGTTGAGTCGGAGGCTTTCGGAATGACCGCTACAACAGTCCGATGGAGCGCGCCAGGGATACCGCCTCACCGCGGCTATGGACGCCCAGCTTGGCGAAGATCCGGCCCACGTGGAAACGCACGCCTTCGCGCGAGATGGAGAGTTCCGCGGCAATCTGCTTGTCGCGCAGGCCCGGGAGCAGTTTCAGCACGGTCATTTCACGGACGGAGAGGCCGCTTGCATCTTTCTTTTCATCGGCGTCGATCATCTTCAGCAGGTCGCGGGCAGCCGCCTGGCGCGTGCTGTCCGGACGGCATTCGAGCAGGTGTTTGAGGGCCTGGCGGCTGACATCGCCCTCGCGCAGGACAGGACGCGCATAGTCGGCCTCGATGTAATGGCCCAGGAAGGCCTCGAGGTGCGTGGACGCCGCGTCCCGCTCGCCGGCGCGCCACTCGAGCGCCAGCAGCAGGGCGCGGACACGCATTGCTGTGCGCACGAGCCCGTGGTCTTGAACCAGGGGGAGCAGCTTTTCCGCGAAGTGCCGTCCCGCCTCGTAGTCCTTGCGGGCCGTGTAAAGGCGCAGCCTGGCGCAGGCGAGCATCTCCACCTCGCGCCAGTCCAGCGACTTCAGGTCCAGGCAGTCTTCGTCGCCGGCGGGCAACGCCTCGGCGCGCCAGGCCCGTTCTGCTTCGTCGGCCCGCCCCGCCGCCGCGAGCGTGCCGACCCGCAACGCGGCCAGGTACCGCGCCAGGGTCCGGCGCCTGGTCAGCCGTGCGTATTCCGTCATCCTGGTGACGGCCGCGAGGGCCCCGTCGATACCGTCCGTGTATCGCGCGACTTCCGCAATAATGGCGCATTCGGATGCCTGGGTGGCAAACGTGTTGCCGGGCCGGGCGTAGTTGTCGCCCAGGCCCATGCCGGCGGCTATGGGCAGCGTGAGCCGGTTACGTTCAAACTGGAGCTCGCGCAGCAGCGCATCACCGACCACCACGGCCAGCGGATCATCGGGGTAGTGCGCCTGGGCGGACTCCAGGGCGTTTGTGTAGCAGGTCTCCGCTTCCTGCGCCTGCCCCCGGGCCATGGCCATGTAGCCCGACTGGACGTCGATGTGCAGGGATATGTAGGGCAGCGGGCCGTCGCTGATGGGTTGGCGCGCCTGTTCGATGAGCGCAAACGCCGCGTCGAACTGCGCCCGGCGGCTCTCACAGAGATACAGCCCGAAAACAAGGCAAACGCGCGCGTCCGGGTCCAGGTCGTCGTCCTGCATGATCTCGCGGGCGCCGGCAGCCGTTGACCGGAACTGCGCATTGTCCGTGCAGCCAAGGATAAAAAACGCCATCTCGATGACGGCCTGGTCGATCCGGAGATCGCGTACGTCGCCGGTGGGGTTATGCGTGAAACCACTGGAGCTGTCCGCGGCGAGTTCGTACAGGCGCAGGGCCTCGGGGATACGGTCGCTGATGGCGAGCACATAGGCATGGGCAAGCGCCAGCCTCGGCCGTTGCCTGACGGCATCATGAGTGAGGGATGCTATGGCCTGTCGTAGCGCGGGCTGTATCTTGCGCGTCCACAGGCAGCGAATACCGCCGGCGTCCTCTATGAGCCGGCCAAGCAACGCCGGGTCGCCTGCTTCTGCGGCATGACGCATCGCGGCGAACATGTCGCCGCGCCGTTCCAGCGCCTCTGCGGTGCGGTGGTGGATGAGCTTGAATCGTTCGGGCGCTTCCCGGCTGCGCCGCGCTGCGCAGTGCCGGCGCAACAGCGGGTGCAGCGCCGGGTCGCCGGCGCCGGTACCGGGAAACGGATGAAGAAGGCCGTCGAGTTCCGTCATGGATTGCAGGCGGTGGCGTGAGTCACCGTACTCCAGCACCTCGTCCAGCAGTACCGGGTCGAGTTCGTCCATGAGTCCGGCATCCAGCAGGAAGTCACGTTGTGCGGTCGGGAAGCGTTGCCACAACCGTGACTCGATCCAGTTGCCGAGCAGGCCGGCGCTGCCGGCGCGGCGGGACGCGGCATCCGGGCCGGCGGCGCGCAGCAGTGCCAGGGCGACAGGCCAGCCGGCGTACTCCCGGTCGATGGCGGCGAGTTCCCGGTCGGACAGGCGCTTGCCGAGAAA
>CAYOEQ010000277.1:0-3179 GCA_964402775.1 uncultured Enterobacteriaceae bacterium
ACATGCTCGGGTTCATGAAGATTCAAAAATACCCGCACACGGTCAACCGGACATTCCAGCGCGGAAGCGTAAAGTTCGCTGGCCTCCTGCATAAATTCGTTCAACTGGTCCCGGGTCCAGGCATCTTTCTTCAGTTGCACAGTCAGAATCGGCATATCGCTGCTCCATGTTTAATGCAAGATGAACTCAGGGCAGCCCTTTGCGGCGCGCCGCATCCATAAACAAGGTACTGCCTGCAAGGGAATCGGCATGGGGAGACAGCAGCATTTCCACGGCCCAGGCAACGTCCTCAATATTTGTGAACCTGCCGATAGCAGACTCCTGTTCCATTTCGTTCAAAACATCTTCCAGGGCAAGACCGTCACGGTCGGCCCTGGCTGCAGCCACCCGGCGCAAGCGCGGCGTATCGGCCGGTCCCGGAGCGATGAGATGCGCGGTAACGCCTCTCGAGCCGTAAGCCCAGGAGACCTGTCGTACCACATTCGCCAGGGCTGCGTTGGCCACACCTGCCGTCGCGGCATAGGCGTTCGGCTCAAAGCCGTAGTGCCCGCCTATCGCCACCAGGCGCGAGCCTTTATGGAGACCGCCGTCCACGGCGCGAATCAGCCGCACAAATCCACCCGCCTTGATATTGACCGAGTCCGTCAGCGTTTCAGTCGGCGCGGTGAGTATCCCGCCCGCCGCGGCAACGCCGGGACCATGCACGATGACATCAACGGCGCGGTCCACGGTGGCCGCAATTGCATCAATGGCGCTGTCCTGGCTGATATCAGCGACACAACCTGTTAGCTCGGCGCCATCGGGAAGCGCCTCTTTCAATTGCGCTGCCAGCGCCTCTACCGCCGTGCCAGTGCGGGCGACCAGTACGACTTTCAAACCCAATCGTGCAAGTCTGTTGCTGATTAATCGCCCCATCTCGCCGGTTGCGCCGACTATGACAGCCATACCTGCCGCTTTCATTACTCTGCTCCTGCCTGTTCAAATTCTGACTGGTTTCAGTGCCGACGCCGCAGTATAGCGGCATCAGGTATATGCATCCATAAAACTCTGCGGCACATGGTGAGTCTGGGCAAAGGCGGCCTCTCCAATATTGTCCATGGTCCAGGTCAGGGTGGGATGGTCCGGATACCAGGTATAACCATCGCAGAAGATTTCATTGCGATTGCCGGAAGGATCGAAGAAATAGACCGTTTTGACGCGGGTGACGCCATGACGGTCAATCATTTCCACGGGGATGCGGTATTTTCCGATGAGGTCCGAGGCATGAACATGATCCTGGAGGGAGTCGAGGCGGAATGAGACATGATGAAACAATCCGGGTTCCGGTTGCAGCACAAAGGCGACATCGTGCGCCCTGCTGGAGCAGGACACGAACATCAGGACCGGCGTACCATCTTCGGCAACAATCTGCTCCGACAATCCGAAGCCCAGCGCCTCGGTAAACAGCCTGGTATTGTCTTCAATGCCCGGTCCTGCGATCAGGCAGTGATCCATTCCGTTAATGCGGAAACCGCGACAGACGCCTTCATCGGGGATGACACCCGGGTTCACCGTGCCAAGGGTGTTCCCGACGTATTCCTTCTCGGCATACAGGTGCATTTCGTGTCCGGTGGGCAACTGGAGCTTCATACGCCGTCCCGATTTCGGATAAACGCCGGCTGCAACCTCCTCTACATCAATGCCGAAATCGTTGATCCTGCTTTTGAGTTCGTCGAGTGCTGCATCGTTGTAGACCTTGAATGCCAGGTGATCAATACCCGGGCTGTCGCTTTCTCGCAATATGACGCTGTGGTGGTCTTTTTCGTCCCACGCCTTGTAATAAACCAGGCCGTTATCGTCGACCATGGTTTCCATCAACCCCATGCGGTCACCATAATGCTTCCTGGCCTCATCCATATCCATTACCCGCAACTGGACTTCCCCCAGGCGTAAAACACCGTTCATAGACATATGCGATACCCCGCTTCGCTGTTTCTCAGGATTTGCGCCAATTATCGCATAATCCATGTCTTCGGGGACAAGTCTCTATCATTCGCTCGTTGGACAAGAATTTACTTCTGAAGCCTGCCGCTATCGTCTTTATTGTATTTGGTTTGTCTTTATTATATTTTGAGAGGAGTGACCATGCCGACACAAAACGTTGCCGCAACAGAAACGCTGACCGCTGAGGAAATCAAGGCCAGGGCCGAGTCGATCATAGAAGATCTGAAACAGTATGCCGACCAGGCCGAAGCCGACCGGCGCCTGTGCAGGGAAAGTGTCGATCTGATTAAAAACAACGGGTTATTGCGTACTGTTCAACCTAAGTCCTGCGGCGGTCATGAGTTATCCTTTCGTTCCTATATCGACGTGCTGGCGGCAGTGGGCGAGGGTTGCGGCGCGACAGCCTGGGTGCTGGGCGTATGGCATGCGCATAGCTGGTTGATGGGGCACTTCCCGAAGCAGGCGCAACAGGAAGTATACGGCGAAAACCCCGATACGTTCGTCTCGGCGGTCATAGCGCCGCGCGGCAAGGCGGTCAGACAAGATGACGGGTCGTACATATTGAATGGTTTCTGGCCGTTCGGGTCCGGTTGCGAGCATTCGCAATGGCTGATCCTGGGGGCGGAAATATTCGATGAGTCCGGTGAAATGATCGATGAAGCCGACCTGTTGTTGCCGACCGGCGATGTGGAGATCCGGGATGACTGGTTTGTCGCCGGGCTCCAGGGAACCGGCAGCAATTCCCTGGTGGCCAGGGACGTGAGAGTTCCGCCCCATCGATACCTCTCCATACCGCAATATACGGAACGGGAAGCGCCCGCGTACAAAGCCGAAGACACAGGCTGGCTCACCCTGTCGCAAGCCGTCCCGGTGCTGGCCATCTGCCTGGTGGGCGGCTCCCTCGGTGTCGCCCGGGCCGCGTTGAAAGAATTCAAAAAAATTGTTCCAGGTAAGAAGATACCCTATACGGGCCATATCGCCGATGACTGGATCCCGGTACAGGTGGCTCTGGGTTCGGCCGCGGCGGAAATCCACGCCGCGGAACTGGTCATGTATAAAATGGCGGACGATATCGACCATTATGCGAGGTTGAATGAAGCCATGCCCATGGAAACACGCGGGCGCATCCGTATGGACTGCTGCCTGTCTGTGAAAATGCTGCTGGATGCGGTGGACAAGTTGTTTCTCTATGCCGG
>CAYOEQ010000278.1:0-3173 GCA_964402775.1 uncultured Enterobacteriaceae bacterium
TATTACCTGGTTCCAGTCCATTACCCGGCGATCCACCGGCGAGGACCTTTACCCCGTGTTGCGAAAGCGGGAGCGAAAGGCGCATCCCCTGGGCGAGTGGGATGAAATGGCCTTGAGCCGCATCCTGCTGCGCGTATTCGGACTCTATCCCTCGCCGGGCACCAACCATATCGGTGAGTATATCCGATGGGCCGCAGAATTTCTGGGCAGCTCACTGCTTAAGTTTTACTATGACCCGGTCGACGGCCATCCATGGGAAACCGGACCGGTGCCGAAATGGATTTACAACCTGCACGAAAAAGCCACCGAACATGCCCTGTTTAGCCCTGGCCGCGCAGGTGAGGAAACGAAAGGCCTGGACGCTGACCCTCTGGTGCCATCCGGAGAGCTCGCCATCCCTATAATGGAAGGCATGGCCGCTGGCCATGCACAAGCCCTGGACGCGGCCAATGTCGTCAACCATGGAGCGGTCCCGGGGTTGCCCGAGGACGCAATTGTTGAAGTTCCAGCCCGGGTGGACTCCGATGGCGTGCATCCGGCGCACATGCCACAGCTTCCAGAACCGGTATTGGCCTTGTTGCGCACCCAGTGTTCCATTAATCGGTTGCTGGTAGATGCCTATGCTGACAAGAGCCGACATACCCTTCTGCAGGCGTTATTGCTTGATCCCACTATTCACTCCTATCGGAGCGCGGCCAGTTTCCTTGCTGAAATGTGCCGACTGCAAGCGGATGCACTGCCCGAATTGGCGTAATTGGTTGCGCAGCTCAATTAAACTTGCACTAATTGAACACTTTTTCGTATACCTTATGGTTGTTTCCTTCCACCAACCCGACTTTGACATAAAAACTGGTTTTGGTGCAGCCACAGGCCGATTTTGGCCTGTTTTGGGTCCATTAGGGCACTACGGGAACTTGGAGTTTTTGTTCAGACGGTTGTGGATACGGTGGGTAAAGGGATCGGATCTATGTCTAATGCTTCATAGATCTCCCGCTGATAGAACCCGGGTTCGGAGGTGACTCGCGTGTGCACGGCGCCTCCTTCCTTGAGTTTTTGCGTGTAGGTTGCTCGCCGTTGCGGGGACAAATGATTGCGAATCGTATTCCAGCACCAGGTCACGTTTTTTTGCCGCAGGCGGGTTCGTATGACCTGTACGACTTGATAGGCAAGCACGGTGATAAACAGGTGTCCTTCGACGCGATGTTGCGTCCGATGAAAGACCGGACGCAATCCCAACTCGCTTTTCAGAGACCGGAAGACCGCTTCCAGATCGGTCAGCAGCACAAACGTCCGCCAAAACTGTTCGGTCGTATACTCCTTCACATTGGATCGCAATATGTACGTTCCCGGATCCGTCCACATGGTATTGTCTTTGGGCTGGGCCGTCCACTTGACTTCCACGGCGTTTTTTTCCTCCTCATCTGCAACCACCTCAATTTCGTAGTGCTGCCCAATCCCGTCACTGTCCCGCTTCATCCGATCAATCCGTGCCCGAACCAGATCCAGTCGCTTCCGGGTCCGCGGCCGGGATAGCCCTTCATGCAACTGCTGCAACCGCGTCTCAAATCGCTCTCTGCGACGGGCGATCATTGCCCGCTCCTTCTTCCCCCGCTGGGAGGAACGACAATAGATCCGAACCTCCTCCTTTGCCCGAACCTCATATACCTCCAGGTGATCGTTGAGCTCAATAACCTCCCGATCCCCAGGATCAAATACCATATTATTCATCACGACCTTTATCCATGCACCAGCAAGTGCATTTGACTGGGGGTTCGTTGGGGCTGTTAGTGTGGAGTAAGAATTGTGGCGTAGTGTTCGCTGATCTGGGCTGAGAATGAGGCCGTGCGGGGTATTTTCCGTTGGATCTGAGTAAATTCCAGGACTGTGCGCGCCGCAGGTACCGTCCGATCCCATGCGGTGGTGTTCCTTGTTTTAAGAATTCGCTCCGAGGGGCATCTCGGCGGAGATACGCGAGGTCAGAAGTCAGGCACCGTGTACCAGCGCAACTGCTGAAAGTGGTTCCAGAAACGCTGCCACGCCTGCACCGCGGACGCGGCGATATAAAACGTCACATAGCGACCATGGCGCGCCAGCGCAGCCCGACCTTCAGCAGTTGAAGTCTAAAGGAGTGAATGTGCAGGTGCGGCGCTTCTTCCGCGATCAGGGCAGTGCTTTCCTGCACACTGGCAGACGAATCCATCGCGGTCTCCGGGACGAGATCCAGGGATTCTTCCAACGGGGTTCCAGATGGCGCTGCTTCACACAGATCCGCCGTGCGCTGCATCGGGGGTTCTTCATCCGGCTCAGGTTCCAGCGGTGGGGGTGGACTGTGATAGAGACTCCGAGCAATGTGGATCAACTGGTAGACCAGTAGCTGGATCAGAAGATAGGCTTCATTCTCTGCGCGAATCTCAGGCTCCCGCGCACTTGCTTCGGCCTCCGGCGCTTCCTCGCGCACAATCGGAACCTGACGGTAATGCGACTTGGGACGGGGCGAGGACGGAAGCGACAACTCACAGGCGGCCTTCATCTCCCCCTGATGCATCTCTGCCTTGCCGCGCCGACTGTACAGCAGGGCCAGCTCCTGCCCCGTGTACAACTCCTCGCCCAGATTCGTGATCAAAAAGTGATGATCGTTAAACAGTTCCCCCGGACGGGGCTTCACCACCAGAATCACCCGGCGGGCACGCGCCCAAGACTGCGCTTGATACGACAATTCAAAGTATTCCGTCTGCGCAGACGAACGATCGCTCAGATACGGCGCCGCCATCTCGTCCAGCACCGCGTTTTTGCGAAGACGCATCAGATAATAAACCGCTTCTGCTTCCAGGCGAGTATAGAGCTCCTTACCGTTAAAGCCCGCATCCAGTCGAACAATGACGCGATCGGCAAGGTGATTGCGCACCCCTTCGCAATGGAAATAATAAAGTCCTCGCAGTCGGTGACTTCCCGCTGCGTGCCCGGACGCGCCTCTGCCCCAAGCACATTCCCCGTCTCTGCACACGAAGCAAACAAGGGCAGAAAAACCGTACGCTTGTAGTATCCGTTATAGGAAGGTCTGATCAACGCGATGTTATTTGCAAATCCAGTCCAAAATGGGTTTAGTGGTGCCTCTGATGTGCGATTTTGGTCTGAATTCTGGTAAAACAGTTCGGGAAGAAGGCCCAAAGTAC
>CAYOEQ010000279.1:0-3171 GCA_964402775.1 uncultured Enterobacteriaceae bacterium
ACAACTTGTCAGTAATGCATTCCAATTGTGAACCGCTCAATGATGGGGTCGGACCAACATAACCCCATCATTCTGCACTGTTAATTCTCCATAATATTTCGTAAAATCAACACTCACGTCACTATCAAAATTATCAGGGGAAACCACCATGAACGGTCCAAGACCTTTGGTTAAAGACTTGTTATACGTCGTTGCCAGCTTCACCGCCATTGTCACCCTGCTCTCGCCGGTTACCCTGGCATCCGGTTCCATCAGTACCGGCAGCGGCAGCGTGAGCCAGTACGGCCAGTTGTACAAGCAGGGCAAGGTGCTGTTTTTCAAAAAGGTCGCATGCAGCCGCGAGGCCTGTCCCGTGAAGCGGGACCAGGTCGGCGCGGACCTCGCTGCGGGCCTGGTTGAGAGCCTGCGCACCCGGGCGGAACTCAAGTTCGAAACATCGGAGAACGACGCAACAATCAGCGTGCTGTGCCCCGGCGAGAATGCCGGCGACTGCGCCGGACGCCCCGACGAGCAGGAGATGGTGCAGTACTACCTGACCCGCCGTTTCAATATCAAGAGCTGATTAAGGCAGGGAGGCTCAAAATGCGACAATTCATTACACTGCTTGCCGTCACGACACTCAGCGGCGCGGCCTGGGCACAGGGTTCACCCTGGCTGCCGATCCCTAAGTCCGGTTCCCTGAGCGTATCCCATGTGTACCAGGATGCGGAGAAGTTCTATCGCGGCAAGGACCGGCGGCGTCTGCCCTTCGGCGGCATCGAACAGAGCACCACCCTGGTGACGCTGAACTACGGCCTGACCGACTCGCTGGCCCTGGACGCGCAGGGGGGCCATTCCGACGTGGAGACCGACAACGGCATGGAGTCCGACGGGATGATGGACACCACCGTGGGCTTGACCTGGCGCGTGGTCGATGAGGACATCAGCGAGACCGGCATGCCCAGCGTCGCGGTGCGCGTGGCCGGGATCATCGCGGGCGACTACGACACCGGCATGCCCCACGCCATCGGTGACGGCGGCGACGGTTTTGAGGCTTCTCTCATCGCCGGCAAGATCATCGACAACCGGTTTGGCCTGTCCGCAGAGGTGGGCCGCCGGGAACGCAACGACAACGTGCCCGGCGAGACGTTCCTCAACGCCTCCGCGTTTGCGCTGGTCTCATCCAAACTCGCCCTGTCCGTGCAATACCACAAGACCATGTCCGACGGCGACCTGGACATCGGCGGACCCGGTTTCAGCCCGGCCCGTTTCCCGGAGACCGATGAAGACATCGACCGCATCTCCGTGGGCGCGAACTTGAACCTGACCAGCCAGATAAGCCTGGGGTTGAACTGGTTCAGCATCCTGGACGGGCGCAACACCGCCGATTTCGACGCCATCCTGGGCACGGTCACGTATACCTTCGATTTCTATAAGAATTAATTCTGACCCCATCATTCCCGCTGATCATGAATGTTTAGACGTATGCGCGTCGGGGTGGCGATCCCGGCGCTGAACGAGGAACAGTCCATAGGCCCGGTCGTAAGCGGTTTGCTGGCCTTGCACAATGCGGACGGTTCTAGGGTGATGGATGACGTCGTTGTCTGCGACAACGGTTCCACTGACGGGACGGCGGAATGTGCGCGGGAAGCCGGGGCGCGCGTGGTGCGTGAGGAACGGCCGGGTTACGGCAGCGCATGCCTGGCCGCCATCGGCGCATTGCAGCCGTCCGACGTTATTATCTTTATCGACGGCGACCACGCGTTTTACCCGGCCCAGGCCACCAGCCTGCTGGACGCGATCGCCTCCGGCGCGGACCTGGCCATCGGTTCACGTACCCTGGGCTGCCGGGAACAGGGCGCGCTGGCGCACGGCCAGGAGCTGGGGAACAGGATGATCTGCGCGGTTATACGCTTGCTGTGGGGGCAACGGGTAACGGACCTGGGACCGTTCCGGGCGATCCGCGCCAAAGCGCTCGAACGCCTGGACATGGCGGACACCCGCTACGGCTGGACCGTCGAGATGCAGGTCAAGGCCATCCAGCACGGCCTGGCTGCGGTCGAGGTTCCGGTCGATACCCGGGCGCGCATTGGCAAATCCAAGATCAGCGGCACCCTGCGTGGCGCGCTGGGGGCAAGCATGGGTATACTGGGCATGATCATCAAACTGCGTTGGCAGCAATGACAGCCGTTAACAAATGGGTAAGGCAACCATGAAAAACAATCTCTCTCTCTCGCTGATTTTCGTTTCCCTGTTGGGCGCCGTGCAGTTCGCCGGCGCCGCGCAAAAAGCGGAGGTCATCCCAATGTGGGATGCCGTCGATGAAACCAGCAACACGGTCATCGACCACAGCCCCTGGCAGGCGCTGCTGGATGCCTACCTGGAAACCGGCCATACTTCGGGCGTCCACCGTTTCGACTACGGCGCATTGAAAGCCAATGAAGCGGATCGCGGGAAACTGGCCGCCTACCTGAAGAGCCTGGCCGGCATTGACCCGCGCACTCTTTCCAGGGACGAGCAGATGGCCTACTGGATCAACCTCTACAACGCGCTCACGGTATTCGTCATCGTGCCGCGCTACCCGGTCGACTCGATCAAGGAGATCAAGAGCGGCATTATCGATTTCGGCCCCTGGAACCTGGAACTGTTTCCCCTGCAGGGAGTGAAGCTGACCCTGAACCAGATTGAACACGGCATCTTGCGGCCGATATGGAAAGACCCCCGCATCCACTACGCCGTGAACTGCGCCAGCATCGGCTGTCCGAACCTGAGCCCGGAAGCCTATCGCGCAGACAACCTCGAGAGGCTGCTGGAACAGAGCGCCAGGGAATATATCAACCATCCCCGCGGCGCCCAGGCGGCAGGGGGCAAACTGGTCGTCTCCAGCATATATGACTGGTTCAAGGAAGATTTCGGCGGCACCGACGCAGGCGTATTCGCCCACCTGAGACAATACGCCCGCCCCGAACTGCTGGAGATCCTGGACAACCACGACAGCTTCGACGACGAATACGACTGGGCCCTGAACGGCCCCTGAAACCATAAAAAAATCCCGGGGTCAGAGTAAGAAATTCAAAGAATTTTTACTCTGACCCCACATATCCAGTCATATAATGCGTCGCCCATTGCATTTCACCCGTCATTCCCGCGCAGGCGGGAATCCAGTCATATAATGGGTCGCCCAACGGGCGA
>CAYOEQ010000280.1:0-3171 GCA_964402775.1 uncultured Enterobacteriaceae bacterium
GACCTGGAGAGGCGCTCCATAGATGTGAAGGGGGCCGGTTATTTCCTTGATGCCGGCCAGATCGGTATATGCGAACTGTCCGCGTCCTGCTGGTACCTGAACGCAACACCGGAAAATCACAGTCATGGCGTCGTCGTGCTGGCGGAACACAGCCGGTTACCGGAAGCGGATAACCTGGCCCGGCGCTGGCTGGAAGGTTCCATCCACGCCACCGCGCAGATGCGCGCTTTTGAAATAGCCGTAGGCATAGCCAACCACATCCGGGCAATGGGCTTCAATGCGACCGCTTTTGACGACCGGAATGACCGTGTCGATGTTGAACGGCTGACCGTACTGGCGGGCCTGGGAGTCCGGGTTAAAGGAGGGATCGTCAATCCATACCTGGGTTCCGGCTACTCGGTTGCCGTGGTGACTACGGATTATGCGCTGGCGACGGACAAACCACTGGCGCACAAAGCGAAAAACGGCCGGAACCTGGCGTACTGGCTGGGTATCGGCGGCGCCACGTCCGGCCTGGAACGATGGCGCCGGGCAAACCGGCAGACCCATCTCAGCAACTACCCGATGGAACAGGTAAAACGCGTGGACCGGCCCACAACGCTGATCCTGGATGATGAAGTGCCGCGGGTACCGAAACGGGCCGGTTTCTTCGAACGGGCAATCCATGGAGACCTGGATACGAAAGCCCAGGTGGAACGCCAGCGTTTTTCCTTCAAGCACCCGTTTGCCGCGGCCATGCTGAAGCAGATCCGCGGCATGGTGCCGCACCAGGACGGGCCCGTTGCAGAAACAAAAGCGGCAGAGTTGAATGATCCCGAAGCCAACACCAGGGCGCTTAAATCACTGTCCTACGCCCTCGGGTCGGAGGTCACCGGGATCTGCGAGATACCGGACTACGCCTGGTATTCGCACAAGGAAGACGGCTCGGAGATCAAACCGTACCACAAATATGCCGTTGTCTGCCTGATCGACCAGGGCTATGACACCATGGAAGGCGCTTCCGGTGACGACTTTATTTCCGGGGCGCAATCCATGCGCGCCTACATGCGCGGCGCATTGATCGCCGGCATCATGGCCGAGCACATCCGTTCGCTCGGCCACCCGGCGCGGCCGCAAACCAACGCCGACTCTCATGTACTGCATATCCCCCTGGTCATGTGGGCGGGACTGGGCGAACTCAGCCGTATCGGCGAACTGGTGCTCAACCCGTTCATCGGCCCGCGTTTCAAGACCGTCGTCATGACCACCGACCTGCCCCTGGTCCCCGATAAACCCGTTGACTTCGGCCTGCAGTATTTCTGCTCCAACTGCCTCAAGTGCGCGCGGGAATGCCCCTGCGACGCCATTCCCTTCGGCGATAAGGTGATGTTCAACGGTTACGAGATGTGGAAACCGGATGTCGAACGCTGCACCCGCTACCGCCTGACCAACCAGCGCGGGCTGGCCTGCGGCCGCTGCATGAAGACCTGCCCGCTGAACAAGGTCATAAGCTGGGACGGCCCCATCGCCACCCAGGCAGCAAGCTGGTGCGGCGTCAACGCGTTCTGGCTGAAGCCCCTGCTGGTGCCGATCGCGGTAAAACTCGACGATCTGCTGGGCCACGGCATACGCAACCCCGCCAAGAAGTGGTGGCTGGACCTGGAAATAGTTGACGGGGTCTGCGTCGACCCGCGTAAGGGCGTGAACCAGCGGGACCTGGACGTAAACCGCAAGATTGACGTACGGAAACACAAGGTAGCGTATTATCACGCCGACATGATGCCGCCGCCGAACAGCTCAGGCATCGCCATGATGGTGAAGAGAAAAGACGGGATTGCCGCGGCGGTCAAGGTCGAAACGGTCGAACAGGCCCTGGCCCGGAAAGCGAGCGGCGGTCCCGTTCCGGACCACTACATCCCGACGCCCCCCATGGAGACCGGCGAATCACAAAGAGAGGATGTGACAGGGTTCAATCCCTATCATAACTGAGCCTTGAGGATTGGGGACGGACTTCAAGTCCGTCCCCGGCAGGACACAATCCCTATCATAATTGAGCCTTTATCGTCATACCGGGCTTGACCCGGTATCCAGTAAAATAACGTGTCGCCCGGAGCCTGCCCCCGCGAAGGCGGGGGGCGACTCTTTGTCCACCGGATTCCGGCTGTCGCCGGAATGACAAGAATTTTGGATGACGGGCGGCGCAAATGTGATACAAAAATATTGACATTTTTTCTGTTTTCTGTATCATTAAATGAGTGGTCACATCCAGGTAAACACAGATGAGCAATACTGCTGCGTTATCGCATACGTTCCAGAAGCGGGTCGATGCCGAGGAGAAAATCGAACCGCGTGACTGGATGCCGGACGCCTACCGGAAAACCCTGGTCAGGCAGATATCCCAGCACGCCCATTCCGAGATTGTCGGCCAGTTGCCGGAGGGCAACTGGATCACGCGGGCGCCGACCCTGCGGCGCAAGGCGATCCTGCTGGCCAAGGTACAGGACGAGGGCGGGCACGGCCTGTACCTGTACAGCGCCGCGGAAACCCTGGGCGTGTCCCGGGAAGAGCTGATCGACCAACTGCATTCCGGCAAGGCCAAGTATTCCAGCATCTTCAATTACCCGACCCTGACCTGGGCGGATATCGGCGCCATCGGCTGGCTGGTGGATGCCGCAGCCATACTCAACCAGATCCCCCTGTGCCGTTGCTCCTACGGGCCCTATGCCCGGGCCATGGTGCGCATCTGCAAGGAAGAGAGCTTTCACATGCGCCAGGGTTATGAACTGCTGATGACCCTGTGCCGCGGCTCCGACGAACAGAAGGCAATGGCCCAGGACGCGGTAAACAGGTGGTGGTGGCCGGCGTTGATGATGTTCGGCCCCAGCGATGCCGATTCAACCCATTCCGCCCAGTCCATGCAGTGGAAAATCAAGCGCTTCAGCAATGATGATCTGCGCCAGAAGTTCGTGGATCAATCCGTTCCCCAGGCCGAATACCTGGGTATTACGCTCCCCGACCCGGACCTCAAATGGAATGAAGAACGCGGCCATTATGATTTCGGCGAGATAGACTGGGAAGAGTTCTTCCAGGTCATTGCCGGCAACGGCCCCTGCAACCACGAACGCATGAGCGCCCGCATCAAGGCCCATGAAGACGGCGCCTGGGTAAGGGAAGCCGCCCTGGCCTATGCGG
>CAYOEQ010000281.1:0-3165 GCA_964402775.1 uncultured Enterobacteriaceae bacterium
TTACTTTGTTTTGCCCGTGGAAAGGCCCTCTTTTTCCAGGTTTCTCATGATCAGCCACTGCTGGGCGATGGACAGGATATTGTTCGTCACCCAGTACAGCACCAGCCCGGACGGGAAAAAAGCGAAGAATACCGTGAAGACGAACGGCAGGGCCTTCATCACTTTTTCCTGCATGGGGTCCATCGGCGCGGGGTTCAGCTTCTGCTGGATCAGCATGGTGGCGCCCATGATGATCGGCAGGACGTAGAACGGGTCCTTGCTGGATAGATCATTCAGCCAGAAGATGAAGTCGGCCTGGCGCAATTCGACGCTTTCCAGCAGCACCCAGTACAGGGCGAGGAACACGGGAATCTGTACCAGGATCGGGAAGCAGCCGCCGAACGGGTTGATTTTCTCCTCCTTGTAAATCTGCATCATCGCCTGGTTGAGGCGGGCGCGGTCGTCCTTGTGGCGGTCGCGGATGGCCATGAGGCGGGGTTGCACCCGGCGCATGTTCGCCATGGACCGGTAGCCGGCGGCCGACAGGTGGTAGAACAGGAGCTTGAGCAGGATCGTCACCAGGATGATGGACCAGCCCCAGTTGCCGGTCAGGCTGTACAGCCACTCCAGGCACCAGAACAGGGGTTTGGCAAGAAACCACAGGAAGCCGTAGTCAACCGTCAGTTCCAGTCCTTCCGCCAGGGTTTCCAGTACGGACTGTTGTTTCGGGCCGATATAGACGTAGCCGGTCAGTTCCCCCTGTTGTCCGGGGGCGATGCGCAGGGTCGGGGAAACGCTGCCGATGGAATAATACCGGGAAGAGAATGCGCGGGTGTAATAACGGTACACTGCCTGGGTGTCGGAAGGGAGAACGGCCGTCAGGAAATAATGCTGTATCATGGCCGCCCAGCCGTTGCTGATCTGCGCGTCCTCATCCTTGTCCTCCATATCGTCGAAACTGATTTTTTCGTAGCGGTTGTCAGGGCTGGAGAGCACCGCGCCGGTATAGGTATAAATCAGTCTCCTGCCTTCCCTGGACGGATCGTCCCGTTTTATCTGGGTGTACTGGCGGCCTTCCCATTCGCCGGCAGACCCGTTTTCGATGATGTATCTGAGGTGAACCCGGTAAGAGCCGCGCTCGAATTCGAATACCTTGGTTACCGATACGCCATCGGGGGAAGTCCACCTGAGCGGCACTTCCAGGACCTGCGCGCCGGCGCCGAGGGTGTAGACCTGCCGTTCCGCCGAGAACGTATCCCTGTGTGTCGGCGCCGACTCGCCGACGATGCCGCTCTGTATGACGTGGTACAGGGCAGCGGAGTCATCCAGCAATACAAACGGTTCGTCCTTTCTGTCCAGGGACACCGGATAATCAGGCAGTTCGGCATACACGATGGTCCCGCCCCGGTCGATTCCAAGGCGCATGACATCCGTCTCAACCGTCACTATGGAGCCATCTGTCTCTGCCGCGCTGTCTGCGCGGGGCAAATCCGCCGCAGCCGGGTCGTCGGGCTTTATCTGTGGAATTCCGGGGTCTTCGTCTGCCGGCGCCGATGCCTGACCGTTTGAACGGGACGATGCAGACCCGTAGTCCTGTTGCCATGCTTCCCACAGCATGATGGATACCAGCGCCAGGGCCAGGACGAGAATGAAACGCAGGGTGTCCATGCAGGGTCAGGGAACGGGGTCGACCCCGCCCGGATGAAACGGATGACAGCGGCAAAGACGGCTGATGCTCAGCCAGGCGCCGCGCACAGCCCCGTGTTTTTCAAAGGCCTCGCAGGCGAAGCTGGAACATGACGGGTAAAAACGGCAATTCACTCCCAGCAAAGGGCTGATAAAGCGCTGGTAGCAACGGATCGCTCCGGCGAGCGCCCTGGAGATTGCCCCGGATATTAGTGGGCGCATTGCAGAATCCTTTGCCAATGTAATTTGAGAGACTGGTTCATTATCCTGCTTTCACCCGGCCTTACCTGTTGCTGCGCCAGGACCACGATGTCAAGCCCTGTCAATATATCTGCGTGTGTACGGAAACTTTCCCGTATGGCGCGTTTAACCTTGTTTCTGGATACGGCGGTCTTCACCGCCTTCCTGGATATCGCCAGTCCGAGCCGCGCAAATGTCCGCTCGTTCCTGCGCGCCAGAACAACAAACTGCGAGTCCCTGGAGCGGCAGGATGTTTTAAATACGTTATTGAAATCCGCTTCGCTGTTCAGTCTGTGTTTTCGCAGGAAACGGCTCAAGCGGACAAGCGCTTCCTGCCTTTGGCTCTGCGTGACTTCAGGATCTGCCGCCCGGCTTTGGTACGCATGCGCACGCGAAAACCATGGCGGCGCTTTCGCTTGATATTGCTGGGCTGGTATGTACGTTTCATTATCGATCTGTGCAGTTTGAGGAAACCGAGGGCATTTTACTTTTTTGAGTTACGGGTTGTCAATTAGTGGATAAGTCTTTCCAAGCCGTATACACTTGGCGATCCGTTCCCACTTTTGTTCCGATGAGGGCGCTGTTCGTTGATGTCAGTCTGGAAATTATGTCTTGACCGCCTTGCCGGAGAACTGCCTCCGGAGCAGTTCAATACCTGGATTCGTCCGCTTCAGGCCGTCGAGGACAAGAACAGGTTGCGCCTGCTCGCGCCGAACCGGTTTGTCCTGGACTGGGTCAGCGAGAAGTACCTGCAGCGTATCGATGAATTGCTGCGTTCGGAGGACAAGGGGGGGAAACTGGCTTTATCCCTGGAGGTCGGCAGCCAGAAGAGGGGCGGCAGGAAGTCGAAGCAGGCAAAGGAGGCAACCCCCGGCCGCAACTACCTCCCCGAGAACCTCAACCGCAGCTACAGGTTCACGACGTTCGTGGAAGGAAAATCAAACCAGTTGGCCCGGGCCGCAGCCATACAGGTCGCGGAAAACCCCGGCTCTGCGTATAACCCCCTGTTCATGTGCGGCGGTGTCGGGCTGGGCAAGACCCACCTGATGCACGCAATAGGCAATTCGATTCTTGAGAGCCGGCCGGGGATGAACGTTGCCTACCTGCACTCCGAACGGTTCGTCGCCGACATGGTAAAGGCGTTGCGCCACAACACCATCGACGAGTTCAAACGAAATTACCGTTCACTGGATGTGCTGCTGATTGATGATATACAGTTTTTTGCCGGCAAGGACAGGTCGCAGGAAGAGTTTTTCTACA
>CAYOEQ010000282.1:0-3138 GCA_964402775.1 uncultured Enterobacteriaceae bacterium
CCCAGGCGCGCATCCTGGAACTGCTGAAGAACATCCAGCGCGCCAGGGGAATGGCGATGTTGTTCATCACCCACGACCTGGCGGTAGCGTCACAGGTAGCGGACCGGGTCGCCGTCATGAACGAGGGCAGGATCGTTGAAACGGGATCCGCCCGGCAATTTTTCCGGCAACCGCAACACCCGTATTCGAGGAAACTGCTTGCCTCTTTGCCCGACTCATCTGCAGTCCGTTCGGAATTGCCGGCTGAAACCGCCGGGACCCTGCTCGAGGTGTCCGGTTTAGATGTCCATTTCCCTGTTCAGAAAGGGGGTTTCGGCCGCGTTGCCGGCTACCTGAAGGCGGTGGATGGCGTATCCCTGGAACTCAGGCAGGGGCGCACCCTGGCTGTTGTGGGAGAATCCGGCTCCGGCAAGACGACCCTGGGCAAGGGTATCCTGCAATTGCTCAAACCCGCCGGTGGGGCAGTCAACCTGGAGGGAGACAACCTGGTTGACATGACTCCGGGGCAACTGCGCCGGCGCCGGGCGCACATGCAGGTGGTGTTCCAGGACCCGTTCTCGTCGATGAACCCGCAGATGATGGTCAAGGACATCATCGGGGAAGGCATGGCGTCCCTGGGGGCGGCAGGGAACAATGGGGACAGGCAGAAAACGGTCGACCAACTGCTCATCCAGGTCGGACTTGACCCGGCGCATAAATACCGTTATCCGCACGAGTTCTCGGGCGGGCAGAGGCAGCGCATCTGCATCGCCAGGGCGCTGGCGGTCAGGCCGAAATTGCTGGTCTGCGACGAACCCACCAGCGCGCTGGACGTCACGGTACAGGCCCGGATACTGGAACTGCTGGAGCGCCTGCAACGGGAACTGGGGCTGGCCTACCTGTTCATCACCCATAACATCAGCGTGGTTGCCGGCTTCGCCCATGAAGTGGCGGTCATGTACCGGGGGCGGATAGTGGAGCAGGGCGCACCAGCAGCGGTCCTGAAAAACCCGCAGCATGAATACACCAGGGCACTCCTGTCGGCAGTGCCGACCATCCACACATAAGTTATCTGCGGATTTTTTTCATCAGGTGGATGCTGTCGGCTAACAGGGAGACGGCGATGTCGCCGCCCTGGCTGAGCTTGTTGCGCCGGGCGACGTGGGTCGGCACCGTCAGGTGCAGCGTCTGGTCCCGGCTGGTGGCCATGGTGACGGAAGTGTTCTCTCCCAGGGGCACCAGTTCCTCGATGTGCCCCTTTACCGGGTTTTCCCGTTCTCCCCGGGAGGGCCGGTCGCGCCGGTGCAGGATAATGCTGTCCGAAGGGATAACCCAATCCGTTTCTTCGTTGACTTCGAACCCGGGGCGATGCGGCGCGTCCAGGGTGTGTCCGTTCCATTCCAGGCGGGTTGTTCCGGCATCTTGATCATGTTCGACGACCCTGGCGCTGAAAATATTGTAATGGCCGATCAGCGAGGCGACCTCGGCATTATCGGGATGGTTCATCACCTGGTCCGGTGTATCGCTTTGCAGTGTTTTCCCGCGGTGTATGACGCACAGCCGGTCGGCAATGCGGCGCGCTTCGTTCAGGTCGTGGGTAACGTGGATGACCGGCCACCTGAACTGCTGCCTCAATGTGACCAGTTCGCGTACCAGTTTCCTGCGCGTCTGTTGATCCACGGCGGAAAAAGGCTCATCCAGCAATAACACGCCGGGGTCCCGCGCCAGCGCCCGGGCCAGGGCCACCCGTTGCTGCTGACCGCCCGACAACTGGTGCGGGTAACGTTCTCCCAGGCCCTCCATGTTCATGGTGCGCAATAACTTTTCGGCGCTGTCATGGCTGCTGCCCGGCGCCTGCCGTTGCAGCGCAATCATTATGTTCTGTAAAGCCGTCTTGTGGGGGAACAATGCATAGTGCTGGAATACCATGCCTATGCGCCGTTGTTGAACGGGCAGGTTTACGCCGGCTGCCGTATCCAGCCATTGTTCCCCGTGGCAACGGATATTGCCGGCTGCCGGCGTATACAGGCCGCTGACGGCCCTCAATATGGTGGTTTTGCCGCTCCCGGAGGGCCCCAGGATGACGAGGATTTCACCCGTGTTGCAGGACAGGGATACGTCCAGCGGTATGGGGCCTGCCTGCTGCAGCCGGACCTGGATGGATTCAGCGTCTTTCATGGTGCCCGGCACGGTCGGTCAGGAAGTAGATCAGGGTTATGGAGAGCAGCGAGATCATGAGCAGGGCGGCAGACATGGTCGCCGCGCCTGCGTTGTCGAAAGCCTGGACGCGGTCATAGATTGCAATGGCAACCGTGCGCGTCTCTCCGGCAAGGTTGCCGCCCACCATCAGGACCACGCCGAACTCTCCCAGGGTATGGGCGATGGTCAGGATGCCGGCGGAGACGATCCCCGGCCAGGCCAGGGGCAATTCAATGCGCCAGAAAGTCTGCCAGCCGGAAAGGCCGCTGCACCAGGCTGCCTCGCGTACGTTGATCGGAATGGATTCGAAACTACGCTGCACCGGCTGAACGGCAAACGGGATATTGAAGATGATCGAGGCGATCAGTATCCCCTCGAACGAAAATACCAGGGACTCGCCCGCCACTGCTTCATAGAGCTTGCCCGCGGGTGAGAGTTCCCCCAGGCTTATCATCAGGTAGAAACCCAGTACGGTCGGCGGCAGTATCAGCGGCAGGGCGATCATGGCCTGGATGAAATTCCGCCCCGTGAAACGCGACCATGCCAGCTTGCGGGCGATGAAAATACCGGCCGGCGTCAGGATGAGGGCGGTCAGCCCGGCCAGGAGCAGGGAAACGTTTAAAGCTTGCCAGTCCATGTGTTCAGGGGTCAGGGGTCAGGGGACGGGTGTTGATGTATCTTAACATGCAATGCAGCCCTGCTTCCCAATTCCGGTCCGGTAGCCGTATTTTTTGAAAATGTCGGCGCTTGACCCGGACGACAGGTAATTGTAATACCGTAGCCCTCCGCCGTCATCTTCGCCAAGCAGTACCGCGTACTGGGCAATGGGCGTATGCCATTTATCCGGAAGTTGAAAACTGGTTCCCTTGCCGGCGAATTGATCCAGTCCCGGAAAAGAACTCGGGACAATGCACAGGTCAACGCTGCCGGACAGGCAGAACTGCATGGCCTGGGCCGCGT
>CAYOEQ010000283.1:0-3128 GCA_964402775.1 uncultured Enterobacteriaceae bacterium
ATTGAAGTTCCCGACGCTGTACGGCGACGTGCTAGGGCATGCGGAAAGGCTAGATGATCATTCGCGGCCCACTCCGATCACGGACGACGGCGGTCGCCTGGAAGGCCAACCGAGAAAAGGTCAGCCTATCCATGAGGAGCCGCCGTTTGGCGACCTTGGCACAATGCCCAGCGTGGTGTTCATGGGCTCAATGCCTCTCAAGGGAAGTACGCCGTCCCTCGTCATTCCTTTCGGTGATCGGTCCACAGGCGCTGCGGAGATCAGCTACTACGAGAATCCGAAGACGATCGGAGGCGATGTTGGGATCCCCGACCTCTTTAAATACCCACACGTGGCGGTTTTTCGCATGTTCGGTGACCAGGACCCGCGTTTGATTGTGCGCGTTGAAGACGGTGGCTTTGGCCCTCCAATGCTGTGCTCATTGGATCAATCTGGTGCTCATCGAAACTATGGAGAGTGGTCCCATATCCTTGAGGAGTGCCGTGATGAGCTCAAACTTGAAGAATCCTCGCCGGTGGCATCCCAAGCTAACTCCTTCTGCTTCATCAAGAAAGCGATTGAAGTCGGGAGTCCTCAGCTGCCTCCCGGCGCCCTCGATTCCCCTCCTTGGCAGAAGACCTGAAGGGCCGATAATTGCTCTGACGAGCCCCGGGTTTTCGCGCCCGATTCGCGCCTTGAGTCCGCGCTCTTGAGCAGATTTCAAAAGTGCACCGTTACCGGACAGAATCGAGCCGTCAGACCTCGAGTAGACGCGAATCCAGCCGGCAACGAGCCGGCTCCCAGCAAAACAGCCGTTTTCACCTGTGGAGACACGACCCTCCTCCTTATCCTGAAGTCTGGCGTGACTCGATATTGAAACGCCGATTTGTGCGAACCCCAGTGAGCCCACCATCACCGTCGGATGCGCCGGTTTCCCGGGTCGTACATGGGCGTTGACGACGCCTCCGCCGGTATCCGCTCCCCGGCCGCTTCGATGCTGAAATCGCCGTCGGCCGGGTCCTGCACTTTCGCCGTATCGACGTAGCCCATGCCGATGGCGCCGCCGAGGGTGTGTCCGTAGGCGCCGGAAGTGACATGACCGACCAGCGTGTCACCTTGCCAGATGGGTTCGTTGTGGTAGAGCAGCGGCTGCGGGTCCAGCAGCCGGAACTGCAACAGCCGTTTGGCCGAGCCTGCCGCCTTTTCCTTCAGCAGCGCCTCGCGGCCGATGAAAGCGCCGGGCTTGTCGAACTTCACGGCGAAGCCCAGCCCCGCTTCGAGCGGCGTGTCCTCGTCAGTGATGTCGTGCCCCCAGTGCCGGTAGGCCTTCTCGATGCGCAGTGAATCCAGTACGTGGTAGCCCGCGTGCGTCAGGCCAAAGGGTGCTCCTGCGGCGACGATGGCGTCGTAGACACCGACCGTGAACTCGGTGGGGACGTAGAGCTCCCAGCCGAGTTCGCCAACGTAGGTAATCCGGGCGGCGCGCACCAGCGCATAGCCGAGCTCGATTTCGCGGCTGTGGGCGAACGGGAAGGCCTCGTTCGAGAGGTCGTCGGGGCTTATGGATTGCAGCAGCGCCCGGGCATTCGGCCCCATGATCGAAATCACGCCCAGGCCTGAGGTCACGTTCGTCAGCACGCAGTGCGCGTCGGCCGGAATGTGCCGTTGCAGCCAGTCGAAGTCCCGAACTTCCGTGGCGGCGGCGGTCACGACCAGGTAGCAGTCTTCGGTTAGTCGCGTCACCGTCAGGTCCGCCTCGATGCCGCCCCGTTCGTTGAGCCATTGGGTATAGACGATGCGTCCGGGGGGCACGTCGACGTCGTTCGCGCAGATGGTGTTGAGCACTCGCGAGGCGTCGCGGCCCTCAAGCCTGAACTTGCCGAACGAGGACTGGTCGAACAGCCCCACGCGTTCGCGAACCGCCCGGTGTTCCGCCGCGGCGTGCTCGAACCAGTTCTGCCGTCCGTAGCTGTATTCGTAGCGCGCGAGATCCGGTTCGGGCGCATACCAGTTGGGGCGTTCCCAACCCGCCGCCTCGCCGTGGCAGGCGCCGGCGGCCTCGAGCCGGTCGTGGAGCGGCGACTTGCGCACGCCCCGGGCCGTGTCGTACTGGCGATAGGGGTAATGCGTGGCATAGAGCAGGCCGAGGCTCTCCGAAACGCGTTCGCGCAGGTACTTCCGGTTGCGCTGGAACGGTTGATTGCGGCGCACGTCCACTTCCCAGAGGTCCGAGGGCGGGTGTCCGGAGCGGATCCAGTCCGAGATGACCCGGCCGATGCCGCCGGCGGATTGCAGACCGATGGAATTCAATCCCGCCGCCACGAAGCAGTTGTCGAGTTCCGGCGCCTGACCGAGGTGGTAACGCACATCCGGCGTGAAGCTCTCCGGGCCGCAGAAGAACGTCTCGAGCCCGGCGGATTCCAGCGCCGGCATGCGCGCCAGGGCCTGCTCCAGGATCGGTTCGAAGTGCTCGAGGCTGCCGTCGATCTCGTCGAAACAGAAGTCCTCGGGAATCCCCTCGGCGGCCCAGGGGCGGGCGTTGGGCTCGAAGGCGCCGAGCAGCAGCTTGCCCGCGTCGTACTTGTAGTAGGCGCAGGCGTCGTAGTCGCGCACGACCGGGAAGTTCTCATCGAGCCCCTGCACCGATTCAAACAGCGCGTAGTAGTGCTCGCAGGCGTGCAGGGGCACGTTCACGCCGATGGACGCTGCGAGCTCGCGGGTCCACATGCCCGCGCACAACACTACGCAGTCGGCGTCGATCTCGCCCCGGTCCGTGGTCACGCCCGTGATGCTGCCGCCGGCGGTGTTGATGGCCGTGACCGGCGTGTCCTGGAAGATGCGCGCACCGGCGGCGGTGGCGCCTTTGGCCAGCGCATTGGTGACATCCACCGCATTGGCGTAGCCGTCGGATGGAATGTGGATGCCGCCGAGCACGTCGGCGGTGTTCACCAGCGGAATCCGCGCCTTGATGGCGGCGGGTGTGAGGACGTTCACCTCGAGCCCGAACACCTTGGCCATCGAGGCGCTGCGCCGCAATTCCTCGAACCGTTCCTCGTTCGTGGCCAGTGAAATGGATCCGCAGCGCCGGTAGCCCGTCGCCTGGCCGGTTTCCGCCTCCAGGCGCAGGTAGAGTTCGCTCGTATAGCGTG
>CAYOEQ010000284.1:0-3117 GCA_964402775.1 uncultured Enterobacteriaceae bacterium
TTGTGCGCCTTCACGCCCTGACCGATGTAGTGGTCGGCCCCCAGTATCTGGTAGTGCGCGCCCATGGGATTGAACGCGTTCATGGTCGCGTGGACCCACGGCAGGTGGTAACTCTCCACGAAGTTCTCAACAACCAGTTTCCAGTTGGCATTGACAATCGGCTGCTGCCCCGAACCCGGTACATGCCTGAGCAATGAGAGATCGATACGCCTCCAGCGTTCGGCCAAGGGTTGCAAATGCTCTTCCAGCTTGACCGCATCACCGGACAGGTTAACGAATACCAGGCCTGCCCAGGTCGCGGAGCGCACTTCCTTCAATCCCAGGCGGCTTTTATCAACGTGATCGCACTCATGGACGTTTGCCCCGCCGGCATGGGGCGTCTGTTTCAATTGCCCGTCGAGTCCGTAGGCCCAGGCGTGGTAGGGACAAACTATGGTGGCGCACTTCCGCGGCTCACTGACGAGTTGGGTGCCGCGGTGACTGCACACATTGTGAAATACCCGCAAAGCGGCATCGCGCCCGCGCACAACAAGCAGGGGCTGGTCGAGAACAGTCACCGGGTACACGCCGCCAGGCTCAGTAACGTCGCTCTCGAGACCGATACAGACCCAGGAGTTGCGGAAGAAATACTGCTTTTCAGCCTGCAGGAATTCGTTTGATGTAAAAAACCAGCCGGGCATGCCCTTGCCGTCAAGCAGCGTTTCCCTGAGTTGATCCGCAATTTTCCGGAGCACGGCCTTATTTCCTCAGTTTCTGTCCGTCCGGATCATAAGCCGGGGCATCCAGCACGACGGCCGGTCTGCGTTCCCCGAGGACGGATACTTCCAGCGCCGTCTGCCCTGCAAAACCTGCGTACAGGTAACCCATGGCCAGGCTTTTACCTGTCGTATGACCGTAGGCGCCGGACGTGGTATAACCGGCGACCCTGTCGCCGGTCCAGAGCGGCTCAAAGCCGCCGGCTTCAGTTTTTTCGGTGTCTATTTCGAATGTCATCAACTTCTGTGCCGGGCCCGTATCCCGGTCCCGCAACGCCGCCTCGCGGCCGATAAATTCCGGCTTGTGATAATCGACAAAGGCATCCAGCCCACAGGCCGTGGGTGTGTAGTCGGGGCTGAACTCACGGGACCATATCCCGTAGGACTTTTCCAGGCGCAGGGACAGCAGCGCATAAATGCCGTAGGTACGAAGTTCATAACCCCTGTCCCGCGCCGCAGATTTTAATTTCCCATAAACGGGCACAAGGTCTTCCGGCCGCAGGTATAGTTCATAACCCGGTTCACCGGTGAGTGAGATACGTCCGACCAGGGCGTTACAGCCCCCGACCTGCATCTCCCGTACCGCCAGGAAGGAAAAGTCCCCATTGCTCAATGACGCTCCGGCTACGGACTGCATGATTACCCTCGCGTTCGGACCGGATACGGCCAGCCCGGCGCATGTATCGGTCAGGTCTTCGACCTTTACCTTCTCTTTTTCAAGATGGTCATGAAACCAGCGCAGGTGAAAACGCTGCAGGTAACCGGAACCAAACAGGAGAAAACGATCCTCTGCCGGACGCCAGACCGTAAGATCGCCCATCAGGCGGCCGTTCTCCGCCAGCATTGGCGCCAGCCGGATGCGCCCGGTGGACGGCAGTTTCGACGCGAGCAACCGATCCAGCCAGGCTTCCGCGCCGGCGCCGGAGACCTCGTACTTGCCGTAACCGGAGATATCCAGGATTCCCGCCGATGCCCGCAGGGCGCGGCATTCCTCTCCCACCGCTGCAAAGGCGTTGGAACGATGGAACGAGGGCGTCTCGACCGGTTCCTCATCCTCAGGCGCGAAGTACATGGGCATTTCCAGCCCGTCGCTGACTCCGAATACGGCGTTGTCTTCCCGGAACGTGTCGTAGAGCGGCGTGGTCCGCACCGGGCGACCTGCCGGCCAGAATTCGTTGGGATACGTCATGCGCATGCGCCGCTCGTAGAATTCGCCGGCCCTGGCCAGGGTGTAGTCCTTGTCCGCGTAGGCGCCGAAACGGGCAACATCCATACCAAAGACGTCCCCGTCCGGCTGGCCGTGGATCATCCACTGGGCCAGCGTGAGGCCGATGCCGCCGCCCTGGGCAAAACCGGCCATGACGCCGCAGGCGACCCAGTAATTGCAAAGTCCATGCACAGGCCCCACCAGGGGATTGCCGTCGGGCGAAAAAGTAAAAGGGCCGTTGACCACCCGTTTAATACCGGCGTCGGCAACCTCGGGGAAGCGTGTAAAACCTTTTTCCAGCGCACCGTACAGCCGCTCAAGATTTTCAGGCAATAAGTCATTATCGCCAAAGTCCCACGGGGTCCCGTTCACTGCCCATGGCGTTGCCGGCGTTTCATACACACCCAGCAGGACTCCGTTTTGCTCCTGGCGCAGGTACATCTCACCATCCAGGTCCACAATGGTGGGTATTTCCCGGGTGTGACCTTGCAAACCGGGCAAGCCGCCGCTGATCAGGTAGTGATGCTCAAACGGTAACAGCGGCAATTGCACACCCGCCATCTCACCCACTTCCCGCGCCCACAGACCAGCTGCATTGACCACGTGTTCCGCCTTGATGCCGCCCTTGTCGGTAATCACCTCCCAACCACCGTCCCGTTGCGGTTTCAAGGCCTCTACCGTGGTATGCCGGTAGATGGCGGCGCCCTGCTGCCTTGCAGCCTTTGCATAGCCATGGGTAATTCTGTAGGGGTCGATATGTCCCTCGTCGGCCATGTAGATACCGCCTTTCAGATCTGTAATGTCGACGATGGGACAGAGTTCGCGTATTTCAGCAGGACCGATGAGTTCCGATTCTATACCCATGAATTTGTGCCGCGCCGCCTCGTTCTTCAGAAAATCCCACCAGGAATCGGTAGCGGCAAGATTGATGCCGCCGGTCAGGTGCATGCCTACCGGCTCACCAGTGATCTCTTCGATTTCGTGGTACAGATCGATGGTGTATTTCTGCAACCGGGCAACATTCGGATCCCCGTTGAGCGTATGGAACCCCCCGGCGGCATGCCAGGTGGAGCCCGCGGTCAATTCCTTGCGTTCCAGCAGGACCACGTCCTGCCAGCCCAGCCTGGTAAGGTGGTAAAGGATACTGCAACCGAC
>CAYOEQ010000285.1:0-3116 GCA_964402775.1 uncultured Enterobacteriaceae bacterium
ATCGCCGACAAACGGATTTGTCAGCCGCTCATGGCCGAAGGTTGAAACAGGGCCGTGGCCGGGGACAAATTGTACATCATCTCCGAGCGGCCAGAGCCGGTTTTTTATGGAATGAACCAGGGTTGCGTAATCACCGCGGGGAAAATCCGTACGGCCTATGGAACCGTTAAACAATACATCCCCTACGATGGCGATTTTCGATGCGTCTTCGTAAAATATGATGTGTCCGGGAGTATGTCCGGGACAATGACGCACCTGCATCCGGAGATCCCCTACGGTAACTTCATCCCCGTCTTCCAGCCAGCGGTCCGGCGTAAACGGCGATGAGGCAGGGAAACCGAACATGGCGCCCTGCTCTTCCAGCAGGTCAATCCAGAATTTATCTTCAGGCTGCGGCCCCTCAACGGGCAGCCCCGTAGATGCAGACAGCTCCGCCACGCCCCCGGCATGATCGATATGCGCGTGAGTGACCAGGATCTTCTCCAGTTCTACCCCAAGAGCTTCAACCTGCGCCATTATCCGATCCAGGTCACCGCCGGGGTCGACGATAGCCGCCCGGTTTGTCCTTTCACACTGCAGGATAGTGGAATTCTGCTGAAAAGGCGTGACAGGTATTATCGTTACTTTCATATTTCAGTTTTCAGTTGCCACCACCGGAAGTTTTGTGCCAATCCTGATTTCATCTACAGAGACATCCGCGCGCCAGGCAATGGCCTGCACACCGGCATCGATAGCCTGTCTCAGTGTAGCGCCGTATATTCCGTCTATGCTATCGGCGGGCCGAACTTCAAAAACGTCTTTTCTCTGAACGCAGAAACAGATTACTGCGCGCTTCCCTCCTGCGGCAACCTCCGCAAGTTCGCGCAGGTGTTTACTTCCCCGTTCACTGACAGCGTCGGGAAAATAGCCGATGCCTTCCCGAGCGAGCGTTACGTTTTTTATTTCAACGTAACAGTCCGGTATGCCGGCCCCCTCCAACAGCAGGTCAATGCGGCTGTTTTCCGCGCCATAGCGTATTTCCTGCCGTATTGCGTCGTATCCCTGCAGTTCTTTTATTGTTCCATCCTGTATTCCCTCTCTGACCAGTTTATTCGGCAGACCTGTGTTTATGCCGACAAGGACTCCCGGAGCCGCCTCAACCAGTTCCCAACTCAAGGTATATTTGCGCTTCGGGTTGTCTGAATTTGACAGCCAGACCCGGGAACCGGGTTCGCAGCAACCCAGCATGGAACCGGTATTGGGAGTGTGTGCGGTAGCGATACTTCCGTCATCAAGCTCAACGTCGGCCAGGAAACGTTTGTAACGTTTGATCAATGTCCCCTGTATCAGGGCCTGGTTAAATCTCATTAAAAGCTGAGCTTTACATAACTGCCAGGCGCATCTTCGATGACAGGCTGACCGTTGGCGCCGGGACGGCGCGCGGGAATTTTTTCACCGGCATATTGATCCAGCCAGGCCTGCCAGTCCGGCCACCAGGAACCGGAATGCGTATCGGCACTGGCGCGCCATTCAGCAGACGGGATGTCAACCCCGGGCCCGGTGTAATAACCGTACTTGTCTGCGGCAGGCGGGTTGATGATGCCGGCAATATGGCCTGACTTGCCAAGTACGAACCTGACCGGCCCGGACAGCAGTTGCGCGCCCAGGTAGGTGCCCTCCCAGGGCGCGATATGGTCCTCTTCCGTGGAAATGAAGTACGCCGGGGTTTGAATGGCGCTGACGTCGATGGGAATGCCGGCTACGCTTAATCCTCCCGGTTCTCTGAATTCATTTTTCAGGTACATGGTGCGCAGGTAAGTGCTGTGCATCCTGGCCGGGAGTCGGGTGGAGTCGGCATTCCAGTAAAGCAGGTCAAACGGAAACGGATCTTTCCCCAGCAGGTAGTTGCGCACGTAGAAAGACCAGATCAGGTCATTGGCGCGCAACATGTTGAACGTAGCGGCCATTTCCTTACCGTCATGGTAACCCTTTTCATTCATGGTCTTTTCAAGGTTGTCCAGTTGCTGTTCATCGATGAACACGCCCAGGTCCCCGGGGATTGAAAAATCGATCAGGGATACGAAAAACGTCGCGGAAAGCGCGCGCGTATCGCCTTTTTCCTGCATGTAAGCAAGAGTCGCCGCCAGCAGGGTGCCTCCGATGCAGTATCCCACCAGGTTGATGCCGGATTCCCCGGTGGCTTCCTGCACCGCATCCATGGCCGCCAGCGCCCCCTCCGTCACATAGTCGTCAAAGTCCATGTGCGCCAGGTTCTCATCGGGATTTACCCAGGAAACCACAAACACCGTATGCCCCTGGTCCACCAGCCATTTAACCAGGGAATTATGTGGTTGCAGGTCCAGCACGTAATACTTGTTGATCCAGGGCGGGATGATCAGCAGCGGCTGCCTGCAGGTCAGCTCGGTTGCCGGTTCGAACTGCAGCAACTGGAGCAGGTCGTTCTGGAAAACCACCTTGCCCGGCGTAGTGGCAACATTCCTGCCCAGTTCGAACGCGTCCCGGTCAGTCATGGTGATGCGCAACTGTCCGCTCTCGGCATCGATGTCATCGATAAAGTTCTGCATGCCCTTGAGCAGGTTGTCTCCTCTGGATTCCAGGGTGGCTTCCAGCGCTTCCGGGTTGGTAAGCAGAAAGTTGGTCGGCGACATGGCGTCCACAAACTGTTTGGTATAGAAATTCACCTTCCTGGCAGTATCCTCGTCCATTCCTTCCGCCTCCGCGACGGTGGACTGTATGGCGTCGGCGGTGACCAGGTAGGATTGTTTGATGAGACTGAACAAAGGATTCTCGTCCCAGGCCGGGTGTTTGAAACGGCGGTCTCCGCTGTCGGGTTCCCGCACCGTACTGCTTTCCTCTCCCAGCATCGCTTTGGTGGCGTTAAGCCACAGGTCGGAATAAGCGTTCCAGGCCTGCAGCGCCGCGTCGTGTTTTTTTTCACTCATGACAAGGCCCCGGTCAGGCGACTTCGAACAGGCCCGCGGCGCCCATGCCGCCGCCGACACACATGGTGCACACCACGTAGCGGGCGCCGCGGCGCTTGCCTTCCATCAGGGCATGGGCGACCATGCGGTTGCCGGACATGCCGTAAGGGTGGCCGATGGAAATGGCGCCGCCGT
>CAYOEQ010000286.1:0-3096 GCA_964402775.1 uncultured Enterobacteriaceae bacterium
TAACCCCGTAATAAAAGAACGAGCCGAAAATCGTTGTGTGACTTACCGTTACCTGGCCGGCAAAACCAATCTTGATCATTCCCTCTACGGTATCCCTGACCACGGTACATTTCAGTAATTCTCCATTTCCCGGATCAAGCGCGCAGACAACTGTTTTATGGGGTATGGGCAGGGTAAGGCCGGTGCCCGGTTGATGGTAGTCATAACCCAGGTTCATCCCCACCCAGACATGATTGGCCGAAACGGAAATAACGCTGACCAGCCTGGCGACCGGTTTGCCGTCCGGAACCAGGGGTGGGCATGGCTCCAATTCAGGCAGCATCTTGACGGCAACAGTATCATACGTTCGCGCCCATTTTATCGATCCGTCGTCCGGATTCAGGGCGATCACGGTTGGCGCCGCAAAAATGTTTCCCGTGTAGATGGTATCATCGGGCCCGATAGCGGGAGATAACAACCCTTCGCCTTTTGCAGACCAGCGAACTTCTCCGCTGTAGGAATTAACGGCAAGCATGTTGCCGTCGCCGTCAGCGCTATAGACAGTGTCTCCGGATACCGATAGCGCAGGACTGGTTCCGCTGCCCCCGCCCATCGGCAGTTCAATCGCGGTTGAGATGCCGGCTTCCGTGATATCCAGTCCATACAATACCCCGGTATATTTATTTCCCTGTTTTGGTCCGGCTGCAGTAATAAATATTCGACCGGTTTCAGGATGGACTGCGGGCGCATTGGCTACCTGGACGCCGTAACCGAATGCAATTTGTTTAAACAGCGGTATGACTGTTTCATCCATCAGTCCGCCTTGCCACACACCCGGCAGTGACGGTCCTTGTTGCGGGGCCGTGCCGGCCGGCAGGTTAAATACGGGTACTGCCGGCGCCCCTGTATCTCTCCTGTAAAACAGGACTTTACCTTTTGTCGTAATACCGCCGACATAACCTTGTCCGGATATAACCTGGTACACGAACGGGTCGCCTGCTTCCGGCAATCGTGTTTCCCATTTCAATGTTCCATCGGGATGGAACGCCCACAGTTGGTTGCCGTCGCCGATATAGATGTCCCCATGAACATCAATCACCGGCGCATTAAACCCGGCATGGGAATCAAGATCATCGGCTGACATCTGCGGAGCGCTTTCCCAAAGTAACCGGCCGTTCCTGTCGAAAGCATGCAAGTGGCTGAACCCGGGCCCCCTGGCGCTGGTAACGAAGTGGTTTCCATGTCCGTCGATGACGCCGGGATTAATCAGCGCAGCGCCGTCAAGCACCGATACGCTAACGACCAGGTCTGCTGAAGTCGGAAGTGGAGAAAAATCGGAATTTCGTGAATCCCGGTGAACACTGGCCCATGGGACTTGCCCGTAATAGCTGGGTAGATCAGGTGCGGCAAATAAATTATTTGCCCAGGTCAGGTATGCCAATAACAGTATTGCGGAGAAGCTGGATTTTGTAAGGTTCTTGTATGGCATGAGGCATTCCGGCCCTGTTTTATTTAATATGTTGCAGTACGAGTAATACTAATTACAACAGGATCAGACACATTATGACAAATAACCCGGCAACCTCAGTCAACTCTATATCGATGGATTATAGTTCAGTGAGTAATATCTATGGCTCAAAAGACTGACAGATCGTTCCTGGCGGCGCTGGGTCCCGGCATCCTGTTCGCCGGGGCGGCAATCGGCACGTCCCACCTGGTTCAGTCAACCAGGGCAGGGGCCATGTTCGGCCTGGGACTGGTCGGCATCGTCATATTCGCCAACCTGATCAAATATCCGTTTTTCCGGTTCGGCCCGCGTTACGCCGCTGCGACCGGCATGTCGCTGATTGAAGGCTACCGTCGGTTCAGCCCCTGGGCACTGGTGCTCGTCACGCTCTTGATGTTCGCGGTACACGTTATCGTCATCGCGGCGACGGCAATTATCACCGCGGGGATCGGATTGGCCGCAGCAGGCATTGCTTTTGATGCGCGCCTTACGGCTGTCTGCTTCATCATTCTGGGACTGGTATTGATGTTTGCCGGCGGGTATTACCTGCTGGACCGGGTGACCAAGGTTTTCGTCGCCGTACTTACAGTCACGACACTCGTTGCTACTGCGCTTGTGATACCGAATATTTCCTGGAGTATCGGGGCGTTTGCCTTACCGCCATTCAATGTTGCTACATTTGCCTTTGTTGTCGCGCTAATGGGATTTATGCCGTCCGGAATGGAGTTGTCGATTTTACATTCCTGCTGGTCGGTCGCCAAGCAACAGGATGAAAGTCGAACTATTGACGCCGGGGAGGCAATGCTGGATTTTAACATCGGTTACGTCATGACGGCGCTGCTGGCGCTCTGTTTTGTGTTCCTGGGAGCAGGTGTCATGCACACGTCGAATGTCCAGCCTGCGGGCTCGGCGGTTGCTTTCGCGAGCCAGGTAATCGGCCTGTATACATCGTCGCTCGGGGCCTGGGCAGGCGCTATCGTCGGGGTTTCGGCGTTCGGCGTGATGTTTACGACACTGGTCACGGTCATCGATGGTTGCCCCAGGTTATACGCGACCATCGTCCAATCGCTGCTCGCGGAAGACGGGCGGGTGACACGGCAGGTTGACCGGTCCCCGTTGATGATTGGGCTGGCCCTGCTTTTATCAGCCGGCGCAATCGTGGTTTTGTCCCTGTTCATGGGGCAATTTACGAGTTTCATCGATTTCGTGACGACATCCGCCTTTGTCATCGCTCCGGTCATTGCGCTGTTCAATCACATAGCCATGACAAGCCGGGATGTTCCGCCTGAGGCACAACCTTCAACTGTGATGCGGGCCTGGAGCTGGATAGGAATCGTAATGCTGAGTGCAATTACGTTCGCCTACTTATACACGCGATTTAATCTGTGACAAACGCGCCGGCTTCGTTGTTGTCAATGCTGCGAGTGTTGAAAAGAATCTCCCTCTCTTGTAATCATATTCATCAAGTTCTTGCACGGGCACATGCTTATACATGTAATTCATTCGCTTTCATGATATGTTGAATCCAGGGGTATTCTTCCAGACAGATCGTAATATGAGGAGTTACACATGCAGGTCTTTCCTTCCTTGACACCATCCAGGCGTGAAAA
>CAYOEQ010000287.1:0-3090 GCA_964402775.1 uncultured Enterobacteriaceae bacterium
CCTTCCGGACTGAAGATGATATTGACGTATGGCCGGTGAACCGGTTTCTTGAAGCTTTACAAGCAGACGGGCTCTGGCCCTGAAGCCGTTTAGGAAACCACCGGGGACGGAATTCAATTCCGTCCCCTTTGGAAAGGGTACTAGGTCAGTAATTAACCCGGAGCGACACTCCGCCGTACACATTCAAGGCAGGCGCCGGTTCGAACACCCTGCCGCCGAAACCGTTGAGGCGCAGGTTGGACATGTATTTCGTGTCGAACAGGTTGTTGATGCCGATGAACGGTGACAGCTCAATTCCTCCGAGCTGCATGGTGTGTCCGGCCCTCAGGTTGGATACTTCATAGGAATCGGATATGACGCTGTTGGTGTTGTTCACCGCCAGGTCGTCAACCGCAAGGATATCCCAGCTCAGGTAGAAACCCGAATCGTGGCTGTACGCCAGTTCCGCGTAAAACTGGTTCTCCGGGATGCCCGGCAGCATCTTGCCTTCCGCCGCCATGTTGGTGGGGAAACTGTCGAACTCGAAGTCGGAATAGGTATAGGAAGCGGTCAACTGCAAGCCGTCCATGATGTCCACGACGACGGAAGCCTCGATACCGTTGCGGTCGGTGTCGGCATTCCGAAAAAACGTACGATTACCGATATTGGCGACGCTGACCACCTCGTCTTCCACTTCCATGACAAAACCGGCGATATCGAAGTACACACGGCCGCCGATGAGTCCCCTGGCGCCGATCTCGAAACTGTCGGCGTTCTGGGCATCAACCGAGGCAAACCCGCCAAGGTTCACGTTGAGGTTACGCGCCGGGTTGGCCAATTCCGTAAAAGTGGGTGTTTCAAAACCGGTCGCGTAATTAAAATAGAGACTGACCGAATCCGTCACCGACCAGGTCAGGCCGGCGCTTGGGCTGAATTCATCAAAATCCAGGTCGCCGGACTGGTCGGCATTGGCCAGGAAGCGATCTTCGACAGACAGGTCCACCATGTCGTAACGTCCGCCAAGCGTAAGCTGCAGGGCATCGGTCAGCGCAAGGACGTTGCGGATATAAAATCCGTATGCTTCCGCCTCTTCCAGCTGATCAAATGATAACGCGCCTTGTATCCCTGCGTCATTGGAGTAACGTTGCCGGTCGTCTTCCTGTATGTCGATATCGAAACCCGCAGTGAATTGATTGGGACGGCCAAAAAGGTCTCCCGTATAAGTATATTGCGCGCCGCCGCCGAAAAAGAACCGGTCAAATTCAACCACCCCGTCATCCGAAACAAACCGGATATGACTTCCGATAGGAAGAAAGGCCTGGAAATCCCGCCACAGGTAGTAATTGCGCACCCTGATCTCGTGATCCTCGCCGAAGCGGTGCCGGTAGACCCAGCCGACCTTCTGTTGTTCAAGTTCTTCACCGGCGTTGGAGCTGAGGTTCCTCGGCTGCGCCTGGCGCCGGTCCGCATCCACGTTGGCCTGATTGATGCCGCCCGAATCATCGGCCTGGGGTGATTCCACCAGGTTGAAGATCATGGTCAGATCGGAGTCCTCGTCAAATGCATAGCGGAACTTGCTGTTCACCAGCCCATGTTCCACCCTGGAGTTTTCACGGTAACCGTCGCTCTCCATGTAGGAACCGTTCACGAGGTAATTCAGTTTGCCCGTCTGCCCGCCGAACTTGAGTTGATATTTCTGGTGGTCGTACTCGCCCACCGTTACCCTGGCCTCGGCAAACGGCGTGTCCGGCCCGTCCTCGGTATACAAGCTCATCACGCCGCCGGACGCGCTGCCGTACAATGCGGAAGACGGCCCGCGAATAACCTCGATACGGCCTACGGAGCCGATATCGATGTCGTCAACCCCGCTTTGCCCGTCGGCAAGCGTTGCCGGGAGGTCGTCAACGAATACCTTGATGCCGCGGATGCCGAAATTCGCCCGCGCCCCGAACCCCCGGATTGCAACCCGCAGGTCCTGGCTGAAGTTATAGCGGTTCTGGAAGAAGATACCGGGCACCCGGTTCAGCGATTCGTCCAGCCCCAACTGCTGGCGTCCGGCCTGGATGGCATTCTTCTCCACTACGCTGACTGCGCTGGAAACATCCGCCAGAGACTGGTCCTGGCGCGTGGCGGTAACGATAATCTCGTCAAGGTCTGTGACTGCGTAGGCGGTCGAGGCCGAGATCAGAATACCTGCGGCAACGGCCCACCTGCCAAAGTGATAATTCCCCATTGTACGTCCCCCTGAAAGAACTGACTGTCTGGTTTTCAAGTTATTAAAATAACCTAGCAGGAAATGTACCAACTTGGTTGGGGTATAATTAATACAGAAAAATCAAGTAGTTATCGTTTTTCCTGTAATAACTTCAACGGCGCGCCATGGATAATATCAACCATCCCGGAACGAAAAGAACCAATCAGCTCAATAATCAGGTAACTGTTATGGCATCATTTTCGGATGGGATTGCATCTCCACCTGCTCGCGGGTCCAGGGCTGGGCGCTGTCGCAGTAGATTTCCATAGCGGGTCTGACCCAGGAGGCATCGTCCAGGGTGCCTGCCTTGAGGACGGTGATATTAGCCATAACCGAGGGTTCGCTGGTAATGACCGACCCGCAGCGTCCGCAGAAATTGCGATCCAGGGGTTTCCCGCTGTCTCCCGTGTCCACGTAGGTGGTCAGCTCCCCCTGGATATCCAGTGACCCTTTTGGCATGACGAGGTTTAAAGAATAAGCCCCGCCGCTTTGTTTCTGGCAGTTGATGCAATGACACAGCACCGTCGCCAGGGGTTCCGCCTCGCTCTTGTAACGAATGTTGCCGCACAGGCAACCGCCTTCAATTCTGGCCATATTCTTCTCCGGATAAATAATCGATCTGAATTTTAACCTATAATCAGGTGACCTCACATAGAAATAAAACAGGTGAATTTGAATATGTCAGTCGAGAAAAATAAAGAAATCGTAAGGGGCTATTTCGCGGAAGTGGTTGATAAATTCAATATCGACCTGCTGGGTGAATACTATACCGATGATTGTATTATACACCGGCCTGAGGTACCGGAACCCATCGTCGGCATCGAAAATTTCAAGACCGGTCTGGCCCGGGTCATAGA
>CAYOEQ010000288.1:0-3067 GCA_964402775.1 uncultured Enterobacteriaceae bacterium
GCCCTGGACATCCTGGATGGACTGCTGGAGGGTGTCGAGCCGTTGTTTGCCGATAACATGGAGGCGGGTAGTGCAGCCCTGGCTGCCGGTGACGCCGCCGCGGCTGAGGAAGCATTCAAGATCGCCCTGGCCATCGACTCCATCGATCGGGATGCCTTGCTGGGCCTGGAGCGGGCGGGGAACCTCCCCCGGGTAATGGCGCTGATCGACCAGGGGGATGCCCTGCTACGGGACGGCAGGCCTGAACAGGCCCGGGACGTGTACCAGCAGGCCCTGGACATCGACACCCATTCCGAACGCGCCCGGCAACAGCTCGATCTGACCAAGGCCCGCATCAACGATAACGCATTCAATCTTGCCATGTCATCCGGGTTCCGCCTGCTGGAACAGGAACGCCACGAACAGGCGCGCGAGGCGTTCAACAAGGCGCTGAAACTGAAACCCCGGTCACGCTCGGCCCGTGACGGAATCGAACAGGCGACACACCGCATCACCTCAACGAAGATCAATGCCGCGCTCAAGCAGGCGCAGGCCGCAGAACAGCAGGAAGACTGGCCCGGCGCAGTGGCAGCATACGACGCAGCGCTGAAACTGAACAACAGCCTGGGCAATGCCCTGGAAGGCAAACAGCGCGCCGCCCTGCGCGCGGAAATACACAGCCGGCTGGAAGAGATACTGGCGCGCCCGGAGCGCCTGTTCGATGGGGCCGTGTACAATGAGGTAACCAGTTTCCTCGATAAAATCCAAAGCTTCCCTGATCCGGGCCCGGTATTGTCCGCGCAACTGGAACAGCTTGTGCGCGCGCTGGCGCTGGCGGCGACCCCGGTAACGGTAGAGCTTCGTTCCGACAACCAGACCCGGGTCACCCTGTACAAGGTGGGCGAACTGGGCTATTTCATCAGCAAGGTACTGTCGTTGCGCCCGGGAAATTACGTGGCAGTCGGCCACCGTGACGGCTATCGCGACGTGCGCGTGGAATTTTTTGTAGCCCCGGATAAAGCCATGGGGCCGGTCGTGGTCAGCAGCAAGGAAAAGATCGCGCTGGGGAGCTGACCTGGTCCCGAACAGGTATAAAGAAAAACAATGGAACAGAGGACAAAGAAACCGGTAGCGAACCCCGGCGCAACTACCCGAATTGAAGCGGTTGAGTTTGAACCGCTGGCGTCTGAAAAGTCCACCCGGGGTATCGCGTTTAATCCGCGGCTTTGCCTGGCTGCGGTCCTGCTTGCAATCGGTGCGTTCTGCGCCTGGTTCATGCTGAGCGCCAGGGCGGTTTATATTGAAACCGAACCCTTGGCTGCGAATGTCGATATAGCCGCCGCTCTCAAGCTGAAACTGGCCAATCGTTATCTCATCCGCCCCGGCGCTTATGAGCTTGGCTTGTCTGCGCCGGGTTATCGCCCGCTACGGGAAAGACTTGATGTCAACGAAGAGGCAGCCCAGCATTATATTTACCGGCTGGAGAAATTGCCGGGACACCTGCGGGTTGACAGCGGCCAGGTAACGGGCGCCGAGGTATTAATAGATGGCATCAGCAAGGGAGAAACGCCTGTCACCGTCGGGGATCTCCCTGCCGGTGACTATCTCGTCGAGGTCCGGGCAGAGCGTTATTTCCCTTTGCGCGCGGAAATCACGCTGGATGGCCTCGACCGGGAACAGTCCATCAGCGCCGAGCTTGAGCCGGCCTGGGCGCAAATCAGTTTTTCCTCGGCGCCGACCAATGCGCAGGTGTTCAGTGGCGATGAACTGCTAGGCAGCACGCCGCTGACGGTGGAATTGCTTGAGGGCAAACACGAGGTCAGGATCAAGGCGGACGGCTACAAGGTCTGGCAGGATACGCTTGCCGTAGTCGCCGGCGAACCCCAGGCCGTCACCGGCGTCAGGCTGGAACAGGCGGATGCCAGCTTGTTCCTGGCGTCACAGCCGGCCCGGGCCAATGCCACCGTGAACGGGAATTTCCTGGGGTTGACGCCGCTGGAAGTGCCCCTGACCCCGGGAGAGGCCACCCAGATCCGGCTGTTCAAACAGGGTTACAAACCGGCCGCGAGATCGGTGACCGCGCAATCAGGCGAGCAGAAAAGACTGTCCGTCACCCTGGAACCCGAACTGGTCGCCGTCAAGGTGAACGTCGAACCTGCCGACGCGCAGGTATACGTTGATGGTGCGCGGGCCGAGGCGGCGGACGGCGCCATCATGTTATCGACCCGTAAGCACCGGGTGGAAATCCGCAAGCAGGGTTACGTGGATTACGAGACCAGCCTGACGCCCCACGCCGGCGTTGAGCAGGAACTGAACGTGCGTCTGAAAACTGTCAAACAGGCGAAACTGGAAGCCCTCAAACCGCTTGTCAGCGCGCCGGACGGACAAGTGCTGAAGCTGTTTTACCCGGGCGAGTTCACCATGGGCGCGTCGCGCCGGGAACCGGGGCGCAGGGCCAACGAGACCATCCGTAAGGTAAGGCTGACGCGGCCTTTTTTCCTGGCATTGAAAGAGGTGACCAACAAGGAGTACAGGTTGTTCGACAAGGGCTTCTCATCCGGCGCCGTCAGCGGCAACAGCCTTAACGGGGACACCCAGCCGGTGGCGAAAGTCACCTGGCAACAGGCGGCAAGCTATTGCAACTGGTTGAGCAAACAGGCTTCACTGACGCCGTTCTATACCGAAAAAGAGGGCAGGATCACGGGTTTTGACAAAACCGCCGACGGCTACCGCCTGCCCACCGAGGCGGAATGGGCCTGGGCGGCGCGGGTCACGAACTCGGGCGAAATACTCAAGTTCCCCTGGGGCGAGGCGCTGCCGCCGGGGAAAAACAGCGGCAATTTTGCCGACCGCAAGGCCGCGGCCCTGTTCGGCAGGATCATCGCCAACTACGATGACGGCCACGTCGCCAGCGCGCCGGTGGGCAGCTTCGCGCCCAACGACAAGGGCTTGTTCGACCTGGGCGGCAACGTCGCGGAATGGGTCAACGATTTCTACGACGTGGTGATCAGCGCCGGTGGGAAAGCCGAGGTTGACCCCATGGGACCGGCAAGCGGCGAGTTCCACGTCATGCGCGGCTCAAGCTGGG
>CAYOEQ010000289.1:0-3062 GCA_964402775.1 uncultured Enterobacteriaceae bacterium
TTCACCATCATGATCATTCCTTTCGCGTTCTGGGGCATCAACTATTATTTTGAACAAGGCGGCGGGGTAATCGCCATCGAGGTCAATGGCGAGGAAATAACACTGGCGGATTTTCAGCGAGCCTACCAGGATACGCGTGCGCAATGGCAATCCATCTCGGGCGCGCCGGTCATGGAGGGTATGGAACCCCTGATAAAACAACGGGCGACCGAAGACCTGATACAGGTCGAGTTGCTGGTGCAGGCAGGGAAGAAAGCCGGGCTGTACGTAGGTGACGAGGAAGCGTGGCGACTGATCCGGCAGGTCCCCGCGTTCAATGACGATAACGGGTTCAATATGGCAATGTTTGAAGTGGCGGCAAGTCAAAGCGGCCTGACGCCTCCCGGCTTCCTGTCCAGGATAAAACGGGATATGGCGGTCGAACAATTGCGCAATGCGGTGTTTGCAACGGAATTCGTTACGCAACCGGAGATGTCCGGCTATTCGGGCATCCTGTACCAGACCCGAGACCTGTCTTATGCCATGCTGTCCTCCAATGAACTGAAGGAGACCATAGAGCCGACGGACGAGGAGATTCAGTCCTATTACGACCAGGAGGGCCGCTTCATGGAACCGGAAAGAGTCAGGCTCGCCTACCTGGTTCTGTCCCTCGCCAGGATAGCGGAGGAGGTGTACCTGGAAGACGGGGAACTGGAAACCTGGTTTGATGAAAACAGGCAGAATTATGAAGTAGAGGAAACCCGCAAGGTGAAACAGATCCTGGTGACGCTGCCCGAGGAACCCTCGGAGGAAATCGTAGACGAGATGAAGGCGAAAGCCGGCGAGTTGTATGAACGGGTCAGGCAGGGCCAGGATTGGGAAGACATAGTGGTAAATCATTCGGGACGGCATGAAGACGCTATTGAGTTCAGCGAATTCGGTTTTCTCACAAAAGGCGCAATGGAACCTGAAGTCGATGATGTAGTCTTTGCCATGGAGGCCGGAGAGAGCAGTGAACCGATACAGTCCGGTCTCGGATTTCACATCATGGCAGTGGATGAAATCCAGGGAGGAACTGAAGCCACCCTGGATTCCATTCGTGAAGAAGTGGAGCAGGACCTGCGCCAGGAAAAGGCTGCGCAACAATTATATGAACTGACGGACCGGTTGGCGGCGCTGACTTATGAAAGTCCCGATACCCTTGAAGTGGCCGCGGAAGAACTGGGGCTGGATATACAGACCAGCGATTACCTGAGCCGGGAGGACCCCGGCGCCGGTATTGTCTCCGAACCGGGCGTGATGTCAGCGGCATTCAGTGACGAAGTGCTGCTGGAGGGAAACAACAGCGAACTCCTTGAACTGGATAATGATCGTTACATGGTGTTGCGGGTCCTGGACCACCTGACCAGCTTTAAAACACCTCTTGATGCCGTGCGCGAAGAAATTGTCACGCGCCTGAAGTTTGAACAGGCCAGGGACCGGACCAGGGACAAGGGAGAGGCGGTCCTTGAGCAGTTACGGCAGGGGAAATCGAAACAGGAACTGGCCGGGGAATTTTCCCTCAACTGGCTGACTGCCTCAGGTGTTACCCAGGATGATGAAACCCTCAACCGGGCTGTATTGCGGGCGGCGTTCAGGGCAGGCGTTCCGGAAACGGACCAGCCTGCCTATAACGGCATTTCCCTGGGGACCGGAGATTATGCGGTGGTCATAATCCATTCAGTGGCCACGGCAGATCCGGATAATATGAAAAATGAAGAACTCAACGCGGCAAGGAGACAACTCCTGCAGGCCCATTCTGTTTCGGCATGGACGGGCTTCAACGAAAACCTGCAAACGTACGCAGATATAACGGTTTACGAGGATTCCCTCTAACGGAAACAGATTCTCTCTATTACTGTCGAACCCACGCTGTCGCCCCAGACGTTAACCGTTGTCCTCAGCCGATCCAGGAACCAGTCCACAGCCAGTAGCAGGCCGATGCCTTCCATGGGCAATCCAACGGCCGTCAGCACGATTACCATGGTGACCAGGCCGGCCTCCGGTATCCCTGCTGCGCCGATCGCCGCCAGGGTTGCAGTGATAAATATCACGACCTGGTCCGTTGGGGTCATGTAAATCCCGTATGCCTGGGCGATAAACATCACGGCTACCGCCTCGTACAGCGCGGTGCCGTCCATATTCACCGTGGAGCCCAGGGGCAGGACGAATTTGACCGCGCGCTTATCCACGTTCGCCTCGAGGGCGCATTCCATCGTCAGGGGCAGGGTTGCCGTTGAACTGGCGGTGCCGAATGCCGTTATCAGGGCTTTGGACATTGTTGCGATGAACTGGCGCCCGCGCCGGCTGACGATGAGCAGGATAGTCATCAGGACGAAAAAATGCAGGGTCAGGCCGATGATGACCGTCAGCATGTATTTACCCACTCCCAGGATTTCCCGCCAGAAATGTTCGCCGCCACCACTATCACCCAGCTTTGATGAAATCAGCGCAAATATACCGATAGGGGCGAAATACATGATCCATACGACGATTTTTATCATCACATCATTCATGCCCTCGAAAAAAGCAACCAGGGGTTTCCCCCGTTCTCCGACTGTCGTCAGGGCCGCGGCAAACAGGATGGAAAACACGATCACTTCCAGCAGCTTGGTTTCAGCCGCCGAGGCAACGATGTTATCGCCTATCAGCGAACGGATGATCTCCACGAACCCGGTCTCTTCCTTGCCGCTGACACGGTCCGGAACCACCTCGCTCACTTCGGTGATACCGGCGCCGGGTTGAATGATATTCACAATAATCAGCCCCAGCAGGACGGCGATGGCGGTAGTACAGAAATAGTATCCCACGGTCAGCCCGCCCAGCCGTTTCAGTCCGCCTGAAGCCCCGCCCAGGGAAGCAATACCGCTGATGACCGCGGCGACGATAAGCGGGATGATGACCATTTTCAGGGCATCCAGGAACAACTCTCCCACCCATTCAATAGCAAGCATCGAGTGACCGAAGAACCAGCCGCAGAATATGCCGGCAATGGCGGCAATGAGCAGAGCCCATAACAACCAGTTGTTATTATGCATGGTAGG
>CAYOEQ010000290.1:0-3053 GCA_964402775.1 uncultured Enterobacteriaceae bacterium
TTAAACAGAGTATCCCGGTTGGCGCGGTACTGGTTCAGGGTAAATTCCACGGCGCGGATGACGGCGCGCTGGCTGGAGGTGGCGCCGCTGATGTGGTCGAAACTGCCGCCGTCTTTTTCCACTGCCCAGGCGTCCTTCGGCGTGTTGTCCAGGGAGCGGCCGTTGAAACCGAGTATCCAGGACGTATTGTCCTGGTGCACCTGGTCGCCCAGGCCCGGCGTTTCCCGGTGCTCCAGCACTCGCACCCCGGCAAGCGTTCCGTCGTACCGGACGCCTATTGCCAGTTCCATCATGCCGTTGTAGCCCCTGGCCCGGACGGGGCTGAATATCAGGCCCACGGGCTCCCCCCCGCGCCGGGCGCGGAACACGTCGGTCGCCGCCTCCGTTCCGAAATAGGTCGGCAGGTCGATACTGATCCTGTCCGCGGGCAGGTCGTTATCGTATTCCAGGGACAGGATCTGCGCGCCAATCTCCAGGATCGGCAGGTTGCGGTTGCGTGTGATGGTGTCCTGGAAGTAATTCCCGAGGGCATAAATTCCCAGCACCGCAGTGAAGCAAATGAACAGCAGCGGCAAGGTATCCAACAGCATGTTTTTCTTTTTTGCCATTATTGCTCTCCGAACACCTTGGGACGGGTCAGCAGGTCGATCAACGGTACGAAAACATTGGCAAGCAGCACTGCGAACGCCACCCCGTCGGGATATGCCCCCCACCCGCGCAGCAGGCTGACGAGCGCCCCGATCAGGACGCCGTAGATGAGTCTCCCGGGCCAGGTCGTTGACGCGGTAACCGGGTCCGTAGCGATGAAGAAGGCGCACAGCATCGTGCCGCCGCTGAACAGGTGGAACAACGGCGAAGCATGGACTTCCGGGTCGTACAGGTAAAACGGCAGGCTGACGAGAAAAACGCCGGCCAGGACCGCAACCGGGATGTGCCACTTTATGACGCCGCGCGCCAGCAGGTAAATGCCGCCCAGCAGGTACAGCAGGTTAACCCACTCCCAGCCGGCTCCGGCAACATGTCCGAATATCATGGGTGTCCCGGTTTCCGATTTGATTTCCGATACCATCTCCATCAGTTCCAGGCGGTTTTTCAGTTCATCCAGGGCTGTCGCGCCGCTCAGCATGTCCGGCGCCGTGTTGCCCATGGGGAAGATGCTGTCCAGCGAGGCGCCGATGCCGTGGGCCGGCAGGGCCGGCCAGGTGTTCATCTGCACCGGGAAACAGGCCAGTACGAACACGTATCCCACCATGGCCGGGTTGAACAGGTTGCAGCCGATACCGCCGAAAGCATGTTTGCCGATGATGACGGCAAACGCGACCCCGCACAGGCAGACCCACCAGGGCGCCAACGGGGTGATGCTGACCGCGAACAGCAAGGCGGTGACGGTTACGCTGCAGTCCCGCAGGAACAGCGCCGGGTCGAGGCCGCGCAGCCTGAGGACGGCGAACTCCAGCAGCAGGGCGAAACAGACGGCCAGCGCACACTGGATCAATACGCCGGGACCGAACAGCCAGGCGTAGCAGATCAGGCCGGGGACCAGCGCAATGCACACGTCAGCCATGACTGTGCCGACGCTCCGGCCGTCGTGCCAGTGGGGCGAACTGCCGGTCTTGTCAATCATCTGTATCTGTCGGCCCGGCATCCCCGTTCCCGGGAGACTGCTGCCGGCGCTTTGCCCGGGTCCGGGCCAGCGCCTCTTCCACGTAGGCTTTTTTCTCCGCCCTGGTGTCCTGTTCCGGGCCGGGCGCCCGCCGTTGCCTGCCGGTATCAGCTTCAATCCTCAGGCGATCGGTTTTCCTGTTAAAACGCTGCCTGGCCGCCGCCGCTTCATTGCCCTGTTGCTCTTCAAGGACGACCTGCGACTTGGCCTGGCGGTAATAGTGCACGAGGGGGATCCGGCTGGGGCAGACGTAGGCGCAACAGCCGCATTCTATACAATCGAACAGGCGATATTCCCGGAGCCGATCGGAATCCCCGGCTGCGGCAAACCAGTACAGTTGCTGGGGCAGCAGCAGTTCCGGGCACACGTCCGCGCAATCGCCGCAACGGATACAGGGCATCTCCGGCCAGGCCGGCGCGTTCTCCTCGATGATGATGCAGTTGGTGGTCTTGATCACGGGCATGTTGGGACTGGTGACGCGCAGGCCCATCATGGGGCCGCCGATGATCACCTTGTTGTCCTCGCTGTGCCGGTAGCCGCAGGTGGCGAGACAGTCCTTGACCGGCGTGCCGATAAGCACCTGCAGGTTGACGGGGTTGTCCACCTTCCCGGTCACCGTAATGTAGCGCGAGACGATGGGTTCCCCGCGCGTCACGGCGCGGTACACCGCGGCTGCCGTGGCCACGTTGTGGATGACTATGCCGATGTGGATCGGCAACCCCCCGCTGGGGACGTCCTTGCCGGTCAATGTTCTGATGAGCTGTTTCTCTCCTCCCGCAGGGTAACGGACAGGCACCCTGACCAGTTCCAGGTCGTCGCCGACGAGTCCGGCCAGGGCGTTGTAAGCCAGTTCCATGTCGTCCTCTACCGCGATGACGCAGTGCCTGGCCTGCACCGCGTGACGTATCATGCGGGCACCGGAGACGACGTAGGAGGCTTTTTCCTGGATCAGCCGGTCGTCGCACGTGATATGCGGTTCGCATTCCACGCCGTTGATGATCAGGGTATCGACCGCATTTTCCACACCCTCCATCAGTTTGACGTGGGCCGGGAAACCGGCGCCGCCCAGGCCGGCTATGCCGCAATCCCGGATCAACTCCTGCAATTTCGCCGGTTCGGCGCGGTCATATTCCTCGGTGGGTTCAATATCGAACCAGGCGTCATTGCCGTCCGGTTCCAGCACGATACACGGCGCTTTGCTTATCGTCGGATTGGGGACCGGGTAATCGCCGATATCCGTAATCGTCCCGGAGGTGCTGGCATGAACGGGGACGCTCACATAACCATCGGGCCGGGCGATGATCTGGCCTTTCAGCACCTTGTCGCCGATTTTGACCGCCGGCACGGCAGGCTGGCCGATATGCTGCTGCAAAGGCAGGAACATGCGCGC
>CAYOEQ010000291.1:0-3035 GCA_964402775.1 uncultured Enterobacteriaceae bacterium
GTAGTAACCTTCCAGGATCAAGTCGTCAAAACGCTTCTTGGTGATGATGTTCACCACCCCGGCAATGGCGTCGGCGCCGTAGATGGAGGACGCGCCGTCCTTCAGGATCTCGATTCGGCTTATGGCAATGTCCGGGATCGAGTTCAGGTCGACACTGTTGACCTGGCCGCGGGTGCCTGCCGGCGAATAGCGCCGGCCGTTGACCAGGATCAGTGTGCGGCCCGGGTCCAAACTGCGCAGGCCGAAGGTATTAACGCCGGGGCCGCCCGACACCACGAAGCCGCCGAAACTGTTATCGATCTGGGGGCCGGAGGCCAGGGCGCTGGATTGCAGGGTTTCCGAAGTATTGGCCATGCCCGCCAGGATGGCGCTCTCCTCGGTGATGACCGTCACCGGCAACGCCGCGGTAAAGGCATCGCGCCGTATGCGGGAACCCGTGACGATAATCTCTTCGGTCGCGGCCGGTGTCGCGGTTTCTTCTGCTGGCGCTTCTGTCTCAGGTTCCGGCTTTTCGGGTAGTGCGTCCTGCTCGGCGTCCTGCTGTTCCTGCGCCTCACCTTCCTGTTGTTCAGCCGCCTGACCGGCTTCCACCGGGGCGGGTTGATTATCTTCGGCTTGTGCCGTTGCTTGTCCGGCATGCCAAAACAGGCCGAACGCAAGCAAAAAAGGCATAAGAAATGACCGCCGTGTCACTGTTGCCGAGTTCTCCCCTCGCTGCAGTTGGTTGGTATTCGGGAATTATACAATGAGTCTGATGCCTAAGTCCCGTAATTGTCGGGCGCTCGCTGACGACGGCGCGGACGTGAGCAGGCAACTGGCGGTCTGTGTCTTGGGGAACGCAATGACGTCCCTGATCCCTTTGGCCCCGGCCATGATCATGACGATGCGGTCCAGGCCGAAAGCGATGCCGCCGTGGGGCGGGCAGCCGTAGGACAGGGCGTCGATGAGGAATCCGAATTTCTCCCGGGCCTTTTCCTCGTCGATGCCCAGCAGCGCCAGCACCCGCAACTGCAATTCAGGGTCGTGGATACGGATTGAACCGCCGCCAAGTTCCATGCCGTTCAGGACCAGGTCATAGGCCCGTGACAGGCTCTCGTGCAGGTCCTCTCCCGGCGCTGCTGTCTGCGGCGCGGTAAACGGGTGGTGCAGCGAATCCCAGCGCTGCTCGGCATCGTTGTATTCAAACAGCGGGAAATCCACAACCCATAACGGCGCCCAGTCTCCCTGCAACAACCCCAGGTCCTCCGCCAGCGCGCTGCGCAGGGCATTGAGCGAGTCGTTGACGATGCGCGCCGTGCCGGCGCCGAAGAAAACGATATCACCGGTTTGCGCGCCGCTGCGCCCCAGTACGGCAAGCACCGTCTCCTCGGGCAAAAACTTCAGGATCGGCGATTGCAGGCCGGCGCTGCCCTTGCTGAGATCGTTGATCTTGATGTAGGCCAGTCCCCTGGCACCGTACTTGCCGACATACGCGGTATAATCGTCGATCTGCTTGCGCGTCAGTTCGTTCCCGCGCGGCAGGCGCAGGGCGGCAACCCGGGCGCGGGGATCATTGGCCGGCCCGGAAAAGACCTTGAATTCCACCTGCTGCATCAGGTCGCCGACTTCCACCAGTTCCAGCGGGTTGCGCAGGTCCGGCCGGTCCGTGCCGAAGCGGCACACGGCCTCGGCGTAGGTCATGCGCGGGAAGGGGTCGGCGAGTTCAATGCCTTTCACCTGTTTGAAAATGGTGCGCATCATATCTTCCACCAGGTTGATCACGTCTTCCTCGTCGACAAACGACATCTCCATGTCCAGCTGGGTAAATTCCGGTTGCCGGTCCGCGCGCAGGTCTTCGTCGCGGAAACAGCGCACGATCTGGTAGTAACGGTCCATGCCCGACATCATCAGCAGCTGTTTGAACAGTTGCGGCGATTGCGGCAGGGCAAAAAATTCACCCCGCTGGGTGCGGCTCGGCACCAGGAAATCGCGGGCGCCTTCCGGCGTCGCCCGGGTAAGGACGGGGGTCTCGATATCAAGGAAACCGCTCCCGTCAAGGTAATCGCGGATGGCCCGGGTGACCCGGCTGCGCAGTTTGATGTTTTCCTGCATGGCCTCCCGGCGCAGGTCCACGTAGCGATAGCGCAGGCGGATATCATCCTGCACGTTTTCATCGTCCAACTGGAACGGCGGTGTCCTGGCCTTGTTCAGCAGTTCCAGGGTGTGTCCCAGCACTTCCACTTCGCCGGTGGGCAGGTTCGGGTTCAGCGTGCCTTCCGGGCGCCGGCGCACCCGGCCGGTCACGCGCACCACGTATTCATTCCTGAGCGTCTCGGCCACGGCGAATGGTTCGGCCCGGTCGGGATCGTAGACAACTTGTGCCAATCCTTCCCGGTCGCGCAAATCAATGAAAATCACGCCGCCATGATCCCGGCGCCGGTGTACCCAGCCGCATAATGCGACTTCCTCGCCGATCATGTCCGCCGTCAATTCTCCGCAATAATGGCTGCGCATGGATCGCCCCTGCTTGCCTGTCAGGTTACTCGCGGCCGTTCAGGAACCGGCAGCGCCGGCGCTTTCCTGCATGAGCCGTTTGATTTTTCCGTCGGGCACGATAACTCCCATGGATATGATGAACTTGAACCCGTCTTCCACCGACATGTCCAGCTCTATGATGTCCCGCTGCGGCAGCAGCAGGTTGAACCCTGAAGTCGGGTTGGGCGTGGTCGGCAGGTAAATTGACTGGAGCTGAAGGTCGGTGATGGCGCTGTCCGTGTCAAGCTGTTCATTTACCAGGAAGCCGATACACCAGCTGTCCTTGCGCGGATATTCAACCAGCACCACCTTGCGAAATGACTTGCTCTGGGATGCCAGCAGGGTGGTGGCTATCTGTTTGACGCTGTTGTATATATTCCGCACCAGGGGGATTTTTCCCAGCGCCTTCTCCCAGATCAGCACCAGGCGCCGGCCCAGCAGGTTGGCGGCAAACATGCCGGTGAGGATCAGGACGCCGACAGCCAGGACTATGCCGGCGCCCGGTATGCTGAACCCCAGCA
>CAYOEQ010000292.1:0-3025 GCA_964402775.1 uncultured Enterobacteriaceae bacterium
CGGCACAACGGTTAACGTCCGCGGACGTCGGTGAACAATGCTACTACATTGTCAAACGGGGGGACACGCTCTCGCATATCGCTCAGCGTTACCGCGGCGTAAGCGCCAGACAACTGCAGGCATGGAACGGTATTTCCCGGCCCAGGAGCATTAAGCCCGGACAGAAACTCAAGGTGTTCGCAGCGCCGGCCGGTCAGGCGGTTGCCGGGCAGCCGGCGCAGGAGCCCATCGCATACATTGTCAGAAGAGGCGATAACCTGTCGAAAATAGCCAGAAAATTCAGCGTAACATTAAAACAGTTGCTGGCCTGGAACAACCTGCGCAAAAACGATACTATCTATCCCAGGCAGAAAATAACCGTCTATCAATCCGGTTCCCGCTCAGTCGGCATTTGACAGTCCACCGGGTCTTGCCCGTTCACATTTTCCCTGATTCTTCGTAGAATTGGAGTATGACCCGTTTCCTGAAATTTTTCCTGCGTTGCCTGCTACGGCTACTTTACCGGGTTGAAGTCACCGGGATGGAACATTATCACCAGGCCGGCAGACGGGTGCTGATCGTCGCCAACCACACATCACTGCTTGATGGTATCCTGCTGTTCGCCTGGTTGCCCGACAACCTCAGGTTTGCCATCAACACCCAGGTCGCCACCCGCCCCCGTTTCAAGCCGTTTCTCTATTTCGCCGACCTGTACACCATGGATCCGACCAATCCGCTGTCGGTAAAATCCATGGTGCGCTTCCTGCAGGAAGACCGCAAGGCTGTCATTTTCCCGGAAGGCCGCATCACCACCACCGGCAGCCTGATGAAGGTCTATGAAGGACCGGGATTAATCGCCGATCGCGCCGGCGCAACCGTGCTTCCCGTCGCCATTGAGGGCGCGCAATACACTGCCATGGGTTACCTGGGAGAACGGATAAGATTTCCCAGGATCCGGATGCAGGTGCTGGCGCCGGAAAAACTGGAGATCGACCCGTCGATCCAGGGGCACGAACGGCGCAAGGCCGCCGCCATGTGTATGCAGGACCTGATGTACAAGGTGTCCTTCGCCTGTTTTGACTATGAAAAGACCGTGTTCGACGCGATATTGCAGTCTGCGGGACTGTTCGGCGGCAACCGGGTCGTACTGGAAGACTTCAAGCGGGAGCCGTTTACCTACAGGCAGTTGCTGATGCGCGCTTTTATCCTCGGCGGCGTATTGCGCAAGGATACGCAACCCGGGGAACGGGTCGGCGTGCTGATGCCGAACGTCGCGGGCGGCGTCGTGGTATACCTGTCCATGTTGTACCTGGAAAGAATTCCCGCCATGCTGAACTACAGCACCGGCTTGCAGGTGCTGCTGAAAGCCTGCGAAACCGCTTCGATCAGGACGGTTTATACTTCCAGGCAATTCATAGAGAATGCCGACCTGCAAGAGCTGGCGGAAGGCCTGGAGAAACGGGTAAACCTGGTGTACCTGGAGGACCTGCGCGACCGGATCGGCGTTGCAGACAAGCTGCTCGGGCTGGTGCGCAGCCATTTTCCCCGCGCCTGTTACCGCCCCACCGCAAAGCCCGGCGACCCTGCCACGATCCTGTTTACCTCCGGTTCGGAAGGCGTTCCCAAGGGTGTGGTGTTATCGCATCGCAACCTGCTGGCCAATTTCGCCCAGGCGCGCAGTTGCATCGGGTTCAAGCCCAGCGATGTTTTTTTCAATTGCCTGCCGCTCTTTCACTCGTTCGGACTCAACATCGGTTGCGTGCTGCCGCTGCTGGGCGGTTGCAGGATATTCCTGTACACCACACCCCTGCATTACCGGGTCATCCCGGAACTCCTGTACCAGACGGACGCCTCGATATTGTTCGCCACCAACACCTTCCTGAAGGGTTATGCCCGCCATGCCCATCCCTATGATTTCAAGTCCCTGAAATATGTGCTTGCAGGGGCTGAAAAGCTGCAGGACGATACCCGGAAACTGTGGATGGAGAAGTTCGGGATCCGCATCCTGGAGGGCTACGGCGCTACGGAGTGCAGCCCGGTGGTCTCGGTGAATACCCCGATCAACAACAAAGCCGGCAGTGTGGGAAAACTGTTGCCGGGGATGCAGGCTTACCTGGCCCCGGTTCCGGGCATAGAGCATGGCGGGAGACTGGTGGTAAACGGTCCGAACGTCATGTCCGGCTACCTGCTGCATGGCTCCGACGGCAGTATCCACGCGCCGCGCACGGCGCGCGGGGAGGGCTGGTACGATACCGGCGACATTGCGGCTATCGATGCCGAGGGCTACATCGAACTGCTGGGCCGGGCCAAACGTTTTGCCAAGATCGGCGGCGAGATGATCTCTCTCACCGCGGTGGAAGAACTGGCCGTGGCCGTCTGGCCGGATTGTAACCATGCCGCCATATCCCTGCCTGATGAGCGCAAGGGCGAAAAAATCATTCTGCTGTCGGAACAAGAGGGGGCGGACCGGAAGGCGTTCCAGGAAAAGGCGCGGGAACTGGGCTACGGGGAACTGTACATCCCCCGGGAAGTGGTGCATATGCGTGAGATACCGGTTCTCGGCACGGGGAAGACGGATTATGTCAGTTTGATGGAGGAGCTGCGGAAGGAGAATTGATGGTTCCGTGCCGGGGACAGGTTTGGATGGTTTCGTGCAGAGGACAGGTTTGGATAAGGTTTTCTGGACACGCTGTGAATACGTCCCTGTACGCTTTATCATCCGCTGTCCCTGCGGATGACATTCCTGAAAACCTTATCCAAACCTGTCTGTGAGCATTGGGAATACGTCCCTGTGCGCTTTATCATCCGCTGTCCCTGCGGATGACATTCCTGACAAATCTGCCAGGAGCAGATTTGGACGCCTGAAAGGCGCCCGTAGGGTGTACGCCATGGAAGGCGTACATCAAAATTGTCTTCCAAACCTGCCTGTGCACAATCTATCCATCCCGATCTCCTTTCACAAACGGCACGAAACCAACCGGCAGGATATCAGTCTCCCTGATCTCGCCGTTTTGCTGTTTTTCCAGTACCTGCAGTGTCTGGTAGC
>CAYOEQ010000293.1:0-2994 GCA_964402775.1 uncultured Enterobacteriaceae bacterium
CGAGGTCTGTGAACAAGCCCTGGAATACGGGGATTTTGATTGTTTCCTGCCGGCCGGCCGGTATACCCTGCTGGAACAGGGCGCCCTGGACACCTTCCTGCCCAGGTGCGAGGCGCGTAACGTCTCGGTTATCATCGGCGGCGTGGTCGGCTGGGTGGACATGGAACGGCCGTCCGCTCTCAACGAGCTGGATGCGCTTGCCGAACATCCGTTTTTTCTCGGGATCCGGCCCATGCTCCAGGAACTTCCCGACCCGGCCTGGATGCTGCGGCCTCAACTGCAACCGGTTTACGACAAGCTGACCGGGCTTGACCTCAGCTTCGATGCCCTGGTCAGACCGGAGCACCTGCAACACCTCTACCAACTGCTGGACTGTTTCCCGGACCTGGCTGTTGTCATCGACCACGGCGCCAAACCGGATATCGCCAACGGCGTTTTCCAGCCCTGGGCGGACGACATTGAAACCATTGCAACCAATACCGGCGCCTGTTGCAAGTTGTCGGGCCTGTTGACCGAGGCGGGCGATCAACCCGTTTATGAAGCGGTATATCCTTATATGCGGCACCTGCTGGAGTGTTTCGGCGCCGGACGATTGCTGTGGGGCAGCGACTGGCCGGTGCTGGAACTGGCCGCCGATTACCGCGCCTGGAACGATTTAACAGAGCGGTTTCTGCAGGACTTGAGCCCGGCGGACCGGCAACGGATACTGGGCGCGAACGCGCAGGCCTTTTACGGCCTCTCATGACAGGCCGGCCGGGTAAACACTGGTGAAACCGAAATTTATCCTGCTGCACCCGGATGACAACGTGCTGGTCTGTTGCCGGCCCGCGGGTGAGGGGGAAATCATCGCTGTCGGCAGGGAAAAGATCGTCTTGCTGCAGGATATGGAACTGGGGCACAAGGTTGCCCGGCAGGCCATATCCGGGGGTGATAAAATCATGAAATACGGCGTGCCCATCGGCTCCACGCGGTACGATATAAGCCCGGGGGAACACGTGCACCTGCACAATATGAGGAGTGATTATATCGCCCCTCATACCCGTGAGCGGCTGCCGGAAACCAGTGAGGACAAATGACATGAAAGCCTATCTCCGTAAAGACGGCCGCAAGGGCATCCGCAACGTAATCATCGTTGCCTACCTGGTGGAATGCGCGCACCACGTGGCGCGCCTGATCGTCACTCGCAGTGACGACCCGGCCGTGCAGTTAATCGGTTTCCCGGGCTGTTTCCCCAATGACTATGCATTCAGGATGATGCAGGCGCTGGGCACGCACCCGAACACGGGGGGCGTGTTGCTCGTGTCCCTGGGTTGTGAGAGCTTCAATCGCGCGGCGCTGGCCGGGGCTGTCCGGGACAGCGGCCGTCCGGTGGAGACCCTGGTGATCCAGCAATCCGGCGGCACCCGGAAAACCATCGATGCGGGGCTGGCGGCGGTCGCCGCGCTGAAATCCCGCATTGCCGGGGTTGAGCAGGTGGACATGACCCTGGACGAACTGGTGGTAGGCACTGTTTGCGGCGGTTCCGACGGCACCAGCGGCATTTCCGCCAACCCGGCCGTGGGCAAATGTTTCGACCAACTGGTGCGGGACGGCGCGACCTGCATTTTTGAGGAAACCGGCGAACTCATAGGTTGTGAACAGGTGATGATGGCGCGCGCCATCACCCCTGAGCTGGGGAGGGAAATTGAGCAATCCGTCATCAAAGCCGTAGAATATTACCGCACCATGGGCTACGGCAGCTTCGCCGCGGGCAACGAGGAAGGCGGCCTCACCACCCAGGAGGAAAAATCCATGGGCGCCTACGCCAAATCGGGGGCATCGCCGATCCACGGCCTGATCAAACCGGGCGATGTTCCCCCGGAGGGAGGTCTCTACCTGATGGACGTGGTGCCGGACGGCGAACCCCGCTTCGGTTTCCCGAATATCGCCGATAACGCCGAGATAGTCGAGCTCATCGCCAGTGGCTGTCACCTGATCCTGTTTACCACCGGACGCGGCTCTGTCGTGGGATCGGCTATTTCGCCGGTCATCAAAATCTGCGCCAACCCGGAGACCTACAGGAACCTGGCGGACGATATGGATGTCAACGCCGGACGCATTATCGAGGGGGAAGCCGACCTTGATGAGGTAGGCGATGAAATCTATCGGCAGCTACAGTCGGTTGCTGCCGGCAACCCAAGCAAATCCGAGGCGCTGGGGCACCAGGAATTCATCCTGACCTACAAAACGTTTGAACCCATCGGCCCGGCATGCCTGCCGGCTCGCTAGAGAAACGGGGACGAAAAAGGGGACGGACCCCCGCCTACAACATGCGGGGGCATGCTTAAATCCGTCCCCAGCCAAAGCAACGGACAGGAGACAGAAACATGACTCGTTTAAGCGGAAAAACAGCGCTGGTAACGGCGGCCGGACAAGGTATCGGGAAAGCCACTGCCGAACTCTTTTCGAGCGAAGGCGCCCAGGTAATCGCCACTGATATTAACGAGGCTGCATTACAGAACCTGGCCGGATGCCGTACCCGGCGGCTGGACGTGACGGACAAGGCTGCCATCAAGGCGCTGGCCGCGGAGCTGGGCGCGGTCGATATCCTGTTTAACTGCGCCGGCTACGTCGCGCACGGCCCGATACTGGACTGTTCCGAAGAGGACTGGGATTTTTCTTACGAGCTTAACGTCAAGTCCATGTACCGCATGGTTAAAGCCTTTCTCCCCGCCATGCTGGCGGCAGGCGGTGGTTCCATTATCAACATGTCGTCCGTCGTCGGCACATTGACCGCTGCGCCGGACCGCTTTGTCTACGGCGCCACCAAGGCCGCGGTCGTCGGTATGACCAAATCCATCGCGCTGGACTACGTCAAACAGGGTATTCGCTGTAACGCCATCTGCCCGGGTACGGTCGATACGCCGTCCCTGCAGGAACGCCTGAACGCGTTTGCCGACCCGGTGCAGGCGCGCAAGGATTTTGAAAATCGCCAGCCCATGGGGCGGCTCGGTT
>CAYOEQ010000294.1:0-2994 GCA_964402775.1 uncultured Enterobacteriaceae bacterium
GGTTGCTGGTCAATACCGCCGCCAGGCTGGCGCTCCCGGTATTCGCAACGGAACGCTCTCCGGGGGACCTGGGCGTCATGGAACCTGAAATCCGGAAACTGTTGCCGCAGGCGGCAAATCTCTATGAAAAGACCTCGTTTTCCTGCCTGGGAGCGAAGAACTTCGCCGGGGACCTGACTGCTACCAAGAGAAAACAGGCCATCCTGGTGGGCATGGAAGCCCATGTCTGCATATTGCAAACGGCGCTCGACCTGTATAACCGGGGCTACGTGGTCTTCGTGGTGGCGGATGGGGTATGCTCCCGGCAAAGGGAAAATTACGAAACCGCACTACGGCGCCTGGGGAGAGCGGGGATTATCATCTGCGATGCGGAGTCCGTGCTGTTCGAATGGATACGCGGCGCCGACGAACAACTGTCCCGGGAAGTGCAGTCCCTGCTGCGTTAATTATCCGCAGATGACGCAGATGAACGCAGATAAAACAGAAAATAATCTGCGCTAATCTGCGTCATCTGCGGATAAATTATTCCACGGTAACGGACTTGGCCAGGTTCCTGGGCTGATCCACGTCTGCGCCCTTGAGTACCGCAACATGGTAGGAAAGCAGTTGCAAGGGCACGGTATAGACAATCGGGGCGATGCTGTTGTCCACGGCAGGCAATTGCAGGACTTTCACGGCAGGGCTCAATTCCATGGACATATCGGCATCGGAAAAGACATACAAGCTCGCGCCCCGCGCGCGCGCCTCCTGCAGATTGGAATTCAGTTTTCCCAGCAGACTGTTGTTCGGCGCCACGGCAATGACCGGCATATCGTCATCTATCAGCGCCAGTGGGCCGTGTTTCAGTTCTCCGGCCGCGTAAGCTTCCGCGTGGATATAGGAAATTTCCTTCAGCTTCAATGCGCCTTCCATGGCAACAGGCAACATGGTTCCCCTGCCCAGGAACAACGTATGATGTTTATGGATAAAGTCCTCGGCCAGTTGTTCCAACTGCCGATCCAGTTCGAGCACCTGGTTGATCTGGCCGGGCAATCTCTCCAGCTGGTTGACCAGGCGCGCTTCCTTCTGCTTGTCCAGGCCGCGACGCCGCGCCAGGACAATGGCCAGTATGTACAGGGCAACCAACTGCGTAGTAAACGTCTTGGTTGAAGCGACACCGATTTCTATCCCGGCCCGGGTGAAAAAAATCAAATCCGCCTCACGGGTCAATGAACTTTCCGGAACATTACAGATGGCCAGGCTGGCAAGATAAGGCCTGGCGGCGGCCAGCCGCACGGCCTCCAGCACATCCAGGGTTTCACCCGACTGGGAAATCGTCAGGAACAGGGTGTTGGCCGGAACAACCGTGTCGCGATAGCGGTATTCGCTGGCGATGTCCACACTGCACTGGATACCTTCGGCCTCCAGCCAGTATCCGGCTACCAGGCCTGCATGGTAACTGCTGCCGCAGGCGATGATATGAACGTTTTGCACCCGATCGAACAGGGCGGGCGCAGACATCCCGAACTCGGATTCAATAATCGCGCCATTCTCAACCCTGCCCTCCAGGGTATCTGCGACCGCGGCGGGCTGGTTGAATATTTCCTTGGCCATATAATGACGGTATCCCGCCTTGTCGGCGCTGTCCGAAGACAGCTCCGATGTGAACACGGGCCGCTTCACCTGGTTGCCGCTCCGGTCAAATATAATGACATGGTCCCTCTGAACCTCGGCGACATCACCTTCCTCCAGGACAATGAACTGCCTTGTCACCGGCAACAGGGCAAAGACGTCGGATGCGATAAAATGCTCACGGATGCCTATGCCGATCACCAGGGGGCTGCCTTTCCTGGCGGCGACCAACCGATCCGGGCGGTTGTTGTCAATCACACCCAGTGCATAGGTGCCTTCCAGTTCCCCCATGGTATGTTTTACCGCAGCGAGCAGGTCATCGCCGCCCTGCAGGTGGCGGTGGATCTGGTTGACGACAACCTCCGTATCCGTTTCCGATGCGAACGTGTAGGCCGCGCCTGCCTGTTCCTTCCGCAGCGCGTCATGATTCTCGATGATGCCGTTATGTACCAGGGCGATTTCATCCCTGCAGATATGCGGGTGGGCATTATTGACGCTGGGACGGCCGTGAGTAGCCCAGCGGGTATGAGCAAGACCGGTACTGCCGTTCAGGGACGCTGCGCCGGCTGACTCGGCAAGCTCATTGACCTTGCCCTGGACCCTGACCCGGTCGAAACCCGAGTTTTTATTCAGTACGACAACACCGGCGGAATCATATCCGCGATATTCCAGCCGCCTCAACCCCTCAAGCAGAATAGGCGTAACATCCCTCCCCGCAACCGCGCCGACTATGCCGCACATCAGTCCGGATTTCCGATACGTTGCGGGTTACGAAACAGGCTGCCCTCTGAGCCTCGCTCCGGAACTACCGGGTTGATGACATATTGCCTTGCCCGGAGTTTGGCATAATCGATCTGGTTGGGACTCAGCAGGTTGTCATCCGCCAATGAATTCATGTAACGCCCGGCCGTCGCATTGCCTTGCCGGTAGGAAGCGTAATACCACATGAAAGCCGCGCCTATGTCCGAGTTGGTTCCATAACCGTTCTGAAACATCAATCCATAGTTGAGTTGCGCCCCGGGGTCACCCTGTTTTGCCGCTTTCTCATACCACAGCAACGCCTGGGACCAATCCCGTTCCACCCCCAGGCCCAGGTAAAAATGCACTCCCAGGTAATTCTGCGCCGCCCGGTCGCCGGACTCCGCCATGGGTCTGAACAATTTGTAGGAGGTCGCGTAATCGCCGGCATCAAAAGCCTGCAGCGCGGACCTGTCACTGCCGCAACCCGCTGCGGCCAGGCTCAAACAAACCAGAACGATAATCGGTAGTTTCAACAACGGCAGTTTCCCGGTTCAGGTGGAGTTTCCTTGATCAAGGTTCTCTGATAATGGTCGGGGCGAGAGGATTCGAACCTCCGACCCCTGCAACCCCATTGCAGTGCGC
>CAYOEQ010000295.1:0-2983 GCA_964402775.1 uncultured Enterobacteriaceae bacterium
CGGGTCCGGCAGACAGATTTCATCAATAACTTCTGGAAGGCCCTGGCCAATCACCCGGATTTGCTGGAACGGGTATGGTCCACCGGCAAGGAAGTAATGGCGCCGGGGGAGATCGATGCGGTCACCAAGGAAATGATCTACATCGCGGTCTCGGTCGCTAATGCCTGTGAATACTGCGTGCATTCACATACCAGCGCGGCTTTCGGCAAGGGCATGAGTGAGGCGCAGTACGGAGAACTGCTCGCCGTCATCGCCCTGGCGCAGCAGAACAACGGGCTTGCCAGCGGTATGCAGGTGCCCGTGGATGAAGTCTTCCTGAAGGAATAAAGGAACGCAGCCCTGGAGCAGGCCCGGGGCAGGCTGTCAGCGCAGGGAACCCTGAACTACCAGAACAGGGCGAATAAAATGCCGCCCAGGAACAGGCGGTAAATGACGTAGGGCAGCATCCCGGTCCATTCCACGAGCTTGAGGAACCAGTGGATCGTCAGCCAGGCGCTGATGAACGAAACCGCGCCGACCGTGGTGAGGGCAATCCAGTCCACCTTTATCGAGGAGAACGAGGCGTTGAGCAGTTCATAACCGGAAGCAATCAGGATAGTGGGGATTGCCAGCAGGAATGAAAACCGGCCGGCAGCCTCCCTGTTCAGGCCCAGGATCAACCCGGCGGTAATCGTGATGCCCGCGCGTGACGTGCCGGGGATCATGGCCAATGCCTGGAACAGGCCGATAACCACGGCATCCCGGAATCCCAGGGCACCCAGGTCCCGCTCCCGCCTGCCGGAGCGGTCCGCCCACCACAGCAGCAGCCCGAACAATACCGTCGCCCCGGCGATTACCAGGGGATCGCGCAGGCGCTCGGCGGCATGATGGAACAACAGGCCGGCCAGGCAGATGGGAACGGTGGCGATCACCAGGAACCAGACCAGGTCCCCGTCGCGGTTTCTCCCGCTTCCGAACGAGGCGACCCAGCCGGCGCCCATGCGCGCCAGGTCTTTCCTGAAATACAGCAGCAGCGCCAGCAGGCTGCCGAAATGCGCGCCGACGTCGTATAACAGGCCCTGGTCTGCCCAGTCCATCAGCTTCGGCAACAGGATCAGGTGGGCCGAACTGCTGATGGGCAGGAATTCGGTCAGCCCCTGGAGCAGGCCCAGGATGATTGCATGCAGAGTGTCCACTTAAGCCCCCGCCCCCCACAACTTATGCTGCTGGTCGATGAATTGAAACCCCACCAACGGCTCGGTGAAATTCCTGGTGAAGGCGATGGCCTTGAAGCGTTCGCCCATCTCCCCCGGCAGGGTCAGGCGCTTCACCTGCCCGGTAACGGCCGGGTCGGGCCGGCCGGACCCGTTTTGCGCCGATGCAGCTATTTCAGCCAGCCCGCAACCGATGAGGAAATGGGCCTGGCTGGTATAACCGGCCAGCCGCAACCCGTGCTCCGGGGCAACCTGCGCCAGCGCGCTGAAATCCACCGATGCCGTGATGTCCTGCAACCCGGGATAAAAGAACGGGTCCTCGTGGGAACGGTGCCGGTAGTGGCACAGCAGGGTGCCCCGATCGCGCTGGGGGTGGTAATACTCGTGGCGCGGGTATCCGTAATCGATCAACAGCATCACACCCTGTTTCAATATTTCGCCTGTGGACCGCATCCAGGCGCCGGCGCGCAGGTTTATCTCCGTCCGGTAGGGGCCGGGAAGCGGCATCGGCAGGTCAGCGGCGATCCGTTCCCAGGCGGCGGCTATCCGGTCGTCCCCGCAGGGCGCTTCGATCCAGAAGAAATCGTCCCCGTCGTGGCCGACGCACAACTCACGCAATTCCCCGTTATCTACCGCCACCCGCGTGACCGGCAGCGCGTCGACTACTTCATTGACGACAATGACCCCGCTGAGGGGTTGTTCGGGCAATGTCTCCAGCCATGTTATGCGCGGCAACAGATGGGGGATGCGGGAGGAGAACAGTTCCTCCTGCCGCCTGCGCAGGTCGGCGCCGGTTTCCAGTATCAGGTAACGCTCCGGCAAACTTTCCAGCGCCTCCAGTTCCAGCAACAGGTCCTGCGCCATGGTCCCCGACCCTGCACCCAGTTCCAGGATGTCGCCCCCGGACAGGGCCGCCAGCGCCTGCCTGCATTGCCTGGCCAGGCAGCGGGAAAACAGGGGTGAGACATGGGGCGCGGTGATGAAATCCCCGGCCGCGCCGAATCGGGTCGCGCCGGCGCTGTAATACCCCAGGCCGGGCTCATACAAGGCCATGTCCATGAAGCGTTCAAAACCGATGCTGCCTCCTTCTTCGTGAATCCGCTCACGGATCAGTCCTGCCAACGCGTCGCTGTGTGCACGGGCCGGTTCCGGCGGGACGGGCAACCCAGGTTCCCGATCCAATCCGTCGCTTGCGTTGTTATCCGTTTGCAACAACCGCCTTATCCCGCTTCCAGATCAAGTTCGACCGGCCATAATTCCTGTCCCGCCCGGTCGAATTCAGACCACAGGCGGGCGTAGGTCCTGCCGGAAACCGGGTGGCGCTGGTCCGGGGCAAGCTCCGCCAGGGGGCATAATACAAACGCATAGCGGTCAATGTCCGGCCGGGGTAATTGAAACGATTCATGCGTGATAACCAAGTCATCGTACAGCAACAGGTCCAGGTCCAGGGTGATGGATGAGAAATCCGGCTTGCTCCGGTCGCGTCCGTAGCCGTCTTCAATACGGCGCAAGCGGTCGACCACCTCTTCCACCTCAAGAACGGTCGTACAACTCACAACGAAGTTGTAGAAATCTTCGCCGTCAAACCCTATTGCCCCGTTACGGTAAATGGTTGAGATGCGCACATCACGAAACTCCTCCCGAAGCGCCCGGATACCGGCCCTGGCATGTTTTTCCCGCTCCCGGTTGCTGCCGACACCGATAAAAACATGCGCCATCTCAGTCCCTGCTGCCCCGCTCTATGATGATGCCCACGTCGCGTGCGCCGCGCACTGCACCGTGCTTGTTGA
>CAYOEQ010000296.1:0-2973 GCA_964402775.1 uncultured Enterobacteriaceae bacterium
CCCCAGGGAAATGCCACCATGGGCAGCGGCATCGATAAAAACGGGCTGGAGTATACCGGCTATGACGTCCTGGCGGGAAATATGAAGTTGGCGGATATACTGGTGGAGGCGCCGCTGTGCGGTTACGACCTGGCGCCCGGCAACTCGGACCTGACCGGCGCCGAAGTGGCCCTGCTGCAGGAGAAAGTGCGCGGGGACCGCCTGAGGAATGCGATAAAGCCGGTGCGTTCCCGTTACCAGTATATTTTTATCGACTGCCCGCCCTCATTGAACATGTTGACGGTGAACGCCCTGGTCGCCGCAGATACCGTGATTATCCCGATTCAATGTGAATACTATGCCCTGGAAGGTCTGACGGCCCTGCTGGATACCATCGAGAACATTCGCAGGTATTATAACCCGCAACTTGAAATCGGCGGGCTGCTGCGCACCATGTATGACTCCCGTAACAACCTGTCCAGCCAGGTGTCGGAACAATTGCTGGAACACTTCGGCGACAAGGTATACAAGACCATCATCCCGCGCAACGTACGCCTGGCGGAAGCTCCAAGTCATGGCCTGCCTGTTATAAAATATGACAGGACTTCCCGCGGCGCGGTTGCATATCTCAACCTCGCCGGTGAAATGATAAACCGGGAAAAACAGGCGGCCTGACACTGTTAAACACAGGAAAACACGAATGAGTACAAGAAAACGAGGACTGGGCAGGGGACTGGAGGCTTTATTGGGTCCCGTATCTGGAACCGACAGTGCGGCCGACGATCGCGCGGAGGAATTACGTACCCTGCCGGTCGAATTATTGCAGCGGGGCGCAAACCAGCCGCGCCTGGATTTTGATGCAGACGCCCTGCAGGAACTGGCGGATTCAATCAGCGCGCAAGGGGTACTCCAGCCGATCCTGGTCAGGCCGCTGGCCGATTCCGGAAATTATGAGATCATCGCCGGTGAGCGGCGCTGGCGCGCGGCGCAACTGGCGGGTTTGCATGAGATCCCCGTAGTAGTGAGAAAGCTGGATGATCGCGCGGCGATGTGTATTGCGTTGATAGAGAATATCCAGAGGGAGGACCTGAACCCGCTCGAGCATGCCCGCGGCCTGGCGCGACTGGCGGATGAATTCGATATGACCCATGACCTCATCGCCGAATCTGTGGGGCGCTCGCGCTCGGCGGTGACCAACATGCTGCGCCTGCTGGAGTTGTGTGACGAGGTGAAGCATTTGCTGGAAAGCCGGCAACTGGAGATGGGCCACGCCCGCGCCCTGCTGACCCTGAGCGAGCAGCAACAGATGTGGGCGGCGCAGCAGATCATCAAGTCGGGTCTGTCGGTGCGGGCGACCGAGGCCCTGGTACGGCGTCTGCAGAAGGCAAAGACCGTATTGAAACCCGGGGAGGGCCGGGTTGATCCCGACATCAGGCGGTTGGAGACGGAATTGTCCGAACAGCTTGGCGCGGCCGTCACCATACAACAGAGAAAGCAGGGTAAAGGCACGCTTCGTATCGCATACAGTTCCCTGGAGCAACTGGATGGCATTCTGGCAAGGATAAAATGACAGCATGAATTCGAGCAACAGCTTTGATGACCTCAACATTACCTTGGGGGTAGAAGAGGAATTTTTCCTGGTGGACCCGGAATCCAGGGATCTGCTGGCAGATCCGGACCCGCAGATATTCGAGACCTGCAAGGCGAACCAGGGTCCCCACAAGGTGGTACATGAGTTCCTGCGTTCCCAGATTGAGATAAGTACACGTGTCTGCTCCTCGGTAAGCGACGTACGAACGGCGCTGCTGGAAAGCCGGCAGGTGATGATTGAGGGGGCCGGACAGTACGGCGCGGCGGTACTGGCGACCTCCACCCACCCCTTCGCCGCCTGGGATGTGCAATTGCCCACGCCGAATGACCGCTATGAAAGCTTTGCGAATACGTACCAGGAAACTGTCAGGCGTCTGCTGGTCGGCGGCCTGCATATCCACGCCGGTTTCGGCGATCCGGAAGAACGCATCCAGGTCATGACCGCGCTACGGCGTTACCTGCCCGTACTGAACGCCTTGTCTTCCTCGTCTCCTTTCAGTGGCGGACGGGAAACGGGCTTCAAGTGTGGACGCCTTAACCTGATGGGCGCGTTACCCAGGACCAGCCTGCCCAGGGAACTGTACTCGAAGGCGGACTTTGACCGTCTGGTGCAGGACTATCAACGCCTCGAATTTATCGGCAACGGCAGCGAACTGTGGTGGGATATCCGCCCGTCCCATGCTTTTCCCACGATTGAAGTGCGTATTTGCGATATTTGCCCGCGCCTGGAGGACACGCTGGGTATAGTGGCGTTGTATGCCTGCTTGGTCCGCTGGTTGTTGAGGCAGGTGAAAGAAGGTAAGTTGCCGCCCGAACCGCCCACTGAGATCATCGCGGAAAACGTCTGGCTCGCCCAACGCTACGGCGTGCTGGCTTTTCTCGGGGATACCACGAACGGCGGTCGCGTTGACATTGCCGACATGGTGGTTCAACTTGTGGATGACCTCAGCACCGATGCACAGGCGCTGGGCTGTGAAAATGAACTGCGCCATACGCTGGATATCATCCGTGAGGGCGCCAGCGCTGATCGGCAGATCGACTGTTATCGCCTGCATCTTCTGGACGGCGCCACAAAAGAGGAGGCTTTGCGTTCGGTCGTGGACCTGACGCTGGCTGAAACCGCAGCAGGGATAGTAGAATAGGACCTTGGGTGCATGCTTACATGAAACCCGCCAGGAAAATAATGAAAGGCAGGGGCACGACCTCGAAAGTCGATGCCCGGTTCCTGGCACACCAGCGCCAGGAGTTCGATGACGGCTGGACGCCTGAGCCGGAAGCCGATGCCGTACCTACGGAAATCTTCCAGGAAACCCCGCGTACGATTATTACCCGCAACCAGTCCCCGGATATCCCCTTCGAAACTTCCATCAATCCCTACCGGGGTTGCGAGCACGGTTGTGTCTA
>CAYOEQ010000297.1:0-2963 GCA_964402775.1 uncultured Enterobacteriaceae bacterium
AGCGGGGCAAAGTTTCTTTCCCACATATCGTTGTAGTTCCCCACCAGCCTGATTATGTGATACGCCCAGTCATTGGAAAGGCCCAGTTTTTCCCCGAACCCGCCATGTACTCCCAGCAGGCGCTGGATTTCAGCGTTCGGGGAATTTTCCCGTACTGTATCCACATTGTCCTGGCTGATACCCAGTTCCTCGGCGGCAAAACGGACGTTGAACGACCAGAGCGCAATATCGCGCCAGCGCGGGTCGTCCTGGCGCACCAGCGCGGCGAAGGGTTCCTTCGAGATGACCTCGTCCAGGATCAGGTGCTCGTCACGGTCCGGCCAGTTGGCGATGCGCCCGGCCGTGGAGAGGCGCTCGTTGGTGAACGCGTCGCAACGGTCGGCGTAATACGCCTGCAATCCCTTATCTATGTCGGCGAAGGTGACGGGTGTATACGCCATCCCGTTGGCGGAAAAATAATCGGCTATGTTCTGCTCCAGGGTGGTGCCCTGGGCAATGCAGATGGTCGCCCCGTCCAGGTCCCTGAGCGACCTTACCCCGGTATCCCTGCGTACCACGAACCCCTGCCCGGCGTACAGGTAGACCCCGGTGTAATCAAGGCCCAGGGATACGTCGCGGATGAAGGACCAGGTGGCGCCGTCCGGGAAAATATCTATCTCGCCGGACTGCAACAGGGTGAAAACAGTGTGCGGGGTTACCGGGACGTATTCGATCCTGATCTCACCGAATACGGCAGCCGATACGGTCTTGCAATGGTCGATATCAAACCCGACCCTTTGCCCTGAATCATTGACGCTGCTGAAACCGGGACTGCTTTCGACAATGCCGCAACGCAGTTTCCCCCGTTCCCTTACCTGCTCCAGCGTGCCCGCGCCTGCCGCCTGCCCGGCGGCGAAAACCAGGAGTACCATCCCGGACAAACATGTTGATTTGATATTGGTCATGTCCATGGTTTTGGTTTCAAGTCAGGATGTAAGATAATATTATCGAAAACAAGCGGGAATTGAACATGGCAAATCACTTACATGTAGTCGAACAGAGACTCGAACACATCCCTCATGAAAAAGAGGGGTTGAGGTTATGGTTGCGCATAGTGTCGTGCACGCAGATGGTCGAACAGGAAATTCGCGCCATGTTGCGGGAAAAATTCGATATGACCCTGCCCCGCTTTGAAGTCCTGTCGGCCCTGGACCGGGTCGCGGACGGGCTGACCATGAGCGAACTGTCACACTGGCTGATGGTGTCCAAGGGGAACGTTACCGGGATAGCCGAAAGATTATCGGAAGACGGCTTCATCCGGCGCGAGCCGACGCCTACGGACCGGCGTTCCTTCGTTGTGACCCTGACCGAGAAAGGGCGAAAGACATACAAGGAAATGGAGCTGGAATACGAAAGCCTGCTGGACAAGTTATTCAACGACATGACACCCGATGACAGTGACATGTTCACCGGCCTGCTGGCAAAGGTCAAGGAATCCGTCGAGGAACTCAGGGGACAGGTCTAGCCCTGCCCCTGCTCCTGCCGGGCGGCGTAGGCCTCTGCCTGTTCCCGGGTCGCTTCCTGCTGGTGCCTGTCTTTCCATTCCCCGTAGGGCATGCCGTAGATGATTTCACGGGCCTGCTCATAGTCCAGTTCCTCACCCCGCTCCTCGGCGGCCGCCCGGTACCATTTCGACAGGCAGTTACGGCAGAAGCCGGCCAGGTTCATCAGGTCTATGTTCTGCACCTCCGTGTGTTCCCGCAGGTACTCGACCAGGTGCCGGAACGTGGCCGCCTCGACTGCCTGTTTCGTATCGTCATTCATATTTCTCTCCGGTTATTCCAGGTTATGTTTTTTTATCCGGTAGCGCAGGGCCATCCGGGTGATGCCCAGTTCCCGGGCCGCTTTTGAAACATTGCCGTTGCATTTTTCCAGGGCGTTTTTTATCAGCACAAGTTCTGCGTTATCCAGTGTCATATCAGCTTCGGCAAGGGGTGACAGTTGTGTGCCTGTCCCCGGTTCCGGCTGCGCATGGGCGGTCAGGGACAGGCTCTCAGGCGATAATTCACCACCGCCTGACAATAATACCGCTCTTTCTATCATGTGTTTCAGCTCACGCACGTTGCCGGGCCAGTGATACGACCCTAAGGCCTGCACGGCTTGCGCAGAAAGGCCGATGGAATTGATTCCATAGCGCTTGGCGTTCTGCCTCATGAAATGTCCGGCCAGCAATATGATGTCGTCGCCACGTTCACGCAACGGGGGCATCGATATTGACAGCACATTCAGGCGGTAATACAGATCGGAACGGAATTCCCCACTGTTCACCAGCTCGGCAATATCCCGGTTGGTGGCCGCGATGATCCAGGCCGCCACAGGCCGTTCCTTGGTGGTGCCCACTTTCCTCAGTGTCCTGCGCTCCAGCACGGCCAGTAATTTTGCCTGTAAATCCATGGGCAACTCCCCGATTTCGTCCATGAACAACACCCCGTCCTCCGCCGCCTCGATCAGACCCGTCCTGGCAGCATGGGCGCTGGTGAATGCGCCTTTCTCATGGCCGAACAGTTCGGCTTCGATCAGGTCCTTGGGCAGGCTGGCGCAATCAACGTGTACGAAGGGTCGTTCCCTGCGGGCGCTACCGGCGTGCAGCAACCGGGCTACCACGTCCTTGCCTGTGCCGGTCTCGCCAAGTATCAGAATGGTCGGGGGGATACCGGCGCCGGTTACGTGTTTCAAACGGCCGATCTGTTGCCTGACAGCCGTGATCGCAGGACTCTCACCGAGAAATTCCACACCTTCATGGGCATGTTGTTCACGTTTGCTGGAATAGGTCAGTTTCCTGGACAGTTCATCCTTTTCCAGGACCTGCTCAACGGTAATCATCAGTTCATCAAGGTCGATCGGTTTTTTCAGGTAATCGGATGCACCTGATTTCATTGCCGACACCGCATCTTCAATCTCCCCGTAGGCGGACATCACCAGCA
>CAYOEQ010000298.1:0-1223 GCA_964402775.1 uncultured Enterobacteriaceae bacterium
ATGGGTGTCCTGTAATTTGCATGGGTGTCCTGTAATTTATATGGGTGTCCTGTAATTTATATGGGTGTCCTGTAATCTGTTCCAGCAATTCCGTCAGGTTGCTGCGCAGCTTTACATACACAGGATCGTCCGTTCCGGTTGCCTGTAGTTTCTCCAGGAAGCCGTGCAGCGCGGCCAGGCGCGCAGCGCCGGTCTGCGCCGCGGGTTCCGGCGGCGCGGGCGACAGGTCGCCCAGCAGCAGGCTCATCTCGTCGATGATGAGCAGTTTCTCGTCCTGGCCGGCGGGTATGAAGTCCGCTACCGTAACGACCTTGTCCACCAGGGCGGAGCGGCTGAGCGCTGCCCGGTAGCCCGCTTCCTGTTCCGCGCCGGTTGCGATCATGATGGCGGTCCAGGGCGTCAGGTCGTTGTCTGCCAGCAGTTCCCGGTACGTGGTCAGCGCGGCGCCGTCCCGGGCGTGCAGGTTGAGCGGGTTGTGGTCGAAGCGCAGGCCGCTCAGGGCCGCGGCGGAGGCCAGCGCCAGGCAGGCGGTGGCGCCGAGGACCTTGCCCGCGTGCCGCTCGACCAGGCGCCCGGCGCCCGGCCCGCGTTTCTCACCGGGTGATGCGCCAGGCGCATAAGGCAGCAGGGACAGCAGCGCCGGGATGACCGTGAGGGTGACCGCGAAACTGATGAACATGCCGAACCCGGAGATCCAGCCCAGTTCGGCAACGCCCGTGTAGTCGGTGGGGATGAAGGCGAAGAACCCGATGGCGGTGCTGACCGCGCACAGGAACAGGGAGCCGCCGATGTTGGCCGAGGTCCGGTCCAGCGCGCCGCCCCGGTCCGCGCCGTCGATGAGGTGTTCCCGGTAACGCAGGCAATAGTGGATCGCAAAATCCACCCCCAGGCCGATGTACAACACCGCGAACGCCACGGAGATCAGGTTCAGCTCACCCACCGTGAGAATGGCGAAGGCGGCGGTACAGGCGAGGCCGGTGACCAGGCTGATCACGGTGACCAGCGCCAGCATGACGGAGCCGAGGCCGGTCACCATGATCACGGTGACCAGGCACAGGGCCAGCAGGATGGCCGTTTCCGTGCCTTCCATCACGCTCAGCATTTCCTCGTGCGCCAGCATGGTGGCCCCGGTCAGGCGCAGTTCCGCGCCCGGGGAGGCGGCGATGCCGAGTTCATCGTAGGCCCCGCGGATACTGTCGATGGCCGGGGTCGCCGGGAAAAAA
>CAYOEQ010000298.1:1323-2957 GCA_964402775.1 uncultured Enterobacteriaceae bacterium
TCCCTTTCGCAGTCCGGCGGGTAGCTTTTGCGCTTGTCGATGTAGTACTGGCGCCTGTGGTCGCCTTCAGACAACCTGTTGTAGGTGACGTAGAGCACTCTCCTGGGCGATTCGGTCAGGTTTTCCCTGGAGCGGTGCGGCGCGAAGGAATCGAAGAAGATGGTGTCGCCGGGTCTGGTCGGAATGGGGGTATAGTCCAGGCCGTTTTCTTCCAACGGCGTCCATTTCTCACCGATCAATCCCTGGTCGTGCTGGCCGGGGGCCATTTCCATGCAACCGTTCTCCATGGTGGTGGCGTCGATGCTGACCAGGGCCGTGATATGCAGGCTGGCGTAGCTGTCCCAGCCCGCCTGCACGTCCTGGTGGGCCTTGAAACCCGCGCCGCCCGGCAGCTTGAAGTTTATCTTGTCCTTGTACAGGACCGCGTCCGAACCGAACAGGCGCGTGCAGACGCCTCTTAACTTGTCGCCGTTGAAGACCCGGCTGAAACGGTCGTGGTAGGGTTCTATGTCTTCCACCCGGCTCAGGATACGTTCGCCGGTCAGGCAGCTTTGCTCGAAGTACATCATGTATTTCCCCGCTTGTTCGGGGTATGCCATGACCTCGTCGGTCCAGCGGGTCAACTCCCTGATCTCGCCGGCGTCGAACAGCCCCCGGCAGACCAGGAACCCGTCCCGGCGAAAATCTTCCACCTGTTGATCTGTGAGCATTATGTTCAGGTTTTACTAGGCTTAAAACCCGTTATTTATAAACTACTTCGGTGTATTTGACAAGCCCTGTTATTCGTCATGCCGGGTCAGGCCCGGCCTGACGAAGGAGGGGAATGGCGGCTTGCCTCATTGTCCTGCCGGCGCGGCGCGCGGCGCAGGCCAGGCGTATGACTGCCGGAATTTGTCCGGGCGACCTTGCCAGGTCGAGAGCCAGTCCCGGCGCATCGACCTCGCCGAACTCATCGACACGTTGCAGCGCGATATCCGGCAGCGCCACATGTGCGGCGTCGATAATGACGCGCAGGACGAATGCCGGCAGGCCGTTGCGCCGGGCCGCGTCGAAAACACCGGCGCTTTCCATATCGACGGCTATGGCCCCGGTCTGCCCGAACAACTCCCGCTTGGCCTCGACGGTTGCGACCGGTTCCGCTGCACAGGCCAGCGTCCCGGTCTGAACGGTGATGCCGTTTCGGGACAGCCGTTCTCTTACCGATGCGCTCAGCTCGGCGCTTGCGGCATATTTTTTTCCTGCCTCGGATACCTCTTCCGCCAGCACCAGGTCCCCCGGCCTGAGTTCCGGCGCCAAGGCCCCTGCGGTCCCGAAACCGGCCAGGCAGTCCGCGCCCGCCTCGACCAGCTTCTGCGCCGCCCGCCGCGCCGGTTCCCGGCCCATGCCGGACAGGATCAGAAGGGACTTTTCATCGAGTTCGACGGGCTGTTGCGCGGGCAACGTCCCGGGCGTGAAGCAGCGCGCCTCGGTATGAAGGGCGCAAACTATGCCGAGTCTGTTCATTTATCGTCAGTACGTCATTCCCTTTATCGTCATTCCCGCGCAGGCGGGAATCCAGTGAGACAGAGAGTCGCCCTCCGGGCGACACTGTATTCCACTGGATGCCGGGCCTGCCCCCGTATGGAGTTGGGCGG
>CAYOEQ010000299.1:0-2956 GCA_964402775.1 uncultured Enterobacteriaceae bacterium
CCTGCTTTCAGCCGCGTTAAGCAATCCTGTTTTTTCCCAGGAAACTTCGTCTGCCGTACGCGGTATTGTTTCCGACCGGAGCGGCAAGCCGATTTCCGGCTCTACAGTCGTCGTACGCAATGAAGACACGGGGCTTGCCAGGACAGGTTCGACCAATGAGAAGGGCGAATTCAGCTTTCGCAACCTGCCGGTCGGCAATGATTACGCTGTTTCGGTGACCGGCGCCGGTTATTCAGGCAGGACAATGGAACACCTGTCATTAAACCTGGGCCGGACGACGGATATCAATTTCACCCTGCTGTCCAGCGATCAGATTGAAGAAGTGCTGGTGGTTGCAGAGGCTTACGGTGTAAGCCAGGTCGCGGTCGGGCCGGGCGCCACGTTCAGTCTTGAGCAACTTGAAACCTCTCCGGCGATAAACCGGAATATCGCCGACGTGTTGCGCGCGGATGCACGCATCTACGTGGACGAGTCCAGGGGCGACATTAATGCTGTCCAGTGTGGCGGCAAGAATTCACGTTTCAACAGCCTGACCGTTGACGGCGTGCGCATGAATGATTCCTTTGGTCTCAATTCCAACGGCTATCCCACTGAGCGGATGCCATTTTCTTATGACGCCATAAGCCAGGTATCCGTCGAATTGGCCCCGTTCGACGTCGAATACGGCGGTTTCACTGCTTGCAACATCAATGCGGTGACCAAATCCGGCGGCAGCCGGTTCGGCGGTTCCCTGTTTTTCGACTACACCAGTGATGAACTGCGCGGCGATTCCCTGGAAGGTGATGCAATCAAGACCGGAGACTACGACGAAAAACGCTACGGCCTGAATATCGGCGGCCCCGTCATCGCAGACAGGCTGTTCTTCTTTGCCGCCTACGAGAAACTGGAAGGCGCCAACCTGTTCGACCGCGGGCCTGCCGGCTCCGGCGCGGTGAATGAAATCAACGTTTCCCGGGAAGAACTGGATGAAATCCATGCTATTGCCCGCGACCGCTACCAGTACGATCCGGGGACGATCCCGGCCAGCATGGGTAATGCGGATGAAAAGGTACTGGTGAAACTGGACTGGCACGTCACGGATACACAGCGCCTCTCCGTTACCTGGAACTACAACGACGGCCATAACTTCGTCCAGTCCGATGGCGACAACAACGAGTTCGAGTTCTCCAACCACCTGTATGAGCGCGGCGCGGAACTGAATTCCTGGGTGGCGACGCTCTATTCGGACTGGACCGATAACTTCTCCACGGAGTTCCGACTGGGCTACCTGGACCTCGACAACCGGCAGATTTCCGTGGGAGGGACGGATTTCGGGGAAATTCGCGTTGAACTCGACGCGGTGGACGTGTACCTGGGGGGTGATGACAGCCGCCAGGCCAACAAGCTGGATTATGATGTACTGACTGCCGCCTTGAAAGCCAAGTATGACCTGTATGGACACCAGCTCACATTCGGCCTGGAAACGGAATCCCTGGATGTTTTCAACATGTTCGTCCAGCACACTGAAACGGAGATTCGTTTCAGGGGTATCGAGAATTTCCGCAATGGATACGCGGCTGCGATTTACTATAACAATGCGCCTTCCAATAACCCGGCAGATGCCGCGGCCGATTGGGGATATGCGCTGCATACCGTCTATGCCCAGGATGAATTCAGGCTGGGAGACAGGCTGACCGTCGTTGCGGGGCTTCGTTACGACTGGTACAGCACTGATGACAGTCCCGAAGAAAATGCGCAGTTTGCGGCCGACTACGGCTTCAGCAATGCCACCAACCTGGATGGTGAAGGGTTGCTTCAACCCCGCTTCGCCTTCACCTGGGAACAATCCGATGTCCTGACCGTGCGCGGCGGCGCCGGCCTTTACACGGGCGGCAACCCGAACGTCTGGCTGTCCAACAACTACTCCGCCAACAACGTGCTCCAGTTCGGACAACGGGGCCGCGCTTTCGGCTATACCGACGGCTCCCGTTCATTGTTTGACGCTGACGTGGTTTACCTCGGCCTGGAAGAGGGTGTGCCGGCAGGCCCGGGTTACGGCATCCCGGCGGAATTGTACGACGCGGTCGCCGGGGGCATGGGCGACAACTTCGAGATCAATTACCTTGACCCTGGCTTTGACCTTCCTTCGGAGTGGAAATTCGCGCTGGGCGCGACCTGGCATACTGAAAGTGATTACGTACTTACTGCCGACCTGCTGTACACACACGGTCAGGACAGCGCCATTGTCAAACGCGGCGACCTGGAACAGGCCGGCGCCACGGCGGAAGGCTACCCAATCTATAATTCCGTTCGCGATCCCAGCTTTGTGCTGACCAACAGCAGCAAGGGCAACCGTTCGTTTGTTGCGTTTTTTTCGGTTTCCAAAGCTTACGATAACGGGTTTGACTGGACCCTGGGTTACTCCTGGACGGACGCCGAGGATGTCCAGCCGATGACCAGTTCCGTCTCGTTCTCGAACTACCAGAACCGGGCGTTCTTCGACCCCCAGGAAGAGGTGTTGTCCACGTCCAACTACACTATCGCCCATCGAATCACCGCCACCGCCGGTTGGGAACGGGCATTCTTTGGCGACAACCTGACGAGAGTCTCCCTGTACGGTTCCATGAATGAAGGAGCGCCTTACAGTTATGCCTTTGACGGCACCATTAATCCATATAACTTTACTCCTTACCTGGACTTTCGGAACAACGTGCTGGCGCCCGGCGATAAACGTAATGCAAATGCAGGTTCATGGTGGGAGAAGATAGACTTGCGCGTGGAACAACAACTCCCGGGGTTTACCAAAGGGAGCAAGGCATCGGCCTTCCTGGTGATCGACAACCTGACCAACCTGCTGAACGATGACTGGGGAATCCTGCGCCAGGTGAATTTTCCCGGCAACGTGGAACGCGGCGCGGAGCCTGAATCACGCCGGGGCGATGCATCCCGTTTTGAAATACGGGCAGGCATAAAATAC
>CAYOEQ010000300.1:0-2914 GCA_964402775.1 uncultured Enterobacteriaceae bacterium
AATTGCAGCCGCCGTTTCACGCTGCTGAAACCGGACAGGCTTGCACAGGCTTGCTCTATCCTCACCCCGGATCGGCGCGCGGCCAGCAGCGCCGCCAGTGCATTGTCCGCATTATGCTTGCCGAACAGGGACCAGCCTACCCTGCCCGCTTCCCGCCCTTCGTTAATGACCTGGAATTCAGCGTAGTCGCGGGTCAGCGGCACGGTATGCCAGGCAGAGGATGAATCTCCGAAACGGATCAGCGGCGACCAGCTTCCCATCTCGAACACCGCATCGATATTCGGACTGCCGGTCCCGGCTATGATCAGGCCGTTCCCCGGTACGGTCCGGACCAGGTGGTGAAACTGTCTCTGAATTTCCCCGATTCCGGCGAATATGTCCGCGTGATCATATTCCAGGTTGTTGATGATCAATACATCGGGACGGTAGTGGACAAACTTGGAACGTTTATCGAAAAAAGCCGTGTCATATTCATCGGCTTCAACCACGAACAGGTCCGGACCGCCCAGGGAAGCCGAACGACCGAAATTCTCCGGCACGCCGCCGATAAGAAATCCGGGGTCAAGCCCCGCGTCATGCAGGAGCCAGGCAAGCATACCTGCAGTAGTGGTTTTGCCGTGGGTGCCGGAAACCGCGAATACCCTGCGTCCCGGTAACACATTCTCCGCCAGCCATTGCGGACCGGAAATATAGGGAATCTTTTCCGACAGCACATACTCCACGCTGCTGTTGCCGCGGGACAGGGCATTGCCGATGATGACCAGATCGGGTCTGGGGTCGAGCAGGTCCGGTTCATAGCCTTGTCCGACCTCTATGCCCGCCTTCGCCAGTTCGTCACTCATGGGGGGGTAGACGTTTTGATCACTTCCCGTAACCCGGTGGCCGAGTTGTTGCGCCAGCCGGGCGATGCCGCCCATGAACGTGCCGCAAATCCCGAGTATGTGCAGATTCATAATGTCCCGGCGAGTGTGATAGCATCCCTGGTACCCTTTCCAGTTAATATTGACATGGCAACATTTTATCTGAAAACCGGCAGCGTTGTTTTCTATAGATTATTTCTATCAAGATTATAAAATAATAAAATTATATTTATCCTGCCCATTGCGCTATGCTGTCTTTGACATACGGGCACCTCTAATTTATAGAGGTTACTATACCAACACCGGTAAATAAGGAGGACGACATGCAGATAGATATTGGTATTTCCGAAGATCAGCGGCAACAGATAGCTGAAGGCCTGTCAAGGCTGCTTGCCGACAGCTATACGCTGTATCTCAAGACGCATAATTTCCATTGGAACGTGACCGGGCCGATGTTCTCCACCCTGCATACCCTGTTCGAGCAGCACTATACGGAACTGGCAACGGCAGTGGATGAAATCGCGGAGCGTATCCGGGCGCTGGGCGTAGCGGCGCCGGGGTCTTACCGGCAATTCGGCGAATTGTCCTCAATCCCGGAGGAAACCGGGGTGCCCGGCGCCGAGGAGATGATAAGGCAACTGGTCCAGGGCCAGGAGGCTGTCGTCAGAACGGCCAGGAGCATTTTCCCCATAGTGGAGAGCGCCAATGACGAACCCTCCGCAGACCTGTTGACGCAACGCATGCAGATCCATGAAAAAAACGCCTGGATGCTGCGCAGTCTGCTGGAAAATCATGGATAACCGCCTACCGCTGCCCGGTACTCTTTCCGGTTTATTGATTGTCCTGTGTCTTGCCGGCGTCACGGCATCTGCGGAAACCCCGCTGAGAAATTCCTTCGACCGTGCGGAAATGAAATTGATGGGCGAGACCAACCTGGACTACACGGCCTGCCTGCAACAGGACGCAAGGGAAAACCTGGCATCCAGTCCGGATGTACGGGTAATTGCAGGCAATGCCGTGCAGGCCTGCGAGCCGGTCCTGACCGGCCTGCAGGCCAGGTTGAACGAGAACGGCGTCAATCCCGGATTCTATATGGCGGCGATTACGAGGATGAAGAACCGGGCCATACGGCGCCTGCTGCCGCTGCTGATGATGGAGATGTCAAACACGACTCCCTGACGGGAGAATCCTCAACCGACCTTCATCAGCGGCTTCAGTTCCGCCAGCGCGCGCCGGTACACATCCCTCTTGAAGAACACGACGTTCCGGGCCGGTTCGGAATAGTCCACCCAGCGCCAGTGGTCGAACTCCGGACGCCGGCTTGATGCCAGGTTGACATTGCTTTCGTCACCGGTGAGTTTAAGCAGGTACCAGCGCTGTTTCTGACCGATACAGAGCGGTGTCGAATGCCGCCTTATGTATCTTTTTGGCAGTTTGTAACGCAGCCAGTTCCGGCTGACGCCGACCACTTCCACGTGTTCCGGCAACAACCCGACCTCCTCGTACAGTTCCCTGTACATGGCGTCCTCCACCGATTCATCAGTCCGGATACCGCCCTGTGGAAACTGCCAGGCGTCCATTCCGACCCGCTTCGCCCAGAACAGGCGGTTATCTTCGTTGAAAAGGACAATCGCCACGTTGGCGCGGAAGCCGTAGGAATCAATTTGTGAACGCGATCGGGCCATTTTGTCGGTTATAGCAGTAAAATAACCGTAATATTTCTAACACAGATAAAGCCTTGCGGCAAGCGACATGGTCTGGGACAGTCTGGGATAGATGGGGTCAGAGTAAAATCACCACCGGCCTAGCCACCGACAAAGCGCTTCAGGATTTTACTCTGACCCCTTGATTTCCTGCGCGCTAACGGAACAGGTGCTTGATCGCGTCTCTCTCCCGCTCCAGTTCCGCCCGGGTTTCCTCCATCCTCATCCTGCTGAATTCGTTGATATCCAGCCCGCGGACTATCTCGTAATCACCGCCGGAGCAGGTAACGGGAAACGAATAGACGATACCTTCCGGAATGCCGTAGGAACCGTCAGCGGCGACGGCCATGC
>CAYOEQ010000301.1:0-2892 GCA_964402775.1 uncultured Enterobacteriaceae bacterium
ACTGGCCGTTGCACCCATGGATCAAGTGCTCCATCTCTGGACCGGGCTGGGCTATTACGCCAGGGCGAGGAACATGCATCAGGCCGCGCAGATAATCGTCCGGGATTTTGACGGCCAACTGCCTGCTGACCTGCACGCGTTAATGGGGTTACCCGGTATCGGGCGTTCCACCGCGGGGGCCATACTGACCCTGGGGCATGGCCGCCGCGCTCCCATCCTCGACGGTAACGTAAAACGGGTGCTTACCCGCTTTTACGGAATATACGGATGGCCGGGCCGCGGGGAAGTGGAAAAGCGCCTGTGGGAACTGGCCGAACGGGAGACGCCGCAACAGGAAACCGCCGCCTACACCCAGGCCGTCATGGACCTGGGCGCCACTGTCTGCACCCGTTCCGGGCCGCGTTGCGCGGATTGCCCCCTGGCATCAGGCTGCCACGCGCTGCGCCACGGCGAACAGCAACATTTGCCCACCGGGAAAACCAGGAATTCCCTGCCGGTGCGCAAGGCGGTATTCGCCCTGCTGCAAAACGAACAGGGGGAAATCCTGCTGGAAAAACGCCCGCCGGCCGGTATCTGGGGCGGGTTGTGGAGTTTCCCGGAATACCGCTCAGGCACTGAACTGGCCGACTGGATAGAGTCCCGCGCGGTCCTGGTGTCCGAATCGCTTACCACGTTATCTCAAATCCGCCACAGCTTCAGCCACTATCACCTCGATATCACCCCGGTCAAAGCCGTAATCCGGGACAAGGCCGATACAATACGGGATAATGAAACCTACCTCTGGTACGCCCCCGGACGCGGCATGGAAATAGGCATGGCCGCTCCGGTAAAGGCGCTGATGAAGCAGGTATGACAGAACCGGCAAATCCGGGGTCAGAGTAAAAACTCTGACGGAAACCTGGGGTCAGAGTAAGAGTCGTCAGAATTTTTACTCTGACCCCTTATATCCTGACCCCATAAATCTTATATCAGGAGAAAAGACATCATGACACACCCAGTCAACTGCATAAAACTGAACCGGGAGGCAGAAGGCCTGCCTGCCCCCCCATACCCCGGCGACCTGGGCCGACGTATCTATGAAAACGTATCGAAGGAAGCCTGGCAGATGTGGCTGTCACACCAGACCATGCTGATCAACGAATACCGCCTGACCCCTTTCGAACCCAAGGCGCGCAAATTCCTGGAAGAGGAAATGGAAAAATTTTTCTTCGGCGAAGGCTCGGAAAAGCCGAAGGAATACGTGCCGGTGTCATAGGGCGGGTTTTCCTGGTGCAGGCCTCCCGGCCTCAGCCCCTGATCTGTTCCCCCTGTACCCATACCCGCTTGATGTTGCGGCGATCGGCGTTGTAGATGATCTTCTGCAGGATATCGTCTCCGTCATCCATGTCTTTCCAGATAATGAGATTGCTGTCCGGCGCGCCGGTGTCCACGACGATGGCGTCGAACGCGTAACCCCGGACAAATTTACCCACTTTCAGGCCGAGCGCCTCGCCGCCGCCCGCGGTCGCCATCCAGAAGGCCTCGCGGAAATCGATGCGCGCGCCGGCCGTGCCACGTTCCGCTGCTGGAAGATCCGGGTTGACGCCGTCCTCCAGCGCCCGGGACGCAGTGACCGCCATCTGGCAGTTGTGCAGGATGCCGGGGTTTGCGCCGCCGGCAATGTCCGTGCCCAGGCCGACCTGCAACCCCCGGTCAAGGGCCTTGCGCGCCGGAAAGACGGCGTTGGCAAAATACAGGTTCGACAGCGGACAGTGCGAGATCCCCGTTTCCGCTCTCTTGATTACCCCCATGTCCGTATCATCGATGAAGTCGCAGTGGGCAAGGACCGTCTGCGGGGTCAGCAGGCCGAAACCGTCAAGGCTCAGCGTGTCGGTCTTTCCATGGCGTTCAAGTACATATGCGTGCTCCCAGTCGCCTTCGGAACAATGGGTCTGCACATGGCAACCCGTGCGCTGTGCCAGGTCGCCTAAACCCAGCAGCATTTCATCGGTGCAGGCGGGAATGAACCTCGGGGTGATGACGGGCAGCACCAGCCTGCCGGCGTTGCCGGGCATACCCAGTACCTGCTCAATGAAACTCCCGGTGTCTTCCAGGCCCTGCCCGGCGCTCGCATCGCGGTAGTAATCCGGGCATTGCCGGGGGTTATCCATGGCGACCTTGCCGACCAGCGCCCGCTGCCCCTGCTCCAGGCAGATTTCCGCCAGGCGCTTCGATGACTCGAGGTGTATGGTGGCGTAGTACATCGCCGTCGTCGTTCCGTTGGCGATCAGGGTATGGACCAGGCTGCGGTAAACCCGTTCAGCGAAATCCGTATCGGCGTACCTGGCCTCGAGGGGGAACGTGTATTTCTGCAGCCATTCGTCCAGGGGCCGGTCCAGGGCCTTGCCCAGTTGCGGCCATTGCGGCGCATGGACATGAGTATCCACCAGACCGGGCAGCAGGTACTCCTGCGGCGATAGCTGCTCAAGTTTGCCTGCCTGTGTCGCCACCTGCTCCAGTTCCGCGTAGTCCGGCTGGCCGGGAGTCGTTACAGCGGCAATCTGCCCCCCGTTGTCCACCGCGATCAATGCATTTTCCAGTACTTCAATATCACCGGCGGACGGTGCATGGATCAGGGTGCCGCGTAGCGCGAATTTCAACTCTTCTTGTTTCATGTCGTTTTGTCCCCTTCGTATCAGGATGAACGGCGCCGGGTAATCCAGGCGATCCTTTTCTGTGCATTATGCTATCCTGGCACGCCAGTTTACCAGCACCCGGCCTGCCGATTAACAATCTCCCGCTTGACGGAGAACACGGAGTCGGATTTAATACACGCTTTCGTTTCACGCCGCCTGATTCGCGGCGCTCCCACCACTACGGCCAGGTAGCTCAGTAGGTAGAGCAGGGGACTGA
>CAYOEQ010000302.1:0-2878 GCA_964402775.1 uncultured Enterobacteriaceae bacterium
GACGGAGGGACTGTCGGCCCGGCTATCCGTTGCCACACACCACAATAGCGGGTACATCGAGAACCGCCTGGATCCGGGCAATGACCTGAATAACGCCAACGACTATGCCGGGAGGGCGCAACTCCTGTTTGAACCCAACGATGATTTTTCCCTGCTTCTTAATACCCGTTATTCGCTGCAGGAAATCCGCACCGGCTTTTTTGAAAATGTCAGCGGTTCGGTTGATGAAGTGGGTAACGGCATTAAAGAAGACAATTGCGCGCTGGTTACCAACTTCAACGGCTACTGTGACGGAGACGGGGACAACTTCGCCGGCGACTATGACAAGCTCGGCTTCAATGACCTGGAAACCTGGGGCGTCACCGGCACCCTCAAGTGGGACCTGGGCGATAAGCAGGTGACCGTCATCATGGACCGCCAGAGTGTCGAACGCGACTATATCGAAGATTCCGATGCCAGCCCGTTTGCCGACTTCAACTTTTACCTGACTACCGATGCCGAGCAATGGTCCACCGAGATACGCCTGAACGGGGAAACGGACAGGTTGCGCTGGGTAGCCGGATTTTATTACCTGAATATCGAACTGGCCGATTCCAACGGCGCCGAGATCCCCTTGCTGGGCGTAGACCCGTCAGGCGCGTCAGGTCTGGATGGCGACGGCAACTATACCGGGCTCGACACGCCCTACACCCAGGAAAAAGACTCCTGGTCGCTGTTCGGGCAGCTTGAATACCAGTTAAGCGAACAGTTGACAGCGATCGGCGGCTTCCGCTGGATCGACGAAAAAGTCGATTTCCACTATATAAACAATGTTGTGTCGTTTATCAACGACGGCAGCGTGAAACGCAACGGCAATCCGAATATTCTTGTCCCACTCGGCGATCACAGGGACGTTTACAATGAAGGTTTGTGGTCAGCCAAGGCTGAACTCGACTGGCAACCCAATGATGACCTGCTGGTCTATGCAAGCTGGAACCGGGGAGTGAAAGGCGGCGGCTACAATGCGCCGTTCGACGCCACCGCGTCTGACGACTTCCTGGGACAGTTTGGATTTGCGGAAGAAGAACTGGATGCCTTTGAACTCGGTTTCAAGTCATCCCTGATGGACGGCCTGGCGCGGCTGAATGTCTCTGCCTACTACAATAACTATAAGGATTTCCAGGCATTCACCATCGTCGGACTTGCCACCAACGTGATCAGCGCTCCGGATGCCGAGAGCCTGGGATTCGAGGCCGAGCTGTTCGTCACACCCTCCGAGGGTCTCGATGTGGCTTTCGGGGTATCCTACAACGATATGGAAGTCACCCTGCCGGACGGCACCAAAACCACGTCCATCCAGTCACCGGAATGGAACCTTAACGGGCTGATCCGCTATGAATGGCCTGTCATGAACGGCAGGATGGCAATACAGGGTGATATCCACTACCGGTCTGAACATTACCATGCGCTGACGCGTGCGGACGCCGTTACCGAAAACGGCTACCACCTGGCCAATGCCCGGCTCTCATGGGCATCGGCGGACGATAAATGGGAAGTTGCCGTGTTTGCCGATAATATCACTGACGAGGAATACGTGGTTCAATCCTTTGATCTTGCCGGCGTCCTCGGTTGGATCGAGGAATATTACGGCCGCCCGCGCTGGGTAGGTGGCAGTCTGTCGTATAATTTTTAATGGCAAGATATCAACATACCAGGCGGTCGAAACACCGCCGGGTCAGCTTGTGCGTGTAATTGGGGAGGCATACATGAAACGCGCCGTATTCGGTCTGGCACTTGTTCTCGGCAGCATAGCATCAATGGCGGAACTGCCGGTGGAAACGATCCCGAAGGTGGAGACGCTGCCGGCAAGCTATCCTGACACCTGGGTGTATGCCCACGACACCAATTTTTTCTCACTGAGTGACGCCAAGGTAGTCCTGGTGGACGTGGCGGCGGAGAACCGGCATTACAAGGGTTCCATCCCCTCGTCCCATTTTCCGTCCTTTCTCGCCGCAACCACCCGGTCGGAAGTGTACGTCACAGAATCAATTTACTCCCGGCGCATGCGCGGAGAACGTACGGACCTGGTCACCATCTACGACAAGGTCAATCTCGCCCCCATCGGGGAGGTCGTCCTGCCCGGCGCCAGGCGCGGCATGATCGTCACCCACAAGAATACCCTGCAGTTCCTGGACAATGAAAAACTGCTGCTGGTGTACAATTTCACTCCGAGCACTTCCGTCAGCGTGGTTGATATCGAGAAACGCGCGTTCTTGGCGGAAGCAGGTATCGGCGGCTGCGTCATGATCTATCCATCAAGGCAACGCAGTTTCGGCAGCCTGTGCAACGATAACACCATGCTTGTCACGCACCTGGATGAAAAGGGAATGATCTCGAAGCAGGAACGTACCCCCACCTTTTTCGACGCCGACACCGACCCGATTTTCGCCAAACCGGCGGTGATTGACGGTGTCTATTATTTCCCCTCGTTCAAGGGCATGGTGCACCCGGTCGATATGAACGCGGCAGATCCTGAAATGGCTGACGCCTGGTCTTTGCTTCAGGAGCAGGACCGGCAGGAAAACTGGCGCCCCGGCGGCTGGCAGATTGCAACGGCCCACGAGGCCGGCAGGCGGCTGTTCGTACTCATGCACCCGGATGGGGAAAACGGTTCCCATAAAGGCGGCGGCAGCGAGGTCTGGGTGTTTGACGTGGATGCGAAACAGCGTGTTGATCGTATCAATCTCAAGGAGTGGGGAGTTTCCATCGAAGTCACCCAGGGCGAGCAGCCTTACCTGGCTGTAACCAACGGCAATATGGAACTGGACGTGTATTCCGTGGACTCGGGTGAATGGTTGCGTTTTATCGGCGGCAGGGCGTTTGAGACGCCTTTTATTCT
>CAYOEQ010000303.1:0-2877 GCA_964402775.1 uncultured Enterobacteriaceae bacterium
CCAGGTCGGGTTGCAGGGCCAGGATCGTTTCTATATCGAAATTGTCATACCCGCCCACCGCCGGGATCCTGCGCGCCTCCTCCGGGTAATCGCTGTAGTTGACCGCGCCTATGACCCGGTGGCCGATGCCCGCGGCAAACAGGTTCTCGGTAATGTGGGGGGCCAGGCTGACGATGCTTCGCGCCGGTCTTTCCAGTTTCACTGTCCTGCCGACGTCATCAACCACCTCGATTGTCTTTGCATCCGCCGTGAATGCCGCCAGGAAAACAACGCCGGACAGCAGGTAACCGCTTATTCTTGCCATTACTTTCCCCGCCCTGTCAGACACCGGGACAGCCATTCATCAGCAGGGCAATGCGTTCGCATAACTCACTGTACTCCTTGTGTTCGCCGCCGAATTTTTTGAGTTGCGGTTTGATTTTTATAATCCCGGCTTTCACCTCGTCCATGCACTGTCTTACGTCTTTTTTACGCAAGCCACAGGCGTGCAAGCCAAAACCGGCCAGCGCTTCAGGAGCAGGCCATTGCTTCTTTCCCGCAAGAGTCAAGGCCGGAACGTCTTTGGGCAGGTAGATGGCGGTGCTTACAAGGTCATAAGCAGGCGCCAGCCATTTTCTCTCCGTGTTGTCGTACAGGACGCCGAAATTTTTCAGGTGCGCGTCGCCGTTTTTTAACGCCATGCTTAACAATATCGACTTGAACAGGTCCCGTCGGGTTTCCCCCGGAGGCTCACAAGGGGTATTCTGGATAGTTTCAGCCACGGCTTCATAGCTGCTGTCATATTTTTCATGAGCGGACAGGTGTCGCAGGGCGCAGACTTCCTCGAATGCCAGTTGATGGTCGTCCTTGTCAATATCAAAGCGTTCAACCACCAGCATTTTTCCACTCTCGGCCAAATGAAAATCAGGTGTTGTCAAGCCACAGGCCCGCGCAGCCTTGAGACAGAAATATTCGTTTACCGCCAGTCCCGGGTACTCTCGCCCAGCTGATTTCAGGATGTAGCGGCCTGTCGGCAATGCTGTTTTCTTGCCGAAGTCATTCCATAACACCTTTGGTTGTACTCCGGACACGCCGGAACGGGTTGCCAGTTGATCCACCAGTTCACCGAACAACTCTTCAGTGCCCGGGTATGCCAGTAATTCAGCCAGTGAATAGCGGGATTGTACGTCCGTATCCAATGGTTCGCCAGTCCCCGTGAAGCGCACCCGGCCGATGGCATGACTGCCTACCAGCTTGAGCAGCACAATATCATTACTGATATTCATCACTTTGGCAAAACGCATCCGCAGGTATTCCAGCAACGCGCCTTCCGGCAAAACCATCTGGAAGGGAGGCATTAAAACCTGTGTCTCATACTGTCTTGCCCGCACGGGCATGGTTAGGGAAACCAGGTCCTTCTGCGGGTCCAGTGAGGCAATATCCCGGTACTGGAAAATGTATGCGTGGTCTTCCCGGATCAACTGTCCGACCCGCTTGCTGCCCACCCATACATCCAGGACTTCGGCACTCATTCCATCTTGTCTCCTAATACGCTGATGCCGCTTACTGGAATATCAGTCACCGTAAGGGTCAAGTGCAGTTCCGACAGAATTGCGGACAGGATTTTGAATTGGATATCATCAGCCCGGCCATTCTCCAGTTTAATCAGGGTATACCGGCTGACGCCGGCGCGTTCTGCCAGCGTTTGTTGTGTTAAACCAAGGGCTTCGCGGTTGGTGAGAATAACCTGCCCCAACTCGGTCAGTTTCATAACCATCATAAAAAGTCAATAAATATTGACATTTTATGTTTTTATAGTTCTACTGTCAATTTTTTTTGACAATAGGCTGTCGGGCTGCGGGATAAACGCAACATCCCTGGACCGTAGGAACCTCTGACTTAATCAGAGGTTCCTTAAATATCTGCTCTATACTGTTCATTTCATCCGCAGGCCGTGATAAGCGATGTCAGCTAAAACCCTAATGATACAAGGCGCGACGTCAGATGCCGGCAAAAGCATCCTGGTAACCGGGTTGTGCCGGGTCCTGGCCCGTGCGGGATTTTCCGTCGCCCCGTTCAAGCCACAGAACATGGCGTTGAATTCCGCCGTCACCATCGAAGGCGGAGAAATCGGCCGCGCCCAGGCGTTGCAGGCCCAGGCCTGCGGTCTGGAACCGAGCAACGACATGAATCCGGTTTTGTTAAAACCGAATACGGATATCGGCGCCCAGGTGATCGTTCACGGCAAAGTTGATTCGACCCTGGATGCGCTGGCGTACCACGAAAGAAAACCCGCCTTGCTGCAAGCCGTCATGGAATCCTACCGCCGCTTGCAGGACCGTTACGACTATATTGTGGCGGAAGGCGCCGGCAGTCCGGCGGAGATCAACCTGCGCGACCGGGATATCGCCAACATGGGCTTTGCCGAGGAGGCCGACTGCCCGGTCGTCCTCATCGCCGATATCGACAGGGGCGGTGTGTTCGCCCACTTGGTCGGAACGCTGGACCTGCTCAGCGAGAGCGAGCGGCAGCGGGTTGCCGGGTTTGTCATCAACAAGTTCCGCGGCGACATCGCCTTGCTGCAACCGGGCCTGGAATGGCTGGAGGAGAGGACGGCGAAGGCGGTGCTGGGGGTGTTGCCTTACCTGCACGGCTTCCACCTGGACGCTGAGGACGGTATTTCCCCGGACGCGGACGTGGAACCGGAGGGGGACGCCTTGAAGGTCATCGTCCCGGTGTTTCCTCGCATCAGCAACCACACCGATTTCGACCCGTTGCGCCTGCACCCACAGGTGGAATTCAGGTTTGTCGGTTCCGGGGAGACAATCCCGCCTGCGGACCTTATCATTCTGCCGGGTACCAAGAATGTGCGCCAGGACCTGCAATGGATGCAGGACA
>CAYOEQ010000304.1:0-2875 GCA_964402775.1 uncultured Enterobacteriaceae bacterium
ACCACCACCTGGACCTCCGGGTTGCCCAGGTCCAGACCGGGTATGGGAAAGACCTGGGCGCCCGGTAATGCCTGGAAAGCAACAGCAAATATTTCGCCGCCCATGGCAATCAGCCTGCCCAGATCGGGTCCCTTTATCTCCACGTCGATAGTGCGGCCTTCTCCGCTTTCGTCTTCAAAGATACTCCATTGCTGCAGTATCGGTATGGCGCCCGGGACACTTGCCAGGGCTTGCTGGAAAATGGGGATCAACTCGTTGGTCCGCAGCGGTTCATTCGGGGTGACGCCCATGAATATCGTCTCACCTTCAAACCCGAAAAAAAACGTATTCAGCCCGCCGCCGGGCAGGTTTTCTGCTTGCGGCGTGCCGGGGGGATAGGACCTGAGGTATTCCATGGCGCCGGCAAACTCGTCATGTATCTTCACCCGCTCTGCCACGGTATATCCCGGCGGAGGCAGGAGCAGGCCGAACAGGAAATCGGTATTACCCGTAGGCAGGTATTCCGTTTTAGGTTTTATGGCGATACTTATGACCACCGCCAGCGCCACCACCACGCTGACGATGAGTATCCGGCGAATGACCGATGCGTTTATCCAGTAAGACAGGGATGCTATCCCGTCCCTTATGGCCGCAGCCAGCCGGACCCCGCCCCATAACTCATGGAAACCGCCGCCCCTGCCGGCAACCCTGAGCATGCGGGCCGACATGGTGGGAATAACGGTAATCGCCACGATCAGACTCAGGCCCACGGCGCAACTGATGGCCACGGCGATATCGGCAAATAACTGTCCTATTTCCTCTTCTATCAGGATCACCGGAGCAAATACGGCGATGGTCGTGAGGGTACTGGCGAGAACAGCTCCCCAAACTTCCCTGGCTCCGTCACAGGCCGCGCTGAAGGGTGATTTCCCGGATTGCCTGTGACGGTAAATGTTCTCCAGGACGACGATGGAATTGTCCACCACCATGCCGGTGGCAAAGGCCAGACCGGCCAGACTGATGACGTTTATTGTTTTATTGAACACAGCCATCATCAGGAAGGTGCCGATAACGCTGATGGGAATGGTGAGTGCGGCGATAAGGGTACTGCCGGCGCTACGCAGGAAGACCGCCAGCACGAGAATGGCCAGCGTGCCGCCGATAATCAGGTTATTGCGCACCAGGTCTATTGAACTGTTGATGTAACGGGTCTCCTCCCAGGCAAGGTCCAGGTAAAGCCCCCGGGGAACCAGTAATTCCTTGTTGAGCCTTGCCACCCTTTCCTTCACCTCAGCCATGATATCCAGTTCGTTGGCGCCGACCTGGCGCTGTATGTTTATCGCGATAGTCTCGTTTTTCAGACTGAATATCGCGCCTGTAGGTTTTTCATGGGTGATTTCCACCCGGGCCACGTCACGCAGGTAAACGGGAACGTTATTGCGATTGGCGATGACAATGTTTTCCAGGTCCTGCGGACTCCGGTATTCACCCACGGTACGCACGATATAGCGCCGCTTGCCTTCGTCGAAATCACCCCCGCTGTAATTTCGGTTTTCCCGTTCTATGGCATCAGCGAGTTCAACCAGCGTAACCTGGCGCAGGGCCAGTTTTGCCGGGTCGGCGATGACCTGGATTTCCGTTTCCCGCCCGCCGTACATATTCGCTGCAGATACGCCTTCTACCCGCTCCAGTTCGGGCATGACGTAATCATCGACGAAGTCATACAGTGTTGAAATATCCCCTTCGAAGCCGTTTTCCGGAGTGGGGTCAATCTGAAACCAGGCTATCGCTCCGGAAACGCCTGCCTGACCGGATATAATCGGCTTCTCGACATTGGTCGGATAGGATTCAACCTGGTCAAGATGGTTCGACACCTTGAGCCGGGCCGCATCCTTGTCGGTCCCCACCTGGAACCGCAGCGTGATAACGCCTATGCCGTCACGACTCTCGCTGCGCATCCTGACCAGTCCTTCGAGCGATTTAAGCTCCTCCTCCTGCTCGTCGATGATTTCCCGTTCTATCTCGAGGGGACTGGCGCCGGGCCAGATGGTAGTCACCGTTATTTCCGGCTTGTCCACATCCGGGGCTAACTGTACCGGCAGGTTGATCAGGGCAACAATACCGAACAGGATCAGGAACAGGACACCCACCGAGGTGGACACCGGGTGGCGGATACAGGATTGTATCAGGTTCATGGAGACGGGTACGGCAACAGTTCGGCCTGGACGGGCTGGCCGGGCTGCAACCGTTCGTTACCACGGGTGATCACCTTGTCTCCCGGGGCGACGGCGCCGTTCACCACCGACCATACACCCATGGCGCCGCCGACCGTAACCGGCGCCGGGACGGCGCTACCCCGGTCGACAAGGAATACCATGGTATTACCGCCCAGCCGCACAATGGCGTCTTTGGGCACCAGCGTGCCGGGAACGGACTCTCCGATGGGGAATGCCGCCCGGGCGATCATGCCGGCGCCGATTTGGGCACTGGGTTCCCGCAACCGCAGTTTTACCGGAAAGGTGCGCGCACGGGGGTCGGCGCGTGGAATTACGGCGCGGATATACGCCGTGAACTCCCGGCCGGGCATCGAATCAAACGTGACGTTCACATTGACGCCTGACTTCAGTCCGTTGAAATACTTTTCCGGAACGTCCACGTGGACTTCCTGGGTATCCGTCGACAATACTTCGAGCACCCTGCTGCCTGCCTCACTCCATTGCCCCACCTCGGTGTGGCGGGCAACCACTACGCCGTTGAACGGCGCCCGGATTGTGCTGCGCTCAATGTCAAACCGGATACTCGCAATCTCCGCGCGCAATGTTTCAATCCGGCCCTCCCAGGCGTCGAATTCATAGCGGGCTTCATCCAGTTCCTGGCGCGAGATGGCGTTTCTCTC
>CAYOEQ010000305.1:0-2871 GCA_964402775.1 uncultured Enterobacteriaceae bacterium
GTTTACCAGGCGGCCCAGCAGGCCCAGTTGTTCGCCAATTTCGATATGCAGCGGGTGGAAATCCTGAAAGGCCCGCAGGGCACCCTGTTCGGCCGCAACGCGACCGGCGGCCTGGTCCACTTCATTACCAACAAACCCTCCCAGGAAAACGAGGCGTTTGCCGACCTGACCTACGGCAGCTATGACACGGTCAGGGCGGAAGGAGCAGTGAGCGGCGGGCTGTCGGAAACCCTGTCGGCCAGGCTTTCCGGGGTCTTCATCTACCATGACGATCTCATCGATAACCCGTTCACCCCGGAGGACATGCCGCCGGTGCCCGGCCTGCTGCAGGCCGTCGGCCGGCCCGCGACATTCAACCCCGATGTCGACGTACATGACAAGTACGGCGAGGAGACCTGGGGTCTGCGCGGCCAGTTGTTATTCGAACCCAATGAAGACGTGGAATTTCTGCTGTCGGCCAACTACGGCGAACAGGAATGGGCGCCGGCGGCCTATAACAGCATCCCCACGGTCGCATTCGTGGATGACACCGACGGCGACGGCGTGTTCGACGATACGGTGAACACCGCGTTCCAGCGCGACGTGCGCACCACCTGTGAAATGATCAGGGTCACCGACGGCGGCTGTGAAAACTCCATATTTGACGGCGACCTCGACGGTGTGCGCCCCAATGACCAGGGCGACCTGTTCGGGTTTTTCGACCCGGACCCGGTCCACGATTTTGCCGGCCCCAACGACCACGCCCCCCACCCGGGCAACGAGGTGGAGATGTATAACATCTCAGGCAAGCTGACCTGGGACATGGATTTTGCAAGGCTGGTGTCGGTCAGCGCGTTTTCCAACATCAAACACCGGCAATCGCTGGACGTTGGCGATGCCCCGGTGCCGCAGTTCATCTATTTCCGCCAGACCGATATGGACTGGTTCTCCCAGGAAATCCGCCTGGAAGGCGAGGCCGATCGCATGCGCTGGATCGCCGGCGCCTATTACCTGCACATCGACGCAAAGGCCGCCCAGGGCCTCGCGGACACCATCGGCGGGCTGAATATCTTCGGCGGTTATTTCTTCGGTCCGGTGCTCAACTCCGATAACGGCATCCCGTTTTTTGTGCCGGGTGTCGGCGGCACGCCGCTTAACATCATCACAGGCGAGGCCGGTTTTAACCAGGGCGATCTTTACCTGGAGGCGACCACGGACACGGACCTGGTGACCGATTCCTATTCCCTGTTCGGCCACGTCGATTTTGACCTGACCGACCAGTTGATGATCACGGCCGGGTTCCGCGGCATCATCGAAGAGAAGGACTTCAGCTTCACCAACCGGCTGTACCGCAACGTCAGGGATGGCTACCCGGACGGCGCGCAGTTTGCCGGCGCCGAACCGCTGAGCCTGATCTTTGTGCCCGGTGGGCCGTTCGAGTTTCTTGCCCCCCATGCGGACAAGACCTCGGACTTCCTCTGGTCCGGCAAGATACAACTCAATTATTCGCCCAATGACGACGTGCTTGTGTATGCCGGCGTCAACCGCGGGGTGAAGGCGGGCAATTTCAACGGACCACTGCTGACCACGCTGACCCAGGATGAATACGGCTACAAGGAAGAGGTCCTTTGGTCATACGAGGCCGGTTTCAAATCCACCCTGTTCGGCGGCAAGGCCCGTTTCAACGTTTCCGCGTACTATTACGACTACAACGACTACCAGGCCTTCCAGTTCGTCGGCACCTCCGGCGCGGTGTTCAATGCCGACGCCGAGTACTGGGGTTTCGAGGCGGAGTTGATCGCCAACCCGGTGGAGAACGCGGACATCTGGCTGGGTTTCAGCTATATAGACCCGGAAGTGAAAGACCTGGAGGTGGCGGACAACACGTTCAGGAACATCGAACCGACCTTCACGCCGCAGGTCCAGTTTTCCGGCGTGGGCCGTTATACCGTGCCCAACGTCATTATGGGCGGTTCGGTGACGCTGCAACTGGACGGCACCTATGCATCCTCGAGTTTCAGCAACATCAACAATTTCGACAGCCACGTCATGCCCTCAAGCTGGATCGGCAATGCCCGCATCCAGTGGAGCAGCGCGGACAGGCGTTATTCCATCGCAGGTTTCATAAAGAACTTCTCCAACTCGCGCACCCAGACGACAACCTTCGACCTGGCGACCATCGGTGGGGCAGACGAGATATCCTTCGAGAAACCGCGCTGGGGCGGCGTCAATGTGAGGGTGAGTTATTAAGCCGAAGTTCCGACGGGGACAACGGGGACAGACCTGAGGTCTGTCCCCTGTATTGTCAGTCCCGGCGTCACATGAACTCATGAAGACCACGATCATTCAGGGTGGAACCCTCCTCACCGCGGACCCCGCGCAACCGCTGTTGAGCGACGGCCATATCAGGATCGATGACGGCATCATCACGGCCGTCGGAACCGGCGCGGGTCCCAACGTCGAGGGCGCCGCAACCATCGATGCCCGCAACAAACTGGTCATCCCCGGTTTCGTCAATGCCCACACCCACCTGTGCATGACCCTGGGCCGTTCCCTGGGTTCCGACCGTACCCTGCTGCAGTGGTTGTCCGAAGCGCAACTGCCGTTCATGGGGCAGATGGACGCCGAGGACTATGCGCTGGCCGTGACCCTGGGCGCCATCGAGAACCTGAAGGCCGGCAATACCACCGTCTGCGAGATCTTCTTCTCCTCGCGCTACACCGACGGCGCCGATACCCTGGCAGCATCGGCCCTGGACGAGACGGGGATACGCGCCCTGCTGTTCCGTTGCTCCAGCGACGAGGAGTTCGCGCCGGGCTTTATCGAGACTACCGGCGAGATCGATACCCGCAGCAAGGCGCTGCTGCAGCGCTGGCGCGCCCATGACCGGGT
>CAYOEQ010000306.1:0-2861 GCA_964402775.1 uncultured Enterobacteriaceae bacterium
CCGAGTGCGAACTGCCGGATTCCATGCATCCGGTCATGCGCCGGGTCTTTGCCGGCCGGAATATTTCGTCGCACCGGGAACTGGATTATTCGCTGACCAACCTGCTGCCGTTCGACAAACTGAAAAATTTTGACGCGGCAGCCGGATTGCTTATTGATGCCATCCGCAACAATAAAAAAATCCTGGTCGTCGCGGATTATGACGCAGACGGCGCAACGGCCTGCGCCGTAGCCTTGCGCGGGTTGTCCATGCTGGGCGCCCGGCAGGTCGTCTACATGGTTCCGGACCGGGTAAAGCACGGGTACGGCCTGAGTATCGACGTGGCGCGCCAGGCCCTGGAGTTCGACCCCGACCTCCTGGTGACCGTGGACAACGGTATTTCCAGTGTGGACGGCGTCGATTTCGCCCGGCGCGCGGGAGTGGATGTCCTGGTTACGGATCATCATTTGCCGGGCAGGGAGCTTCCGGCCGCCACCGTCATCGTCAACCCGAACCAGCCCGGCGACCGGTTCCCGAGCAAGTGTATTGCCGGTGTGGGCGTCATGTTTTACGTACTGCTGGCAGTCAGGGCCGGGTTGAAGCATGCAGGCTGGTTTACTGCGCAAGGCGTTGAGGCGCCGAACTTCGCGGCATTGCTGGACCTGGTAGCGCTGGGCACTGTTGCCGACGTGGTGCAACTGGACTACAACAACCGTATCCTGGTTTACCAGGGCCTGAGGCGTATCAGGGCGCGGCGCTGTTGCCAGGGCATCATGGCCCTGGTCCGGGCTGCCGGCAGGACGCCTGAGCAGATTACTGCCGCCGACCTCGGGTTTCAACTGGGTCCGAGGCTGAATGCGGCCGGCCGCATGGCCGACATGAGGCTGGGCATCGAATGCCTGCTCACGGACAATTTTTCCGGCGCCGTTGCCCTGGCGCTGCAACTGGATAAATTCAACAAGGAGAGAAAACAGCTGCAGGCCGAAATGCAGGAACAGGCCGAGGCGTACCTGGCCGATATAGCCGAACTGGAGCAGGGTGAGTTGCCCTTCGGCGTATGCCTGTTTGATGCGGGCTGGCGCCAGGGCATAGTCGGCGTGCTGGCCGGCAGGATAAAGGAGAGGGTCAACCGGCCGGTAATCGTATTTGCCCCGGCCGGTGAAGGTCTGCTCAAGGGGTCCGGACGTTCGATATCCGGGATTCACCTGAAAGACGCACTGGAAGCGTTGGCGGCGAGACATCCCGACCTGGTGCAAAAGTTCGGAGGCCATGCAATGGCTGCCGGCCTGACCATCAGGGAAGCCGACCTGGCGCAATTCAGGACGGAATTTGACGGGGAAATCAGGAACCTGGCCGCCGGGCGGATACCGGGGGCCGAGATCGTCACCGACGGGAACCTGGCGTCTGAAGAAATCAACCTGGAACTGGCCGGAGAAATTGAAAACGCCGGCCCCTGGGGACAGGGTTTCCCCGAACCCCTGTTTGACGATGTCTTCACCGTTGCCGATGCCCGGACCGTGGGAGAGCGGCACCTGAAACTGAAGCTGCTTGCGGACGGCGCGCAACGGCCTTTTGAAGCGATCTCGTTCAATACGGAGCCGGATGCCATCGACGCGTCCGCGCAAACCCATCGCTTTGTCTACCGCCTGGCTGTCAACGAATACAACGGAATGCGAACGCCGCAACTCATCGTAGAACATATACAGGACAGATTGCAGGGGTCAGAGTAAGAAATTCTGCAAGAATTTTTACTCTGACCCCAAATATCGTAAAATCCGGCCTTATGCTTGAACTCACGTCAATCACCACCCGCATCAAAGACTGCCAGGGAAGAATCGAATCCCTGAGGAGGTATCTTTGACTTCGATATCAAGGTCAAACGCCTGAATGCAGTCAGGCGGGAACTTGAAAAACCGGATATCTGGAGCGACCCGGAACGCGCCCAGTCACTGGGCAAGGAACGGGCGCTGCTTGAAAAAACGGTCGGGGCGATAGAAGCCGTCAGCACGGGAATGGACGATGTCGGGTTGTTGTTCGATATGGCGAAGCAGGAAAACGACGTCGAAGCCATGGAAGAAGTTGTTGCCGACCTTGACAAATTCACCGCGCAGGTTGAAGAGATGGAATTTCGCCGCATGTTTTCCGGAGAGATGGACCCGAATCATGCTTTTCTCGATATCCAGTCAGGTTCCGGCGGCACCGAAGCACAGGATTGGGCGGAAATGCTGCTGCGCATGTACCTGCGCTGGGGTGAACAACGGGGGTTCGCCACCGAGTTAATCGAGGTATCGCCCGGGGAAGTGGCCGGTATAAAAAGCGCTACGGTCAGGTATGAAGGTGACTACGCGTACGGCTGGCTGCGCACCGAAACCGGGGTGCACAGGCTGGTGAGGAAGTCCCCGTTTGATTCCGGCAACCGGCGCCATACTTCGTTCGCCTCCGTGTTCGTTGCGCCGGAAATAGATGACAACATCGAGGTGGACATCGATACATCCGACCTGCGCGTGGACACCTACCGGGCGAGCGGGGCGGGCGGGCAGCACGTAAACAAGACGGATTCCGCGGTAAGGCTGACCCATATCCCCACGAGCACCGTCGTACAGTGTCAGAACGATCGTTCACAGCACAAGAACCGGGAGCAGGCATTGAAACAAATGCGCGCCAAATTATACGAACTGGAACTGCAGAAGCGCATGGCGGAACAAAAGGCGCTGGAGGAATCCAAGGTCGACATCGGCTGGGGCAACCAGATCCGCTCTTACGTGCTGGACCAGTCCAGGATCAAGGATTTGCGTACCGGCGTGGAGACCGGCAATACCCAGGCCGTCCTGGACGGCGACCTGGACCGGTTCATGGAGGCCAGCCTCAAGGCCGGGGTATAA
>CAYOEQ010000307.1:0-2844 GCA_964402775.1 uncultured Enterobacteriaceae bacterium
GTGCGCCGGTGGCTGTGATGGGTCTCGCCGATTTGCAGTTCCTCGAAGTATTTGCGGAACGGGTGCACCTTGTCTGTCAGCGCCGCTGCGCCCTGGTGGTACTCACCCGTCAGGCGCATCAGCGTGGTGGGAGAACCCTGCAACGCGCTGCGCTGCATGTAATGCTTGATGGCCCTGGCGCCTCCGAGTTCTTCTCCGCCGCCGGCCCGTCCGGGCCCGCCGTGGACCAGCGCCGGCAGGGGCGAACCATGACCGGTCGATTCCCCTGCGCAGTCCCGGTTGATGACCAGCAGGCGGCCATGCCAGGCGGCCGTATTAAGGACGATGTGCCGCGCTTCCGCATCGTCGCCGGTGAACACCGAGCCCACCAGGCTGCCCCTGCCTTTTTTTGCCAGCAGGATGGCCTCGTCGATATCCCGGTAGGGTATGACCGTGCAGACCGGACCGAACGCTTCGATGTCATGGGGTTCATTTGCCGTTATTGGCTGATCGCAATACAACAGGGTTGCGGGAAAGAATGCTCCTTTCTCCCTGTCTCCGCCGCGGATTTCGAATTCCCTGGCTCCACCGTAGAGGATCTCGCAGGAACGAACCAGACGGTCCAGGTTTTCCCATACGTCCTCCATCTGGGAACGGCCCACCAGGGGCCCCATCTTGACTCCGTCCACAGAGGGGTCTCCCAGCGATACCCTGCCCAGTCTTTGTTCCAGGGCTGCGGCTACCGCATCAACCCTGCCGGCAGGTACGATGGCGCGCCGGATGGCCGTGCATTTCTGCCCGGCCTTGACCGTCATCTCCCGGGCTACTTCCCGGACGAACAGGTCGAACTCGGCCGAACCCGGTTCAACGGTCTCGCCCAGCAACGACAGGTTCAGGGAATCCGCTTCCATGTTGAAGGGGATGGAACCAGCGACGATATTGGAATGGGACTTCAGTTTCCTTCCCGTGCTTGCAGACCCGGTAAAGGTGACCACGTCCTGTTCCATCAGGTGCTCGAACAGGTCTCCCGTGCGGCCGCAGATCAACTGGAACGCGCCTTCCGGCAGGAGTCCGGACGCTACGATGGCCCTCGCCATCTTCTCGGTCAGGTAACAGGACACGGTAGCCGGTTTCACCACCACGGGCATCCCTGCGCACAGGCTGGGCGCGATCTTCTCCAGCATGCCCCAGCAGGGGAAATTAAACGCGTTGATATGGACGGCGACGCCTTCCCTGGGTACCAGGATATGCCGGCCGGTAAACGTCCCTTCCTTCGACAGGCGTTCCTGTTCGCCTTCCACCAGGAAGGTCTCGTTGGGGAATTCGCGCCGCACCAGGCTGCTGTAACTGAACAGCGTGCCGATGCCGCCTTCTATGTCGATCCAGCTATCGGAACGGGTCGCTCCGGTCCAGGCCGATGTTTCGTAGAATTCCTCCTTGCGTTCCATCAGGTATTGCGCCAGCGCCTTCAGGCGCAGGGCGCGCTCATGGAACGTCATCCCGCGCAGCGCAGGACCGCCGGTTTCCCGGGCATGGCGCAGGACGGCCCCGAAATCCACTCCGTCACTGGAAACGGTGCCTATGAAATCGCCGTTTACCGCATTCACGACCCGGGCGCCCTCGCTTTGCCCGCTGAACCATTCGCCTGTCACATAACTTTGTATTTTCATTTCTCGATGTATCCATTATAAGATTCGTTAACCGGTTCCCGTTCATTATCTTTTGAGATATGATACGGAAATTGGATAATATCAGGAATTTCTGTAATAGTTTAAAACTGCCATTAAAGGTGCACAGTATGACAGAGCAGGGGACATTTGACACCCTGGAGCCCATTGAAAAAGCCGGCATCGATGAGTTGCGCAACCTGCAACTGCAACGGCTGAAGTGGAGCCTGGAACACGCCTACGCCAACGTTGAAAGCTACCGGAAGAAATTTGACGTTGCCGGCGTCCATCCGTCAGACCTGAAAGAGCTTGGTGACCTGTCGGCATTCCCGTTTACGGACAAGCATGACATGCGCGATAACTACCCGTTCGGCATGTTTGCGGTGCCCATGGACGACGTGGTGCGCATACACGCCTCCAGCGGCACCACCGGCAAACCGGTGGTGGTGGGCTATACCCGCAATGACATCGAGGTCTGGAGCCGCGTCGTGGCCCGCTCTATCCGGGCGGCCGGCGGCACTCATAAAGACAAGATACACGTGGCGTACGGCTACGGCCTGTTCACCGGCGGCCTGGGCGCCCATTACGGCGGCGAACTGATGGGTTGCACCGTCATACCCATGTCCGGCGGCCAGACGGAAAAACAGGCGCAACTCATACAGGACTTCGACCCCGACATCATCATGTTGACGCCGTCATACATGCTCAGTATCGCCGACGAACTGGAGCGCCAGGGCGTCGATTGCCGCAAGCTCAGGCTGCGGGTGGGGATCTTCGGCGCCGAACCCTGGACGGATTCCATGCGCGCCAACCTGGAGCAGAGGCTGGACATCGACGCGGTGGACATATACGGTCTGTCCGAGGTCATGGGGCCCGGCGTTGCCCAGGAATGCGTGGAGACGAAGGACGGCCCCACCATCTGGGAGGACCACTTCTACCCGGAGATCATCGACCCGCAGACGGGAGAGGTATTGCCGGACGGGGAGGAGGGCGAACTGGTGTTCACCAGTCTCACCAAGGAAGCCCTGCCCGTAGTGCGCTACCGCACCCGGGACCTGACCCGGCTGCTGCCTGGAACCGCGCGCACCATGCGCCGTATGAACAAGATCACCGGCCGCAGTGACGACATGCTGATCATCCGCGGCGTAAACGTGTTCCCCACCCAGGTGGAAGAGCAGATCCTCAAGGTCCCCGGCCT
>CAYOEQ010000308.1:0-2834 GCA_964402775.1 uncultured Enterobacteriaceae bacterium
TCGCCCGGCACACGCAGCCAGACCAGCGCTTCCATCAGCGGCGAATGCAGGAGTTCAGGAGAACGGGCATACCAGTAGCCCTGATCGAAGGATACCAGTGTCTGGATGATGCCCTGGGGCAGCAGGGAGCCGAACACCATCAGCGCCAGTCCGCCGTTGAACAGCCAGAACACCCATTTGAGAGTCCTGTCGGACCAGGCGCCCTGCGCCTGGGGCAGGTCACGGCGGCACAACAGCAGCAGGCCGATGCCCAGCATGCCATAGACACCGAACAAGGCGGCATGACCGTGCGTCGGCGTAGTCAACAAACCCTGCATATAGTACAGCGCCAGCGGCGGGTTGATGAGGAAGCCGAGCACGCCGGCGCCGACCAGGTTCCAGAACGCCACGGCCAGGAAAAACATCAGCGGCAGGTGGTAGCGGGAAACCCAGGGGGCGTGTCGTTCGGCGCGCCAGTGGTCATGGGCCTCGAAGCCTATCAGCGCCAACGGCACCACTTCAAGGGCTGAGAACACCGCTCCCAACGCCAGTACCGGTTCCGGTGTGCCGGCGAAATACAGGTGGTGGAACGTACCCAGGACTCCACCTCCCAGGAAAATCATGGCCGAAAACATGACATAAACCGCCGCGGTCGCCGGGCGCAACAGCTTCATATGCACGAAGACCCAGGCTACCCAGGCAGTTGCGAATACTTCAAACACGCCTTCGACCCAGAGATGCACGACCCACCAGCGCCAGTACTCGGCGATGGTAAGATGGGTATCCCGGTCATAGAGAAACCCCGCGCCGAACAGTAGGCCGATTCCCGCCGAGGAAATCAACAGGAGAATGAGCAGGTGTTTGTCTGCGCCGCCTGCGCGGATTGCAGGCACAACACAACGCGCCATCAGTCCCAGCCAGATAAGCAGGCCGGCAAAGATCAGGATCTGCCAGAAACGCCCCATATCCAGGAACTCGTAGCCCTGGTGGCCGAACCAGTACACCTTGGCAGGGTCTGTCATGCGTCCGGTCAGCGCCAGCCATTCACCGGTCAGCGAACCCAGTACCGCAATCACCAGCGCCACCCAGAGTACATCCACGCCCAGCTTCTGCAGCGGTGGTTCGGACCCGGCTATCATCGGACCAAGGTACAGTCCCGCACCCAGCCAGGCCGTGGCTATCCACAGCACCGCAAGTTGTACATGCCAGGTGCGCGTCAACGCGTAGGGAGCGATATCAGCAATTGGTATGCCGTAGAATTCGTGGCCTTCCACGGCGTAATGTGCAGTGACCGCCCCCAGAAATATCTGCAATCCAAGCAGGGCGGCAACGATCCAGATATATTTCACGACTCCCCTCATGGAGGCTGTGGGCTCGACAGTGGCGATTGGGCTTTTGTCCGGATAACCTGGCGGGGGTTCGGTATCCTTTTGCCACTCTTCCCGTTCACGCAGGAAGAACCAGCACAGCGCGCCGATACCGGCAATAAGCAGAACGATTGAAATGAATGTCCAGATGAAGATGGAACTGGTGGGTTTGTTGCCGACCAGCGGTTCATGAGGCCAGTTATTCGTGTATGTAACGGTATCGTCCGGGCGCAACGTGGCAGCCGCCCAGGACGTCCACCACCACCAGGACACCAGCTTGCGGATATCCTCGTCCGGGTCCGGTCCAAGCGGTGCATTGGGGATGGCGAACGCCTCCCGCATGGCCTCCGCGTCGGGTCCGTCGCCGCTGCCGCCGAACAAAGCCTGGTAGTGCGTTATTATCTCGGCGATTGCCGCCGCCCGTTCCATCGATATATTGATCCGGCCCGTTTCGGCGTCATAGGTATTGACGCGCAACTTGGCGGCAAACTCTGCGATACGGGCAGCGCGGGCCGGTTCGGAGAGCGCGTCAAAGTCTCCATCCGCATCCAGCATCGCCATGGCCTCCCGGTGCAGGACGTCGGCTGTCCAGTCCGGCGCCAGGTAACTGCCGTGACCCCAGACGGAACCCAGTTCCATACCACCGAGACGGCGCCACACGTCGCGCCCTTCCCTGACATCGTCACTGGTGAAAATTACATCCGTCGTGTCTCCATCTGTTGCGACAACCGCGTCCGGCATGGGCGGCGCCAACTGGAACGCCCTGCCCCCCACCAGCAGCAGTATCCCGAACATGATTATGAGGGAAACTCCGAACATGGCCCAGAGTCTTGAGAAGGTGAAAATCTGGCGATAGTTCATGGCAAGATATCGATTGTCCGGTTACATGTGGCAGTGATTTCAAATGTGTTCTTCAAGGATAATTTTCTTTTACGGATTAGGCAAATCCAATAATGGCTGTATGGCGCCGAATCGGTTAAGCGAGACACAAACTATGCCCGTTTCGTTGAGACCTTCCTGAACGCTTGACTGATGTGTATAAATGTCATAGCATATACACATTAATGAAACAGCACAGGGAACAGAATATGAGAACCAATATCGAGATAGACAATAAGCTGATGAACGAAGCAATCAAGATCAGCGGTCTGAAAACCAAAAAAGAAACCGTGGAACTCGGCCTGAAAACCCTGGTCAGGTTGAAGAAACAGGAAAATATCAGGCGTTTTCGCGGCCGGCTGGAATGGACCGGGAATCTTGATGATATGAGAACATCCGTATGATTCTGGTGGACTCCAGCGTTTGGATTGATTATTTCACAGGTGTATATAATAAACAGACAGAGACGCTTGACCGGGTGCTTGGCCTGTGGACTGTCGCTGCGGGAGATTTGATCCTTGCTGAGGTCCTGCAGGGTTTCAGACATGACAGGGATTATAAAAAGGCAAAAGCCCTGTTTGATACGGTCACCATCTTCGACATGCTGGG
>CAYOEQ010000309.1:0-2824 GCA_964402775.1 uncultured Enterobacteriaceae bacterium
ATTCTTTCATGTAGAATCCTTATGAATTGCACCACCTGGAGGACATGAACAATGGGTATGCTCGGTTTGACGCTGATTTTTGTGGGGGCAGTGCTTTTCATCAACGGGATGGGCGGACTCAAGCGCGCCGATGACCGCTCGATGGCGGTGTTCAATTTTCTGGCCGGATTTCTGTTCCTGTTTGCCGCCCTGTTGAGCCTGACGCGCGCCGAGGCCACCCAGGATTATTACGGGGTGGCAGGAATCCTGTTATTCGCGTTCACCTACCTCTATATCGCGGCGAGTCTCTGGTTTGATCTCGACTTGCGCGGCCTGGGCTGGTACTGTTTCTTTGTCGCGCTGACGACCATTCCCTATTTTACGCTCAACTACCAGGCCGGAGAATACCGCCTCGGCACCATGTGGCTGGCATGGGGCGTGTTATGGTACATGTTCTACCTGGCCTATGTGCCGGGCAAAAACTTCGGCAGGCTGCTGCCCTGTGCAACGATTGTCATCGCCATCCTCACCGGCTGGATCCCCGGCTTGTTGATGCTCACCGGCTACTGGTAGGGATATATGGGGTCAGAGTAAAAAAATCATCGATTTTTTTACTCTGACCCCGGATTTTATTCCGGATTTCGGGCAGTTCGCCACGCGATCCAGAGTTTCCGGATGGGGGTCAGGGAAATGCGGCTGTGAATAATCGGCTGCCTGGCGGTGCGGTATTCCCGGCACAGGGCGTCCAGTATTTTAAGCAGGGTGATGGAGAACAACGGGGCGCCCGCGTCTTTTTCCCGCAGCGCGGTCAGGCTGGTCTGCATGTCTCCATGCAGCCGGTCAAACAGGTCGGTGAAGAAGCCTGATGTGGTCACGCCGGCATCGGGGCGGATGACGGTTTCCAGATCGAGATTATGGTTTGCAAGCAGGTCGGATGGGAGGACGTTGAGGCCCAATCCGGCGAGGTGCCTGACATGGTGCAGCAGTTCGAATGCGCCGTGGCAGGAACCGGCGCTTGCCAGGGCAGCCAGTGTATCCGGGTCTGAACAGCCGCAGGCCTGCCCCGCCGTTTTCCAGACGTAACCGGAAGCGGCGTCATGGCGCGCCAGCCAGGTCTGGTAAGGACCGCTCTCCGGCGTATCGAGAAACTGCGCCGTCGACGCAATGCCGGCCAGTAGCTCCTGCCGAGAGAGATAGTCCGCATTATCGAGTTGAGACAATTCCCGGGTGACAGGATGTCTTGCCTCTCCGGAAAACAGCCTGCCGATCTCTTCGAACCACCAGTGCAGGGTAACCCGCGCCGCGCCGGGGTCCGATGACTCGCAGACCACCTCGTTGAGTTCATGAAGGAATGCAAACAGGGCGTGCAGTACGCGTCTGGTCTGCGCATCGTGATACAGGGTGGAGTAATACAGGTTGGAGCCGGCGGGCGCGGCTTTGTTGCGGCAGTATTCTTCCGGCGTCATCTGCCGCCGGCCTTGACCCAGTCCAGGATTTCTTCCGGGCTGTTAATGAAGCCGTCCGCGCCCCAGTTCCCGGGCGCTTCGGTTGAATTGATATAACCGTAGGAAGCTACCAGGGTCGCCATGCCGGCGCTTGTCCCCGCTGCAACGTCGCGCCGGTCGTCGCCTATGTACACGGTCTCCCGCGGTTCACACTGCAAGAGTTGACAGGCATGGAGCAGCGGGGCAGGGTGCGGTTTGCGGTATTCCAGCGTGTCGCCGGAGACGATGCACGGGGTGCGCGCATCCAGTCCCAGCGCCTGCATCAGCGGATCGGTCAGCCACGCAGGTTTATTGGTGACGATGCCCCAGGACACGCCGGTTTGTTCCAGCCTGTCCAGCACCAGTTCCATACCGGGAAACAGGCGGCTGTGGGTGGAGAGGTTGTCCCGGTAGATTGCCAGGAACTCGTTACGCACCGTGGTGAATTCCGGATCGGTCTCATCCAGCCTGAACCCCAGTTTCACCAATGCCGCGCCGCCGAGGGAGACGCTCGGGCGTATCATTTCGAAGGGCAGCGGTTCCCTGCCGCGCCTGACCAGGGCCTGGTTCAGCGCAAAAGCCAGGTCGGGGGCGGTGTCCACCAGGGTCCCGTCCAGGTCGAACAGGACGTGTTTGATATTGTTGCGCATTTGGCCGGTCGTTGATGATTAATCGGCAAGCCGTGCGTGGAGGAGGTAGTTGATGCCGGGGTCGTCGATCAGGGCGCAATACCCGGGGCCGGGGACATAAAGCATTCCCCTGACGTCAAGTACGTCAAAGCCGGCATTGCGCAGCCAGCGCTTCAGTTCGGATGGGCGAATGAAGCCGGCATAATCATGGGTGCCTTCCGGCAGCAGTCCGAACAGGCGTTCGGCGCCGACAACGGCGCCGAGGTAGGATTTCAGGTTACGGTTGATGGTAGCCAGGAACAGGTCGCCGCCGGGCGCCAATACCCGGGCGCAGGCATGCAGCAGTTCCTCGGGGTCCGGGACGTGTTCCAGCAGTTCCATACAGGTGAGTACGTCAAAACAGCCGGCATTGCCGGCAGCGAAGCCTTCCAGGCTTGCGGCAGTGTATTCTATCTCCAGGCCGTTTTCCTGCGCATGCCGGGCAGCCACCCGGATGACTGCTTCGCCGGCATCCAGCCCCCGCACCGTTGCGCCGAGGCGCGCCAGGGACTCCGTCAGAATGCCGCCGCCGCAGCCGACGTCAAGCACACGCCTGCCGTCAAGCGCTACGTTACCGCTGATATAGGCCAGCCGCACCGGGTTGATATCGTGCAGGGGTTTCATGGGACCGGCGGCATCCCACCAGTCATGAGCGAGGCGTTCGAATTTTTCAACCTCGTCCGGGTTGATATT
>CAYOEQ010000310.1:0-2819 GCA_964402775.1 uncultured Enterobacteriaceae bacterium
TGTTGCTGACGCGCCTTTATGACGAGCGCATGCTCAGGATGCAGCGCCAGGGCAAGCTGTCTTTCTACCTGAAGTGCACCGGTGAAGAAGGCGTATCGGTTGCCCAGTGCATGGCGCTGGATGACGGAGACATGCTATTTCCCACGTACCGGCAGCAGGCCCTGCTGATCACGCGCGGTTATCCCCTGCTGGACATGATGTGCCAGTGCCTGTCCAACGCCGGCGACAAGTTGCAGGGCCGACAAATGCCGGTTATGTACAGTTCAGATGTACATAAGTTTTTCAGTATTTCCGGCAACCTGGGTACCCAGTTTTCCCAGGCCGTCGGCTGGGCCATGGCGGCTGAATACAGGAAAACCAATGATATTGCGGTAGCCTGGGTCGGTGAAGGCACCAGCGCCGAGGCGGATTTTCACTATGCCCTGACCTTCAGTTCCGTGTACCGCGCGCCGGTTATCCTGAACGTCGTGAACAACCAATGGGCCATTTCCACACATCAAAATGTGGCAGGCGGGGACCAGAACCCGTTTGCCGCGCGGGGCATCGGTTACGGCATCCCCGGCCTGCGCGTGGACGGGAATGATTTTCTCGCTACCTGTGCAGCTACTCGCTGGGCCGCGCAGCGCGCCCGTGCAGGGGGCGGCCCTACGCTGATAGAGCTGTATACCTATCGCGCCGCGCCCCATTCCACCAGCGATGATCCGGCAAAATACCGTCCGGCTGATGAATGGGAACACTGGCCCCTTGGCGACCCCATCGAGCGTTTGAAACAACATTTAATCGCCCTGGACGAGTGGTCCGAGGCGGATCACGAACGGTTGCGGGAGGAATTGGAGGAGGCAGTGAGCAGTACCTGGAAAGAGGCCGTATCACTGGGGACATTAAATGAAGGCCCGCGCCCGCCCGATGCCGCCATGTTCGAACATGTCTACAAGGAGATGCCGCCCCACCTCCTGGAACAACGCCGGCAACTGGAGGGGCGAGATGAACGCAGTAATTAATCTTCAGGACAACCACAGCGAGCGCCGCACGGCGCCGGAAGGATCACGCCCGGAAACAGGCTCAATGTCCATGATTGAGGCATTGAACTCCGCCATGGACGTGATGCTGGAAAAAGATCCCAACGTGGTCATTTTCGGCGAAGACGTCGGTTACTTCGGCGGCGTGTTCCGCTGCACCGAGGGCCTGCAGCAGAAGCATGGCGAAGATCGCGTATTCGATACGCCCATTGCCGAGGGCGGCATCGTGGCGACCGCCATCGGCATGGGCGTAAACGGCCTGCGCCCCGTCGTGGAGATCCAGTTTGCCGACTACATCTATCCCGCCTTCGACCAGATCGCCAGCGAACTCGCCCGATTGCGTTACCGCAGCGCGGGCCAGTTCTGGTCGCCGGTGACGATCCGCACGCCCTGCGGCGGCGGCATCCGCGGCGGGCAGACCCACTCGCAGACGCCCGAGGCCCTGTTCGCCCACGTGTGCGGCCTGAAGACGGTGATGCCGTCCAACCCTTACGATGCCAAGGGCCTGCTGATCAGCGCCATCGAGGATGATGACCCGGTTATCTTCTTCGAACCGAAACGCCTGTACAACGGCCCGTTCGATGGCGATCCCGACAAGCCGGCTGTGAGCTGGGACGACCACGAAAAGGGGCAGGTCCCGGCCGGCCATTACCGTGTGGCGCTGGGAAAGGCGGAAACGCTACGAACGGGAAACGACGTGACCGTCCTCGCCTACGGCACCATGGTGCACGTGGCGCTGGCTGCAGCGGCGCGGGAAGGCATCGATGCCGAGGTCATCGATGTTCGCACCCTGGCGCCGCTGGATATCGACACCCTCTGCGAATCCGTATGCCGCACAGGGCGCTGTGTGATCGTGCACGAAGCGACGCGCCACTGCGGCTACGGCGCGGAACTCTCGGCGCAGGTGCAGGAGCACTGCTTCTGGAACCTGGAAGCCCCCATCGAACGCGTGACGGGCTGGGACACCCCCTACCCGCACGCGCAGGAATGGGCGTATTTTCCGGGCCAGGCGCGGGTGGCGAAGGCGCTGCAAAGGGCATTGGACGCCTGACCATGGCTGAGTATTCGTTCAAGTTGCCGGACCTGGGCGAGGGGACCGTCGAGTCGGAGATCGTCGTCTGGCGCGCCGGGGTCGGTGATGCCGTCGAAGCGGATCAACCCCTGGTGGACATGATGACGGACAAGGCCACCATCGAGATCACGGCGCCTGTGAGTGGCACCCTGGTCTCCGTCGCCGGCGAACCGGGCGATGTCATCGCGGTAGGCGCGGAACTGGCGGTGTTTGCCACCGAAAAGGGGACAGAATTAAATTCTGTCCCCAGTGAGTCTGCACCTGCCCCCAACAGGCCGAAAACCTCCCCTGCCATCCGCCGCCTGGCCAGGGAACGGGGCATCGACCTTGACCGGGTACCCGGCACCGGGGTGAACGGGCGCATTACCCGCGCCGATATCGATGCCTGCCTTGACCAGGCCGGAGCAAAGGCCGAAGCGGATGCGACCGGCGCGCGCGAAATCAAACTGGCGGGGCTGCGCCGCAGGATTGCCGAACGAATGACCCTGAGCGCCAGCCGTATCCCGCATTTCAGCTACGTTGAGGAGGTCGATGTCACCGAACTGGACCGGCTGCGGCAGGAAAGCCAACCCGAACTCACCTACCTGCCTTTCTTTATGCAGGCCCTGGTGAAGGTTGTGAAAGAATTTCCCCAGTGTAATGCGCACTTTGATGATGAGCGCGAGGTCATCAGGCAGTTTGAGCCGGTGCATATCGGTATCGCCGTACAGACCGCCGACGGGCTTATG
>CAYOEQ010000311.1:0-2808 GCA_964402775.1 uncultured Enterobacteriaceae bacterium
TCATGATGGTATTGGAGAACAGGTCTATCTCGCCGCGCTGGTCCCAGGTGGCGACACAGGCGTTGGGTTCGATGGCGGTGCTGCCGAAACGGTGGAAATTCAGCTTGCCGATTTTGACCACGTGGGCGGCGTCCGCAAACGCCTGATTCACGTCGCCGTATTCATATACGCCGGAGAACGTGGTATTGGTGCCGGCTTCGTCGTGGAGCACAGCCTTGTCCGCCAGGGCCTCCCCGGCGTCCAGCACCACGTCCAGGGGCTCGTATTCCACGTCCACAAGCTGGGCCGCATCCTCGGCGATGGCAATGGATTCGGCCACCACGGCAACCACCGGGTCGCCCTGGTAGATGGCCTTGTCCGTGGCCAGGGCGTAGTCGGTGATCTCCTGCGGCGAGCCGGCGCCAATCTGGATGAACGGATCGCTCATTTTCATGACTTCATCGCCGGTAAGGGTGCAGGCCACGCCGGGCAGGGCCTCGGCCCTGGAGACATCGATGCTGACGATGCGGGCGTGGGCGTAAGGCGAGCGCACCAGGGACATGTGCAGCAGTCCGGCGGGGCTGTAGTCATCGACGAAAAAACCCTTGCCCTTGACCAGGCGATCGTCCTCCCGGCGCGCGGGCCTCGAGTCCGCGTGCGGCGCGTCGAGCAGCGCGTTGACGCGTTCCCGCGCTGCCTGCGTCTCCTTGGACAGCGCGGCTGCGCCCTGTGTTTCGACCCGGGCAGGCGCACCGGTGTCGCCCGTGCCGGATAGTCCGTGCAGGATGCGGCTGAACCAGCCTCCCGGTTTTGCGGGCGGCGCCGGCGCGGGCTCGGTTGAGAGCGCCGCCTCCAGGCTGGCGATGAGCTGGGTAATCTGTTTTTCGGCGTAGCTGCGGATACCGCCGCCTGCCAGGGACAGGATCTTGCCGGTGACCTGCGCTTCACCCTGCCAGCTTATGAGGGTGCCGCCCGCCGCGGTATCTTCCAGGTCAAAAGCGGTGTGCAGGCGGTAGACGCCCTGCATGAGCTTGCCCCGGCCCGAGTAGCGGGCGTGCCGGGGCGAGCGGGATTCCACCAGGCTGAGTTCGGTGGACGCGATGCCGCCGATCCTGCCGATGCCGACCCGGGCGCGTATCTCGGCCGTCCTGGCGTCCTTCATTTCCATGCTGTGGAAACCCGGCAACAACGGCGCAAACTGTTCCGGGTCCGACAGCAGGGAGAAGACGTCCTGCTTGCTGCGATTTACGCTGAATTCGCCTGTGAATTTCATTTCCATGACTTAAGACCCCCGTAATACCGTGGCCGCGGCCTGGACGGATTTGATGATGTTCTGGTACCCGGTGCAGCGGCACACGTTGCCCGACAGGGCCTTGCGGATGTCCTGCGTTTCCGGGTTCGGGTTCTGCGCCAGCAGCGCCAGGGAAGACATGAGAATTCCCGGCGTGCAATAGCCGCATTGCAGGCCGTGCTGTTCGGAGAACGCCTGTTGCAGCGGGTGCAGTTGCCCATCTTTTTCCAGGGCCTCCACGGTGGTGATCTCGGCGCCGTCGGCCTGTACCGCAAACAGGGTGCAGGACTTGACCGCGGCGCCGTCCAGCAGTACGGTGCAGGCGCCACAGAAGCTGGTGTCGCAACCGATGTGCGTGCCGGTCAGGCGCAGTTCCTCGCGGATGAATTCAACCAGCAACTGCCTTGGTTCCACGTCCCGCCGGCAGGTTTTACCGTTTACGGTGACGTCAATGGATACGGTTTGTAATGGTTCAGACATAGTCGTGGCTCCCCGATACGGTGTCACCCCTGGCCCGTTGCATGGCCGTGTGCGCGGCGCGCATGAACAGCGAGCGCAGCATTACGCGTTTAAACTCTGCGGAGCCGCGGGCATCGGTGGGCGGGTCCGACAGTTCCACCAGGGCGCCGGCGGCTTCCTGCAGCTTGCCGTCAGTCAGCGGCTGGCCGGTGAGCGCCTGCTCGATGTCTTTGGAACGAACCGGGACCGGTCCTGCCGCCCCCAGCACCAGGCGGATGTCCTGGCAGATGTTGCCGGCCGTGAGGGTCAACTGCACCCCGGCCGAGGCGGCGGGGTAGGCCGGGGCCGCCTTCTTGAACCCCAGGTAGGCGCCGCCGCTGTTGGCCGGCGGGATGGGGATTTGAATTTCCGTGACCAGTTCGCCTTCGGCCAGGCTGTTGGTGTAGGAATCCGTGATGAAATCCCTGATGCCGACCTTGCGGCTTCCCTCCACTTCCCCGCAGACGATTTCCGCATCCAGGAGATGCAGCAGCGCGGGCCAGTCGCTGCTCGGGTCGGCGATGCAGACCGATCCGCCGATGGTGCCCAGGGTCCTTACCTGGGGATCGGCAATATTGGCGGCGCAGTCCCGGATAACGGGGATGTCCGTAGCGGCTGCGCTGGCGGCGATACGGGCATGAGTCGCCAGGGCGCCGATGCAATAGCGGCCTTTCTCCTTGCGGATATGGGTCAACTCCGCCAGGCGTCCGATGTCCACCAGGTCGGAAGGTTCATCCATGCGCATTTTAAGAATGGGTATCAGTGACTGGCCACCGGCCAGGGGCCTGGCGCCTTCACCCAGTTCCGCCAGCAGCGCCAGCGCGCTGCCCAGTGTCGCCGGGCGGTGGTAACGGAATGGTGCGGGGTACATGGCTTGAGTGTCTCCCTCCGGTAATTGTTCTATTGCTCATTATATCAGCATGGAAAAGTAAATGGGGACATCCATATCAATTACAGCAATTACAGGACACCCATGTAACTTTATTGGGTGTCCTGTAATTTACATGGGTGTCCTGTAATTTACATGGGTGTCCTGTAAT
>CAYOEQ010000312.1:0-2795 GCA_964402775.1 uncultured Enterobacteriaceae bacterium
TCTGGGTGATGCCCGCCTCTTCAATCTGTTCTGCCGTAAACGCGCTCACTGTAATAGGGGCGTCCTGGATATTTTCCTCGATTTTGCGGGCGGTTACGATGATTTCCTCGAGGACGGCCTGGGCGGATACCGGTTGTAACAGCCCTGGTAATGTCGCAATGAGAATACCTGTTACGATCGGTAGTGTGCAATTCTTCATAAGACTTCCCCTAAAGTGAGCGTCGACAAAACTCAAGATAGACCACCAGGGAACACCGCTTCAAATACGCAAAAGAGTAGTTCAGTACTTTTCCGGGTATCTGCAGTTGAACTCTTTGCTACCCGTTCAGGTAGGCTCATGCCCGGTTGCCTGCGGGTAATGACAGGCGGCCTGTTCAGGGGTGATGTAACCATTTCTGAGATCGCGGTGGACCTCATCCGCGGGACGTTCTGCAGGATCGCCGAAGCCGCCCCCCGTGGCGGAATAAAGACGCGCCACTTCATTTTCCCCCATGGTGATGGCTGTCCCCACACTGTGGCGTTCCACCGAACCGTCAGCGCGGAGGATTTCGGCATAATTGAGACTGCCTTCGCGCCCGCCCTGCAGTCCCCAGGGACGGGACAAGGTGCGTGAAAAAGCAACAGTCAAATACGCGTCGCCGCTGGTGACCCGGTAATCCAGTACCACGCCCTTGCCTCCACGGAATTTTCCCTCGCCGCCCGGTTCGGTATGAAATGCATATTGATCCACTTGCAGACCGTAGCGCGCTTCGGTCAATTCGACCGGAATGTTGAAGGTCTCGCCGTTGCCGCAGCAGAACATGCCGTTGATGCCGTCCGCATCGGGCGCCGCGCCCCAACCGCCCATTAACGGCTCGCCCATGATGTAAAGTTCTCCCGTATCCGGATGGAACCCTGAGATAAAGGTGCTGCCGACAGTGCGCTTATGGCCGGCAGGCAGGCGGTTCGGCGCGATGGGGGCCAACGCCTTCCAGACGACGTCTATGGCGGCGATCAGCGACTCGAAATACAGGGACACCGGCGCCGGCGACTCGGCAGTGAGCAAGGTCCCGGAAGGACAGATGATTTCCAGGGGGCGAAACGCGCCGCCGTTGGCGGGGATGTCCGGATTGGTGACGGCCTTGAAAACACAACGCACACCGGTGAGTAATCCCGCATAGGAACAGTTGACCGGTCCCGGCGCCTGCGCAGCGGTCCCGGTGAAATCGGCAATGCAGCGTCCGTCTTTCAGGGTGACGGCAACCTTGATGGTAAACGGTCCGTTGCCGAGGCCGTCTTCCTCGATCACATCTTCCGCCGTATATACGCCCTCGGGTAGTTTAAGTAATTCCAGCCGCGTCATGCGTTCACCGTAGTCCAGCAGGTCCTCCATCGCGGCCAGTACCGCATCCCGCCCGTATTTACCGATCAGGCTTTCGATGCGCCGCGCACCGACCCGCGCCGCGGCGACGCCGGCGTGCATGTCTCCCAGGGTATCATCGGGAAGACGGACGTTTTCCCTGATCAGCTCAATCAGGGAAGTATTGAGTTTTCCCGCTTCATACAGTTTCAGGAAGCGGAAATGCAGGCCCTCCTGGAATATCTCGGTGGAGCGGGTGGTCAGGCTACCGGTATCCATACCGCCGATTTCTGTCCAATGGGCCTTGTTGACGGTGAAAGCAATGATACGACCGTCATGAAAGATCGGCAATATCGTGACCACGTCGGGCAGGTGGGTCCCGCCCCCCTGGTACGGACTGTTGGTCAGGATGATGTCTCCGGGAGACATGCCCGCGCCGCCGTCATAATGTTCAAGAGCACCCCTGACCGCGCTGTCGAGAGATCCGAGAAAAGCCGTCACCCCGTTGCCCTGGGCCAGCAGGTTCCCCTGCGCATCCGTGGCCCCCACGGCGAAATCCAGGGCTTCGTAAATGATCGGACTCATGGAAGTGCGGCGTAGCGCTTCGAACATTTCATCGCCGACCGCCTGCAAGGCATCCTGGATGATACCGGAGGTAAACCTGTCAATCTCCATGTCTTGAAAGTAACGAACCAGTCCGACTGCCGCAAGCTACCCACAGGTGTAGGTCAAACGCGGGGAATATGCCTGTTAATGACGGTCGGGAATGCTGAACCACACTTTGAGGTAGCTTGTGCCGTGTCGCGATCTCTGAATAATCATCAATGGTAATCCAATTAATACCGGAGGCGAATGAGTGTGGCCGACAATATGAATATAAAGGTGATGTACCTGAATCCCATAGGCAGCAGCGCCTACGATCGGGTTTTTGCGGACATGATTGAACAATACAAGTATCCCGCAACGTGCGCGGACGTGGTTTCAATGAATCCGGAAACCATACCACCCGACATGAACAACCTGGAGTACCGCAGTTATGAATCCTTCATCGTTAACGATACTGTGAAGGCGGCTCATTATGCGTCAAATCATGACTACGATGCCATGGTGATAGGCTGTTTTTACGACCCCGCCTTGCATGATGCCCGTGAAATATCGGGCAACACCATCATCGTGGCGCCCTGTCAGGCCTCCATCGTCACGGCCTTGAACATCGCAAATAGCTTCTCAATCATCATAGGGAAGACAAAATGGGAAACCCAGATGCGCCAGACCGTTCATGAGTACGGATTCGGAGGCAAGCTGGCCTCCTTCCAGTCCGTTGGTCTGCGGGTTAACGAATTTCACAAAGATCCGGACGAGACGCGCAAGCGACTGCGCACCGCTGCAATCGAAGCCGTGCAGGTTCACAAGGCGGAAGCCATCATCCTGGGTTGTACACTGGAAATCGGTTTTT
>CAYOEQ010000313.1:0-2738 GCA_964402775.1 uncultured Enterobacteriaceae bacterium
CCGCGCTGGGGCAAGGTTCCGGCTTTGCCGATGATGAATACGCCGAAGCCGGCGCCGCGGTCAGTGCCGACCGCAACGGTATGCTGGGACAATCGGACATTATCCTGCGCATCCGCAAGCCGGAGTCCGACGAGGTCGGTCGGATAAAACAGGGCTGCATCCACATCAGCTACCTGGACCCGTTCAACGAAGGCGAACTGGTGGATGCCCTGGCGCAACAGGGTATCAGCGCCATCAGCATGGAAATGATCCCCCGCACCACCCTGTCGCAGAAGATGGACGCGCTCAGTTCCCAGGCCAACCTGGCCGGTTATGTCGCGGTGATGCTGGCCGCCAACAGCCTGGACCGCCTTCTGCCCATGATGATGACGCCGGCGGGCACCATCAAGCCGGCCAGGGTGTTCGTCATCGGCGCCGGCGTGGCGGGCCTGCAGGCCATCGCCACGGCCAAGCGCTTGGGAGCTAAAGTAACCGCCTTCGACACCCGCCCCGTCGTGGCGGAACAGGTCCGCTCCGTGGGCGCAAAGTTCCTGGAGATCGACCTGGGTGAAACGGGCGAGACCAAGGACGGTTATGCGCGGGAATTGACCCCGGAACAGATCGAAAAACAACGCCTGGGCCAGAAGGCGGCCATTGCCGAATCCGATATTGTCATCACCACCGCCCAGGTGTTCGGCCGCAAGGCGCCGGTGCTGGTCACCACCGACATGGTCGAAGCCATGCAACCCGGCAGCGTTATCGTGGATATGGCCGCAGAGACCGGCGGCAACGTGGAAGGCTCGGTCGCCGGGCAGGAAGTCGTCGTCAACGGCGTGACCATCATCGGCCAGGGCAACTGGCCCAATTTCGTATCCCGCGACGCCAGCCAGATGTATTCGTCCAACCTCCTGAACATGGTGAGCGAATACTGGGACGAGGAAAACAAGTCGCTGGTGCTGGACCGGGAGAACGAGATCATCCAGGGCTGCCTGATTACCCATGGCGGCGCCATCGTCAACGAAACCATCAAGAACCTGCAACGTTAAGGAGCCAACAATGGAAGCCGTATACCTGACATTCATCCTGGTCCTGGCCATATTCCTGGGCTTTGAGCTGATCAGTAAAGTACCCGCTACACTGCACACACCCCTGATGTCCGGGGCCAACGCCATCTCCGGCATCACACTGGTCGGCGCCCTCACATCCGCCGGCGCCGGCAGCGCCGAAATGGCCACGATCCTCGGCACCCTGGGCGTGACCTTCGCCTCCATCAACGTGGTCGGCGGTTACATGGTCACCAACCGCATGCTGTCCATGTTCAAGAAGAAGGAAGGTGACGACCAATGAGTAATGCACTGCTGATCAACCTGACGTACGTGGCCGCGGCCGTCCTCTTCATCTTCGGCCTGAAGATGCTGAGCTCGCCCGCTACCGCGCGTAACGGCAACCTGGTATCCGCATGCGGCATGCTGCTTGCTATAGTAGTTACCCTGCTGGACCATTCCATCGTCGATTTCCGCTGGATTGCCCTGGGCCTCGTAATCGGCGGCGTCATCGGCGCCATGGCTGCGCGTCTCGTGGCGATGACCGCGATGCCGGAGATGGTGGCGATATTCAACGGTTTCGGCGGTATCGCCAGCCTGTTTGTCGGCTGGGCCGCGCTGCATTCCAGCGCCGTTTCGACCTTCACCATGGTCACTATCTTCCTGTCCATCCTCATCGGCGGACTGACGTTCACCGGCAGCCTCATCGCCTTCGGAAAACTGAGCGAGACCATCCCCGGGCGTCCCTATATCTTTACCGGACAGCGCACCTTCAACAGCCTGTTGCTGACCGCCATCGTCGTCGTCGGTGTCATGTTCTGCATGGATCCGTCGAATACCACACTGCTGTATGTCCTCATTGCCCTGTCGTTCGTGTTCGGCGTGATGGCGGTGATCCCCATCGGGGGCGCGGACATGCCCGTAGTGATTTCCCTGTTGAACAGCTATTCCGGCCTGGCCGCGTGCGCCGCGGGTTTCGCCATCAACAACAACATCCTGATCGTCGCCGGCTCCCTGGTGGGCGCCACCGGTATCATCCTTACCAATATCATGTGCAAGGCCATGAACCGCTCCCTGGCCAACGTGCTGTTCAGCGGTTTCGGCGCAGTGAAGACGTCCCTGGCCAAGGTGGAAGGAGAAGTCAAGCCTATCACGCCTGATGACGCCTATTACATCCTCGAGGCGGCCAGCAGCGTCGTCGTGGTGCCCGGTTACGGCATGGCCGTGGCCCAGGCCCAGCACGTGGTCAAGGAACTGCAGGAGTTACTGGAGCATAACGGTGCGGAAGTCAGCTACGCGATTCACCCCGTCGCCGGCCGCATGCCCGGACACATGAACGTGCTGCTGGCGGAGGCGGACGTGCCCTACGACCTGCTCATCGAGATGGAGGACATCAACCCGCGCATGGAGATGATGGACGTGGCCATCGTCATCGGCGCCAACGACGTGGTCAACCCGGCGGCCCGGGAAATGGAAGACAGCCCCATATACGGTATGCCCATCATCAACGTGGACTACGCAAAGACGGTATTTGTGCTGAAACGTTCCATGGCAGCCGGCTTCGCCGGTGTCGATAACCCGCTGTTCTTCGGGGAAAACACCCGCATGCTGTTCGGGGACGCCAAGGAGTCCATCGGCGCGCTGGTTCGGGAATTCAGTTCGTAATTAATTCAGGGGTCAGAGTAAGAAATTCCTTGAATTTTTACTCTGACCCCA
>CAYOEQ010000314.1:0-2714 GCA_964402775.1 uncultured Enterobacteriaceae bacterium
ACGCCGATCGCGTTGTACACGGCGTTGGATATGGCGATGGGCACCGCGCAGGTGACGCCCTCGCCTATCCCTTTCGCCCCGAACGGGCCGTGTTCGTCATAGACCTCCTCAAACATGATCTCCGGATCGGGCATGTCCAGGGGTCCCATGAGTTTGTAGTCCATAAAATTCGGGTTGAGGATGGCGCCGGTCTCATCATCGAACACCAGGTGTTCCGTGGTAGAGAGGCCCATGGACTGGTAGTATCCGCCGGCAACCTGGTTCTCGCACACCGCCGGGTTGACGATGGTGCCGCTGTCATGCACGGCGACGAATTTAATGAGTTTCATCTGCGCGGTGCGGGTATCGATCTCCACCTCGGCGAAATCCGCCATCATCATCTTGCCGGCCTTCTCGAACTCCACGCCCTTGGAGGCGCTCCCTATCACTTCCGGCGCCGCCAGGTACTCGTAGATCGGGGTGCTCATCAGTTCCTTGAGGGTGACTCCGCGCTCCTCGCTGCCCTTGACGAAGACCCGCCTGTCCTTGATGTCGAGATCGGCAGCGTTGGCTTCCAGGTGCCTGGCCGCGTATTCCAGTATCTGCTCCCTGGCGTGTTCGGCCGCGGCCTTGGTGGCGCGCGCGACCATGTGCATGCCGTTGCTGCCGAAGGTGACCATGGTGTGCCCGCAGACTTCAGTGTCGCCGTCAATCACGTTGACGTCTTCCAGTTCCACGCCCAGCACCTCGGCGCACACCATGGCCTGGGTGGTATCGCCGGCCTGCCCCATGCGCCCGATGCCCGTGGTCAACGCCATGGTCCCGTCCGGGTTGACCTTGACGGTGATGCCGTTGAAACCGAAGAAGGCCAGGCCGCTGATGTGGGTGGAGATGCCCATGCCGACGCCGCGCACCTTGTTGCCGTCCACCGATGACGGTGTGCCCCATCCTTTCCACTTGTTCTTCCAGTCCATGGCTTCGGCCCCACGGGTGATGCACTCCGCCAGCCCTGAACTGGTCAACTCCACCTGCGGGTTCTTGTTGAACAGCAGCTTGGCGAACACGACTTCCTGGGACGTGTGGCAGATGTCGCCGGTCTGCCAATGGTTTTTCAGGTGGAACTCGACCGGGTCCATGCCGACCCTTTCCGCCGCCATGTCCACCGTCTGCTCGATGGCGTAGGCCAGTGTCAGGTCTCCCACGCCGCGCATGCACCCGGCAGGCAGCAGGTTGGTCGCCACGCCTATGAACTCCACCCTGGCATGCTCGGTGGTGTAGATATCGGCAACGGACTGGTACGGATCGAATTTATTGCCGTAGGCGCCGTTATCCATCAGGTGGCGGTATGACTGTGACACCATTTTGCCGTCCTTTGTTATCCCGATCTTCGCGTCGATCAACGGGCGTTCGCGCCGCTTCACCGTGGTCTGGACCTCGTCCCGCGTCAGCACCAGCCGTACCGGACGACGCGCCTTCCTGGCGACGGCAATCGCCAGCAACATGAAATTATTACCCCACCACAGGCCGAATGACCCGCCGGTAGGCGTACTGTAAACCCTGACCTTGCTGGGCGAGAGTTCAAAAAACTCGGTGACCGCGTCCCTGATCCAGAACAGGGCCTGGGTGGATGTCCACAGGGAAACACTGTCTCCTTCCCAATGGGCGATACAGGCATTCCTGTCCAGCGGCGCATGCTGCTGGTTGCCCAGGGTGATACGGTTTTCAATGATGTAATCGGCCTGTTCGAAACCCTCCTCGATGTTACCCCATTCAAACAGCGAAGGCGGAAGGCTGTTCGGCCCCCACGGCCGTACCTGCGGCGCGTCCTCTTTCATCGCCTCTTCCATATCGAATACGGCAGGCAACTCCTCGTATTCCACTTCTATTAGTTTGAGGGCCTCTTTTGCGGTTTCCTCGTCCACCGCAGACACGACTGCGACCTCGTCACCGACGTAACAGACTTCCGGCGAGATCATGGGCCCCATGAAGTTGAAACTGAAATCATGCCATGGCGAGCCGCAGGTCTTCTTTTTCCCGGTTATATCATCCTTGTGGGTGATGACCGCGCTGACTCCCGGCAAGGCCTCGGCGGCAGAGGTATCGATATGCGCCACTTTCGCATGGGCATAGGGACTGCGCAGCACTTTAGCGTGGTGCATGCGGTGCATCGCAGGCAAATCACCGGCATACTTGAGCTTGCCGGTGACTTTTTCATAGGCATCCAGTAAGGGCAGGCTTTTCCCGATGACGGATGTTTCAGATTTCATTTCTCTTTACCTCTTCAATTATTGAGTCGCTTGCGCATTGCGCATGGTGTCGGCCGCGTTCATTATTGCCTTGACGATCCTGACGTAGGTGCCGCAGCGGCACAGGTGGCCGCCTATAGCCTCGCGCACCTGTTGTTCGGTGGGGTCAGGATTATGGTCCAGCAGGTGTTTTGCCGCCAGGATCATCCCGGGGGTGCAAAAACCGCACTGCATGCCGTGGTCCCGTATGAACGCTTCCTGCAAAGGGTGCAGTTCGCCGTCGTTCTCCTCTTCCAGCCCTTCAATAGTGCGAATGTCGCTGCCCTGGGCGTCGATCGCCATGCGCAGACAGGAAAAAATCGGCTTGCCGTCCAGCAGCAGGGTGCAGGAACCGCAGGTGCCCATCTCGCAACCTGCCTTGGTCCCGGTCAGTCCTATTTTCTCACGGATAACGTATGCCAGCGACCAGTGCGGTTTGACCGGCACATC
>CAYOEQ010000315.1:0-1346 GCA_964402775.1 uncultured Enterobacteriaceae bacterium
TGGGGAAACTGGGGCAGCCGGTTCAGCCAGTAGGGAACCGTATCCCTGGTTCCCTTCAGCATGGCCCTGAGACCCACACGGTCATCCATCCAGCGCTGCATGATGGGTTTCGCCGTGGCCCACAGGTCCAGGTCGGGGTGGAGCTGTCGGCCCAGTCCCTCGATATTGACCAGGGTCTTCTGCAACAGCAGCAGTTGCGGCAGGATGACCATGTTGAACTGCCGGGCCGTCTGGAACAGTCGCAACAGCAGCGTACCGATCGACAGTTCCCGGATTGGCCGGTCGAACATCGGCTCGCAGACCGTGCGGATGGCGAATTCGAACTCGTCCACCCGGGTCTCACGCGGGACCCAGCCCGATTCTATGTGCAATTCGGCAACCCGCTGATAGTCACGGTTCAGGAATGCCAGAAAGTTATCCGCCAGGTAACGCTGGTCATACTCACTCAGGGAACTCATGATGCCGAAATCCACTATCATGATGCGGGCATGGCCGTCACCGTCCGGCTGAATAAAGATATTGCCGGGATGCATGTCCGCATGGAAAAAACTGTCCCGGAACACCTGGGTGAAAAAAATCTCCACGCCGCGTTCAGCCAGCCATTTCAGGTCCACCCCCGCCTGCTCCAGGGCCGGTACGTCACTTACAGGTATCCCGGTGACACGTTCCATCACCATCACGTCCCGGTTCGTCAGTTCCCATACCACCTCCGGGACGTATAACACCTCCGAGTCGGAAAAGTTGCGCCGCAACTGGGATGCCGATGCCGCTTCTCTCATCAAATCCAGTTCATTAAGCAGGGTCTTCTCAAACTCGGCGACGACCGCGCTGGGCTTCAGGCGTCTTGCGTCCCTGGAATAACGCTCCAGCGTCTCTGCGAGGATATTGATAATGCCGAGATCGCGGCCGATTAATCTTGTTATCCCGGGACGAATGACCTTTACGATCATCTTCCGGCCGTCCTTCAGCGTGGCGGCGTGGACCTGGGCCACCGAGGCTGATGCCAGCGGAGTTTCGTCAAAATCCCTGAATATGTCCTCAATCTTTTTTCCCAACGAGCGTTCTATGATCTCCCTGGCTATGCTGCCGGGGAACGGCGGCACCTTGTCCTGCAGCTTCGCCAGTTCCAGGGCGACGTCGTCGGGCAGCATATCGCGCCGGGTCGACAGTTGCTGGCCGAACTTTACGTAAATGGGACCCAGATTTTCCAGGGCCAGACGCAGCCTGACTCCCCTGGTTTCATCAAGCTTGCGGAACCAGTTCCATGGCAGCAGGCGCTGCAACCACCTGACCGAACGAAACAGGTGCAGGGTAAAGACGAGTTCATCCAACCCGTGTTTCACGAG
>CAYOEQ010000315.1:1446-2691 GCA_964402775.1 uncultured Enterobacteriaceae bacterium
TCGCGTAATTCGTCCACAGAGTTATTGAAGCGTTCGATTTCATCCCGTTCGGGCAATAATTCCGTTTCGTACAGGGCGTATTCGCTCAGGTCCAGTTCGATTTTATCTTTCAACTGCCGCAGAAAATCGGCGCCCATGCGCGCAAGGTTGGCTGCCTTGTGCGCCAGGGTATCGCCGAGCACGCGTGCGGCCTGCTCTTCCGGGTCGATCTCGAACTTGCGCATCAGGCGTTGGAAATCCTGCGCCAGGCCCAGGTCGCCCCTGATTTCCAGGTCCCCGGCAACGGCCGGCCGGCCCTCCCCCGATGGGCGCAGGTAAGCCAGCAGGTTCAGGGGTGTGCCCCGGATCAGGACGTCTGCCTCGCCTGCGTGATCCGTTTCTATGCGCACGCCGTAATCCTGAATGAACAGGCTGATGGCGGGCTGTGCGGTATTGAGCAGTTCTACCTGGATTACCTTGCCTGAGAGACCGGCCAGTTCGTTCAGGGTTTCCGGGTCCTGGGACAGCAAATTGTTCAGCATGTGTTCAAGGGATTTCATAGCTAATCCGGATTTATGGGGTCAGTGTGAAAATTCTTCGACACTTACTCTGACCCCGGATTCTTCATCATAACTTGTAACCCTGGTGCAGTGCGACGATGCCGCCGCTCAGGTTCAGGTAGTCGACGCGGGAAAAACCTGCCTCCTCCAGCATTGTTTTCAGGCCGTCCTGGTCCGGGTGCATCCTGATCGACTCGACCAGGTAGCGGTAGCTGTCAGGATCCTGCAGCACCAGTTTCCCCAGCGCGGGGATGGCATGGAACGAATAGCTGTCATAAGCCCGTCTCAACAGGTCCGAGGTAACCCGGGAGAATTCAAGGACAAGAACCTGGCCGCCATATTTCAGCCCGGCGTGGACCGAGCGCAGCGCTGCCGGTTTGTCGGTCATATTGCGCAGGCCGAAGGCGAGAGTGGCGCAATCGAAGCTGTTGTCGGCAAACGGCAGCCGTTCCGCGTCTGCCCGCACGTAATGTACGTCTCTGACCAGTCCCCTGTCCGTGAGCTTGTCCCTGCCGGACCTCAGCATGGCCTCGTTGATATCACACGAGACGACGTCACAACCCGACCGGTTCAGCAGGGCGGCAAGGTCGCCTGTCCCGGATGCGACGTCCAGCACCCTGGAACCGGGCCGCAGGCGGGCCAGGTGAACACACAGGCGTTTCCAGTAACGGTGTATGCCGAAGGACATCAGGTCGTTCATCAGGTC
>CAYOEQ010000316.1:0-2685 GCA_964402775.1 uncultured Enterobacteriaceae bacterium
CCCATCTTGTTTATGCCGTCGATGCCCAGGACGTGCAGACTGTCATCGTTGCCGGTAAAGTGCTCATGGAGGACCGCAAGGTACTGACACTGGATGAGCATGAAGTAATAAAAAAGGCCCGGACGATTGCAGCCAGGATTGATAAGGAAATACGGGCGACACGATAACTGACCTTTACCTGATTATAAAGCAGCACATACAGTAAACGAACAAGTCTTGCCGCGCGTGCCGTTACCTGTGAGATTGGCGCTTGTGCATGCGTTCGTGGCGCCTGCTGCTCATCTTATCGTACTTCTGTAACTGCTCCTCGGTGAGGACAACCGCGAGCCGTTCCTTGGTTTCTTCATGCAGGGCTTCCATCTGCGGTCTGATCTGCTCGAAGGCGGAATGCCTTATCTCCCTGCCCTTTGCCCGTTGTTCCTTAAGGATATCTGCTACCGGCTGTTTCTGTTCTTCCGTAAGCTCCAGCTTGCGGCTCAACATGTTCTTGTATTTACCCTCTTGCTTGCCGCCGGCGCGGTGGTCGGCCAGGGCCATCGAGACCAGTAACAGCGAACTGAGGGCTATTGCGATAAGTCTATTCATTATTGTTTCCTCTGTGGTTGATTAAAAGTATCGACTATGAGTAGTGTAATGGACGGATCGGCAAACATCATGGAAAATATGTGGATTAGACCGTAAACTGGAAAAAAAGTTTCCGGGGGACTGCCTTAACAGGGGATAATGCATCAGGTGTATGGCGTTGGGCAGAAGCCTGAAATAGGTTAATCGTTCTATTTCAGACTGTTAAATAATAAAACTAAAGTATAATATAATGCAAACACTGAACGGGTTATTCTCCTTTCTCGACGGAATCCTGGGCGCTGCCTGGTATTTCCCGTGGCTGCTGCTTGGCGTTGGCGTATTCTTTACCCTTTACCTGGGCTTCCCGCAGATACGCTACTTCAAGCGCGCCTGGTTGACGTTGACGGGGCGTTATACCCGTCACGACGCCGAAGGCGATACTACCCACTTCCAGGCCCTGTCCACTGCCCTGTCCGGCACTGTGGGCACCGGCAACATCGGCGGCGTGGCCCTCGCCCTGCACCTGGGCGGCCCCGCTGCGCTGTTCTGGATGTGGGCTACGGCCTTCGTCGGTATGACGACCAAGTTCGTTGAAGTAACCATTTCCCACAAGTACCGGGTCAAGGATGACAAGGGCGAGATGGCCGGCGGGCCCATGTACTACATGGAACGCGCACTTAACATGAAATGGCTGGCGGTGTTCTTTGCGGTCGCGACCATTTTCAGCACCCTGGGTTCCGGCAACATGCCGCAGAGCAACAACATGGCCGCCGGTCTGAATACTTCTTTCGGTATTCCGACCTGGGTGAGTGGCGCAGTATTCGCATTTCTGCTCGGCCTCGTCATCCTGGGCGGTATCCGCCGCATCGCGCGCGTCACTTCTGCGATAGTGCCGATTATGGGCCTGCTCTATTTCGTCGGGGCGATGGCGGTGATCATCGCCAATATCGGCGATGTGGTTCCTGCCTTTTTCAGCGTATTCAGCAGCGCCTTCACCGACACCGCAGCGACCGGCGGGTTCCTCGGCGCCACGTTCGCCTACGCGTTCAACCGCGGCGTCAACCGGGGCCTTTTCTCAAACGAAGCGGGACAAGGTTCCGCGCCTATCGCCCATGCCTCCGCGCGGGGCGATGAGCCGGTGTCCGAAGGCATGGTCTCGTTGCTGGAACCGTTTATCGATACCCTGGTGGTCTGTACCCTGACGGGACTGGTCATCCTGTCCTCCGGCGTCTGGAAGGAGAAGTTCGATACTGATTTCCAGGCGTTCGACACCCAGTTCATCAGCGGCAGCTACACCGATGACGACCCGGCGCACGTGGATGCTTTGTTCCGCCACCTTAACGCCGGGACTCCGGCAACCGAACCGGTCAAACCCGCAAACGGCCGTTTCGAGGTCGTGGACGGGCGCCTGGCAGACGCCGGAATCACCATCCTGCACAACCGCTCCATCGCTGAGGACGTCTTTTTCCACGTCAACGGGGAGCCTTACACCGGAGCAATAGTCATTAACGACGGTTCGCTTGACGGTAACATTGCTTTACGCGGCAAGTCCCTGCTGCATTCCGTACCGTTGACGGTGGAGGCATTCAAGCGCAGTTTCCTGGGCGATTACGGCCAGTACGCGGTGACCCTGGGCCTGATGCTGTTCGCGTTCAGCACCGCCATCGCCTGGTCCTACTACGGCGACCGCGCTATCACTTACCTGTTCGGACTGCGCTGGGTGCTACCCTACCGCCTGTTCTATTGCGCGGCGTTCTTCACCGCCGCGGTGGTCGATACCTCCATGGTCTGGCTGTTCTCCGCGGTGACCCTGGCGCTGATGGCGCTGCCGAACCTGTTCGGCATCATGCTGCTGCGCCGGGATATGAAGCAGACGGTACGGGAATACTGGCAGCGCTTTGAAATGCGCTGAAATTATCCGCAGATGACGCAGATTACCGCAGATTTTTTTGCTGCCGAGGACAGGAGAGTTAACAATTAAAACCTCAGTGCGCTCTATGCTTTATGTGTTTTTATCTGCGTTCATCTGCGCCATCTGCGGATAATTCACCGGAGCAGGACAGTCTATGAAAAACTTTTCGGAACAATTCAGGAAGATCGCCGGACCCGCCGCGGTGATGG
>CAYOEQ010000317.1:0-2684 GCA_964402775.1 uncultured Enterobacteriaceae bacterium
GCGCAGGATATCGGCCGGCCCCTTGTCCTGGTAGGTTTTTGCATGGGTTTCAATATCAAAACTTTCTGTTGTCATGAGCTGCTTTCAAATAGTAGGTAACGAAACAGGTTGTTGCCCCGTTCGATGAAAAGGCGGCATTCTAACAGCATTACTTATTCCAATCTATAATAAGTAATACTATTTATAGCTTGTTTTGATATAAGAACTGCTTGTCACTCATTGCATCCTTCCTTGGATGCAACCCTACGGGTGGCTATCGCCATGCAAATCGGCTGTCCTGCCGATTTGTCCGGGCTTGACCCCCGCCCAACCCCATACGGGGGCAGGCCCGGAATCCAGTGGAATGACGGGTCGCCGGAGGCGACTCTTCATTCAATTGCACCCACTGCAGTTCTTCCTCCTCAAGCAGCTTTTCCCATAACGAAGCGGGCTCATCCGTGAATATCAGGTCGGTATCCGCCCTGGATAAGAGCCAGTCGCCGCGCAGCAGTTCCCGTTCCAGTTGGCCGGGAAACCAGCCCGCATACCCCGCATACAGGCGGATGCGAAGCCTCCCGGGTTCCTGCTCCAGCAGGTTTTGTACGCCCTTCAGGTCGGTAATTTGAAAGACATTCCCGATAACGGAATGATAATCACCGAGTTCAGTCTCCGTTTGTACCAGCAGACGCAGGCTGTTCAACCTGACCGGGCCTCCCAGGAAAAGATTGAATGAACCCGGATCCAGTCCCTCCAGTTCAGGGAGAACCTCGTGTGCGGGCTTGTCAAGCGGACGGTTGAGCACCAGACCGACAGTTCCGGTATCCTCGTATTCCGTGATCAGCAGCACGGTCCCGGCAAAATTGGGATCGGGCATGGACTTTTTGGCGATAAGGAACACGCCGCGCGCGAGTCTCACCTGTTCGTCCATTTCCTGCGTCCGGACGGCTCCGGGATGTCCGCTGGCCGGCGCGGCAAGCTGTCTGGCATTCCCGGCGGCGATACTCATGTCCGGCAACATGGCGAGGGCCAGTAAAATCACCGCCAGGTACAGGTCTGGCAGCTTCCTGAACGCGAATTTATGATACATTTTGTCCTACCGTAACAATTCAACTCATTATATGTAACAAAGAGCCATGTACAACACATTAATTCAAGCACATACGCTGAACGGGCGCCTGTCGGATCCGGACTGGGTAATCGTGGACTGCCAGTATGACCTGGCGGACAAGGATGCAGGTTATCAATCCTACCTGGCGGGGCATATTCCCGGCGCCGTTTATGCCGGACTGCACAAGGACCTCAGCGGCAGTCAACCCGTCACCGATTGCGGCAGGCATCCCGTACCGTCCACGGAGGAACTTGAAGAAAAATTCTCTGCATTGGGGATAGAGAACCGCAGCCAGGTGGTGGTTTATGACCGGTCGGGCGGCGCATACGCGGCGCGCCTGTGGTGGTTGTTGCACTATGCCGGCCATGAGCGGGCAGCGGTCCTGGACGGGGGTCTGGACGCCTGGACGCAGGCCGGTTACGGACTGGACGCGAAACAGCCGCAAGCCGTTGCCGGAAATTTCAAGGCCGTGATCAACACCGGGCGCCTGATCCGTCTGCACGAAGTGGAGACCATAGCCCGGCTGATTGACTCACGCGCACCGAAAAGATACAGCGGAGAAACGGAACCGCTGGACCGGGTGGGCGGCCACATTCCCGGAGCGCTCAACCGTTACTGGAAAGACAACCTGGACGAACAGGGAAAGTTTTTACCCTCCGATCATCTTCGCCCGTCTTTGGGTGACATTTATGGGGACGCACAGCCGGAAGACGTCACGTTTTACTGCGGTTCGGGTGTTACCGCATGTCATAACCTGTTGGCGGCCGTGCATGCCGGTTACCCCTTGCCCAGGTTGTACGCCGGTTCATGGAGTGAGTGGTGTTCCGACCCCGCTCGGCCTGTAGCGGTCGGATACGAATCCGGTGGATAGGATAAAGCTGTTAAGTTGCCTGCTGGATAACGAATACCATTCGGGCAACAGGTTGTCGGCCCGCCTGGGTGTGAGCCGGACGGTTATCTGGAAGGGGATCAAGCAACTCCGCGGTTATGGGCTGGAGATTGAATCCAGGCATGGAAAAGGCTATCGCCTGCATGATGAGATTGACCTGCTGGACCGGAATGAAATCCTCGGTGAACTGGGGCAACCTGCAGGCGGATGCCGTATCGAGCTCCTGTCCGGCGCCGAATCAACGAACAAATGTCTCACCGACCTGTTCGGGCAACCCGAACTGCACAAGCGTATTGTGCTGGCCGAATATCAGCATGGGGGCAAGGGGCGGCGCGGCAGGAGCTGGCTATCCCCTTTCGCACGGGGGTTGTACCTGTCACTGGGATGGCGTTTCGATATGGCCCCGGCCTCGTTGAACGCCTTGTCCCTGGCCTCGGGCGTTGCCGTGGCGCGGACATTGGGTGAGCTGGACCTGTCCGGGCTTTCCCTGAAGTGGCCCAATGACCTGATCCTGGCCGATAAAAAAGTGGGCGGCATCCTGCTGGAGGCGCGCAGTGAGACCGCGGCTTCCTGTGACGTGGTGATCGGCATCGGAATCAACACCCGTCTGGATAAAGCAACGAGAACCGGCCTGGATCAACCCGCCACCGACCTTGCCGGCCATTATCACAGCCTGCCGTCCAGGAGCAGGCTGGCGGGCAGGATCAT
>CAYOEQ010000318.1:0-2679 GCA_964402775.1 uncultured Enterobacteriaceae bacterium
ACGCCTTCCGCCTTGAAGAACTCCAGCAACTCCGGCAGAGGTTCGAGGCACACCGTTTTCTGCACCTCTCCCTTGTAGTCGACACGCTCGTCGAGTTCCGCCCTGAGATAGCGCTCGACAAAAGGAGCGGGTTTCCTGAAATTGAAGTTGAACAGGTCGGGCCGGTTGCCGCGGGCGATTTCCAGGACATCACGGAATCCTTTTGTGGTAATCAGCGCTGTCTTGACGCCTTTCTTTTCCGTCAGTGCATTGATGACCAGGGTGGAACCGTGGGCGAAGAATGCCAGGTCGGAGGGAGCTATCCCTGCCTTCCCCAGCGAGGCCATCACCCCGGTTTCAAAATCAGGCGGCGTGGTATCGGTCTTTACGGACCGTACCGCGCCGCAGGCGCCTGTCCCGGCTTCAACCCGGTAATATACGAGATCGGTAAAGGTGCCGCCTACGTCACTGGCTGCCCTGAACCCGCCCTTTCCCCGATTAAAAGTCGTACCGGTACTCGACACGCCAGATCCTGGGGGGAGCCGGGTGCAGGAACAGCGGCGTCACCACTTCTGAGTTGTACTCTTCATCTGTGAGGTTGTTGATATAGGTCGCCAGCGTCCATTTTTCCCCTCTCACCCCGAAACGCAGGTTGACCAGGTCCAGGGGCGATCTGGGATGTGTGTTTTCCGGAGTCCAGAACTGTTTGCCGCGCCGCTCATAATCCACCCTGGCAAACAGCGCGGCCTCATCGAACACGTTGAATTCGAACTGCGCGCCGGCATTGATGGTGTATTCAGCTATGTACGGCAGTTCATTGCCTACCGTTCCCGGTCGTTCCTCGTATTCGGTGATCTCTCCATCGGTCTGACCATAGGCCGCATACACGTCAATATTGTCCGATACCCGCCAGACTCCCTCAATCTCAAAACCATCCAGTTCCCCTTCGTCGATGTCCTCAAAAACCTGTACGAAGGCCAGGCCGTCAAAGGGAAAATACTGGGTGTTGTCGACCTTGGAATTGAAGTAGGCCATATTCAGCCTGAAAGGCCCGTGGGTCATCTTTGCGCCCACTTCCCAGGCAGTATTCTCTTCCTGCTCTATGAACTCCTTGGCCGTGGCGCTGATCACCCCGATGCCGGGATAATTGAACTGGCCGGCCCGGTAACCGATACCCCAGCTGCCGAAGAGGTTGATTTCATCAGTCACTTCGTAGCGCAGGGTTATCTTGGGCTGGAACTTGCTGTAGGTCTGCTCATTGACCTCCGTTGACCTTTGGGTGTACATCAGCAGTTCATCAAAAGTTGAATACGCGCCGCAGTTGACCGCCGGCATGGGATTGGCTACGAGCGGCTGTCCGGTAAAGAAATTGATGGCGTCACAGCCCACCGCGCCGTAGGGCTGGTTCACCCCGGATGCATCAGCTTGACGGTACACTCGCCCGGCGGTGTTGTACGGGTTTATGTTCTGTTCCCGCGTCTCTTCGTCGTAGCGGGCTGCCAATGACAGGGTCAGCCGATCCATCACGTCCCAATCAACGCTGCCGAACACCGCCCAGGCATAACTGTCTTCCAGGAAGGAGAGAAAATCACCCGGAGCGACCCCGCTGGGGTTGGTGCTGCCCTCAAACGCCGGTACGGTCGTGGGGCGCAGAATACCCAGCCCCTTGTCCTGCCCCGTCACGGTGGTGCGTAAACGGTCCCAGGACAGGTAATAGGCGCCCGCCTGCCAGCGCAGGGCGCTGTCCTGCCTCGATGTCAGGCGCAGTTCCTGGCTCCAGCCGTCAACGTCCACGTAGGTATGCTGGGTGCCGTCCAGGATTGACAAGTAAGGTCCCTGGTCGGCGACCGACGAGGTTTCCAGTTCGTCATACGTAGTGACGGACTTGAACTCGGCAAATCCCAGGTCGTAGTTCAGTTTGACGGAAAAGCCGACGGTCTCGCGCCGGCCGCGGTCGGGATTGTTCGCCACATAGGGAAGACCGGTAAGATCGGCGCCTTTTGCGTTAATTTCATCCGTCGTCACGCCCAGTTCGGCCGCGGTGCCGACAAAAAACCCGAACACCTCAAAATTTGCCGCGCCGGGCCAGTGGAAGCCGATGCCCTTGCCCTTGTGCTTGGAATACTGCGCCTTCAAATCCACATCCAGGTTGTCCGTGGGTGTCCAGGTGATACGCCCGCGCAGGGTCCGGTCGTTGTAAGGGTCCGTCTCATCGTCCAGTGTGACATTTTTGAAATAGCCGTCCCGCTCCAGCATGCGTCCGGACAGGCGCACCGCAAGCGTGTCCGTTATGGGGCCGCTGAAGGACCCTTCGATGGCAACCTCGTCCGCTTCGCCGTAACTCGCCTTGATGTGTCCTTCCGGCTCCTCAGCGGGCGCCTTGGTGGTGATGATAATTGCGCCGTTGGAGGCGTTACGGCCGTACAACGCGCCTTGCGGGCCTTTCACCACTTCTATCTGTTCGGTATCGAAGACCTGGCCGATAAACTGGCGGGCATTGACCACCAGCACGTCGTCCACCACCACGGCAACCGGCAACTCACCGTTGCGCACACGGCTCAGGCCGCGCACCGTGAGAAAGGATGTGCCGATAGTCTGTGACTCCGCCAGGGTGACGTTAGGGGTGAGCTGGATGAAATCGGCCGTCTGGGTGATGCCCGCCTCTTCAATCTGTTCTGCCGTAAACGCGCTCACTGTAAT
>CAYOEQ010000319.1:0-2678 GCA_964402775.1 uncultured Enterobacteriaceae bacterium
AGTGACATGGCCGTTAATATATCAGATAGAGCGCTCCCTGAGAGACTCGAACTCCTTAAACATTCCTCAATTGAAACTCATTAAGAATGAAATCCCGCTAAGTGGGTGATTTCAGATTGGGGAAAAGATCATCCGCATCAAAATATATTTTGGATAACATCAATACCTGTTAAAAAATCCTGTAGCTTTTATTTCTGGCTTCCCATTCACAAAATCTTTGTTTGAGCTTTGTGTTATCGAAATCTTCTTTGCTGCAAGCGAGTCGAAGCGAGCGACGCAAACCAACATCCTGAACGTCTGTTGCATTATTATTTCCAAGACTGTAGCGCAGTCCTATGGTGTACTCTCGACAAAGGATGGTAAATCACTATCTTCTGTGGATTTGTCAGGTTCTAATTTCATGCGAGTACTCGATTATTAGTAGCGTGGTGTCGCTGGATTGAGATATTTTTAAGCTTGATGGGAACCTGTGTCCCCAGCCACTTTCTGGAAGATTTGAATAACGATGCTCTACCGGGACGTATCGATCCTCAGTTCCGTATGGCGCCCAAGAACATCAAAATCCACGTCATTATGAAGAATGGGCACACCAGCGCGAATCGCGACAGCGCTTATCAGACAATCGATCAGCTTACGAACAGTCTCTCCCTCGCGGCGACAAAGACGATATAGCGTAGCGGCATCGTCGTAGTCAGCCGGTCCCATGGGAAGTACGACAGCCTGCGCTAGCAAACGTTGCAGGCTACGCAAGTGCCTCTCATTGCGAGCGCCAGCCAGCACCTCCATACGAACCGCATCACAGGTTGCAATTTCGCTTTCGAGTAGAACCTCCACGCGATTACACACCGCGGAACCGGTATCCCGAAAAAACTCGACCCATGCGGACGTATCGATAAGAATCACGACAGGCGGCCGGACCGCATTTTGTCCAGGTCACCCTCCCAGCCCGACCCGCGCAGTCGCCGCGCTTCCTCGACATCCAGAGGCTCAGCCGCAAGGGTACGCAACGCAAAGTTGACTGCCTCACGTTTCGTCGCCAGCCGGTAGCGGCGCATTATCTCCGCGCAGGCTTGATCATCGATATTTATGTTAGTGCGTGACATACACCTACTATACACCAATGTTTGATGATAATCAACAAAGTATCCGGCATACCGGTGGGGATTATCGCCCCAGAAGCTCCAGCACGTTCTGCACGAAGAAGAAACCGTAGAACAGGGCAGTACAGGCGACCAGTCCCCGCGCCCACCAGGGACTCCTGACGGCCCGGGGCAGAACCTTGTGGTTGAGCAACAGGATATGCACGGCGCTGACCACCAGGATAAACCCGGCGACGTTGGCGGAAATCAGCACCAGCACCCGTGGCTGGGCCAGGTTGATGGCGATGCAGCCCCACAGCACAAAGGCGCCCAGCAGGCAGTAATACAGGCGCCTGATGTCGTTGCCGGCCATGCCCCTGACGCGCCCGCTCATACTCCAGATGAGATCGGTATTGATACGCGCCATCATATCGATGGTGACCAACTGGCTGCCGAACAGTATCCAGAAACCGTTTACCAGGGTAACAAAACCCAGTAACTCGCCGCCTTCACGGGCCAGGTATTCGGCCTGGAACGCGCCGATGGCCAGGCCGCTCAATTCCGTGCCCGGGGGAACGACATGGGCCGCCAGGATGCAGTTCAGGAACATGCCGACGAAACAACCCGCGGCCCAGACCAGTATCTGGTCACAGCGCACGTACTGCCACCACACCCGCCAGCGCGCCATGTTGGTATCGTTCGCAGGGAAGACACTGCCGACAGGTGAAACCACAACTTTCCTGCCGCCGACCAGGGTCGGGATATACCCAACCTCGCTCCCCATGCCTATCCCCTTGTCACGCATGTAATTGCTCACGGTGAGGTTGGCCATCCCTCCCGCCCCGGCGAACGCGGCAAAACCACCAACCAGTATCCAGCTTACATTTTCCGGGATCAGCAGGAACTCGAACCCGGGCGTCAAACCGAAAAAGCCCAGAACACCCGCCCACCAGGTCTCCGCAGGCACGATTAACAGGCATACGAACAGCAGGAAACCGAACACGAACAACACCATGAACCAGTTGACGATTTCCAGGGTGCGCTCGACCTTGCCGCCGAATGCGACAATGGCGGCACAGACAAGCAGGTTGAGTATGCCCAGCCAGCGCATGATGGATTCATCTGCCGGCCCCGGCATATGGCCGGTAAAACCGGCAAACAACGGCGCCGCGGACGCCGCAGCCCAGGCCGGCCAGCCGGCATGAAACAGGGACAACAGGACATATATCCCGCCCCAGAACAGCGGATGGGGCGCGAGCCGCAGGAAACCGTTGATGACGGGTTCTCCCGTGTAAACCGTGTAACGGATAAATTCCAGGTTCAGGGCAAGCTGTAAAATAATGGCGACGGTCACCACCCAGAGCATGGTGAAACCGTATTGCGTCACGACCAGGGGGCCCAGCACCCATTCCCCCAGACCGATGGACATGGACAGGACGATGGCGCCGGGTCCGATAATCCTGACGGCATTGCGGAAATTGAAATCGGGCGGGACCGGCAGGTCGGCCACGTTCCATGCCGGCCTGGTGCCGGGTGACGCAGGTAAATGGGCCGGGTTCGTATCAGGTGAATTTTCCGGGGCGTTATCCGGCATCAGTG
>CAYOEQ010000320.1:0-2676 GCA_964402775.1 uncultured Enterobacteriaceae bacterium
GTGGTATCGGCGCGTATCCCCATCAGTTTGCCGTTCAACTGGTCAATTACCTTGAAGGTCTGCAACTCCAGGTCTTCTTCGGTGCCCGTGAACAGCGTATCCAGGTATTCGATCAACGGCGGCATTACCAGCTCATAGCCCCAACCGGAAAACTGATCGATAATGCGCCGGCACAGGGCATCAAGCTGCGCTGCCCGGGGCGGCAGCACCTCTTCAATTCCCTCAGGCAACAACCATTTGTTTTTCGCCCGCATTTTCTCTCATCTCATCGGTACGGAAAGGCACGCTTTGCCGGATATCAACTCAGCGTACGATATATAACAGGACTACACCGGCCAGCATACTGCTGACGCCCACGAACCGCAGACTGGTATTATCCAGTTGCGACGCCGCAAGAAATACCCGTTTTATCCAGTTCGGGTTCAGGAAAGGCATGATCCCTTCCAGGATGAAAACCAGCGCAATGGCGCTCAGCAGTTCCGTCCACATGACTGCCGGCCCGTGCCGGGAGTTCCCGGTTATTCACCCTGGGGGTTGTTGAAATACCTGAAAAAATCGGAATCCGGCTCAAGCAGCAGAATATCGCTGTTATTGCTGAAGCTGGTCCGGTAGGCATTCAGGCTGCGGTACAGCGTGTAGAATTCTTCGTCCTTGCCGAATGCGCCGGCATAGATCTCGGTGGCGCTGGCGTCGCCTTCGCCGCGCACGGTTTCTGCGTCCTTGTAGGCGTTGGCCAGGATGATTTCCCGTTCCCGGTCCGCGTTCGCCCTGATCCGCTCAGCCGCCTCTTCGCCGCGCGCGCGGAAGTCTTTTGCCACCCGGGTGCGTTCGGCCCGCATCCTGTCATAAACCGACTCGCTCACGTCTTCCGGCAAGTCTATCCGCTTGGTCCTGACATCGACGATGGCGATGCCCAGTTCGTCCTGCAACTGGTCCGTGGTGGATTCGACGACGTCCAGGATTTCACCGCGCTCGCCTGCCACTACTTCCTGCACGGTGCGTTTCCCGAACTCGTCACGCAAGGCGCGGTTGATACGCTGGCCCAGCAGTCCGTTGGCGTAATCGATATCACCGCCACGCGTCGCCACATAAAATTTCCTGACGTCGGAAATGAACCATTTTGCATAGTAATCCACGATCACGTCTTTCTTCTCCACGGTCAGGAACCGCTGCGGTTCCCGGTCCAGGTTCAAAAGGCGCTTCTCGAACTTCTTCACGGTATTGATGATCGGAATCATGTAATGCAATCCCGGCTCATCGTCGGACCTCTGAATTTCCCGGAACTGGAACACGATGGCCTGCTCGTACTCCTGCACCCTGAACAGTGAAAAATAAGCAACTACGGCCAGCAGGACAATGGGTAGAATAATTCGCAGCATGGTTATCTTGCTCCTCGCGCCCGGTCGGCGGCGCGCTCAGCGATGTCTCTCACGGTCTGGGAAGCGGGGCTGTCGCTGTTGGTTCCCCGGGGCAGGTTCAGTGCGCCCGAACTGCGGGGTTGCATCAGTTTATCCAGGGGCAGGTACATCAGGCTGTTCCCCCCTTCGGCGTCCAGCAGCACCTTGTTGGTGCCGGACATGACAGACTCGATGGATTCCAGGTACAGGCGTTTCCTGGTGATTTCCGGCGCCCGTTCATACTCGGTCAGCAACTGCTCAAATCGCGCCGCGTCACCTTCCGACCTGGCGATGACGGAGGCCTTGTACCCGTTTGCCTCTTCACGCACCCGCGCTGCGGCGCCCCGGGCCCGGGGCAGGATATCGTTGCGGTAGGCTTCCGCCTCGTTGACCAGGCGCTGTTCATCCTCCCTGGCCTTGATGGCATCGTCAAACGCGGCCTTGACCGCTTCCGGCGGCTTGGCCGGCTGCATTTCAACAGTGACCACGAGAATGCCCGACTTATAGTCATCCATCAGTATTTTCTGCATGAGATCCTGTTGCTGCTGGGCGATCTCGCTGCGACCCTCGGTAAGCACGTAGTCCAACTCACTCTGGCCGATTATCGCGCGCACCGCGCTCTCTGCGACCTGGCGCAACGTCAACGCCGGGTCTTTCACGTTGAAAATGAAGTCCGCAGGGTCACTGATGCGCCACTGCACCGCCACCTCCACGTCCACGATATTTTCATCCTGGGTCAGCATTGACGCCTTATGGGTGATGGAGCGCACCTGGCCGACGTTCACCGTTACCACCCTGTCGATAAGGCTCGGGAAAACAAAATTCAAGCCCGGCTGCAGGATCCTCTCATAACGGCCGAAGCGCATGACGACACCGCGCTCCTGCTGGTCCATCAGGTAAGTGATGTCCACCAACAGCAGCAGCACCAGTACGATGACGACGATCAGCCAGGAAAACGGAAAGCCCTTGCCCTCTTTTTTCTGCCTGGACGGCTTCTTGCCGAACAACCCGCCGAAACCCTCCTGCATCTTGCGTACGATGTCATCCAGGTCAGGCGGACCTTCCCCCCTGCCCCGGTTGCCCCAGGGGTCCTGGCCTCTGTTATCAGGTGGCTCATTCCAGGCCATAGGTTTTACCTCAAATAGTCAAAAAAACTGGAACAGTTTACCACATTGCGGGATACTTGGGGTCAGAGTAAAAATTCTTCGAATTTCTTACTCTGACCCCTGGTTTTGTGCCGACATGACGCTCAGCCAAGCTCCTGTTGTATGAGACGCTT
>CAYOEQ010000321.1:0-2661 GCA_964402775.1 uncultured Enterobacteriaceae bacterium
AGTCGCCCGAAGGGCGACACCGAATAATGCAGAAACTCCAGGCAATCAGGCTCCAGGAAGTCAGGATGGCAAGCTGGCACGACCATGACCCTTGGCTGGTTGTCGTGGTCGTGTTCCTGCTCACGGCAGGGCTGGTCATGGTGGCGTCCTCCTCCATTGCGCTTGCCGAGCGGCTGCACGGCGATCCGTTTTACTATTTCCGGCGCCAGGTGTTCTCCTTTGCGCTGGGCCTGGCGCTGGGCGCCTTCATCCTCAAATCCCCGGTGGTCCTGTGGGAAAAAATGAGCGTGCCCCTGCTGCTGCTGGCCATCGCGTTGCTGGTGCTGGTGCTGATCCCCGGCGTAGGCCGCGAAGTCAACGGCAGCGTGCGCTGGATCCGGCTGGGTCCGGTCAATTTCCAGAGTTCGGAACTGGCCAAGGTGTGCATGATCGCCTACGTCGCAGCGTACCTGGTGCGCAATGCAAGCCGCCTGCACATGACGTTTGCCGGCTTTATACGCCCCATCGGTGTGGTCACCCTCATTTCCGCTCTTTTACTGCTCGAGCCGGATTACGGTTCGGTGGTCATCATTTCTCTCACCACCCTGGGTATGCTGTTCCTGGCCGGCATCCCGGCAAGCCGGTTCCTGGTCTGGATCCCGGTGATGGTCGCGGCGCTGGGCGCGCTGGCGGTGTTTCCCTCGTACCGCCTGGCCCGGCTCAAGGCATTCATCGATCCGTGGCAGGACGAGTTCGATTCCGGCTACCAGCTCATCCAGTCGTTGATCGCGTTCGGGCGCGGCGAGTGGCTCGGTGTCGGCCTGGGCAGCAGCGTGCAGAAACTGTTTTACCTGACCCAGGCCCATACGGACTTCATATTCGCCATTTCCGCAGAGGAACTGGGGCTGCTGTTCTCCCTGCTGCTGGCCGCGGCGTTCCTGGTTTTCGTCTGGCGCGCGTTCAGCATCGCCGCTTACGCCCACCAGTTGGGGAAATATTTCGCCTGCTACATGGCCTACGGCATCGGCCTGCTCATGGGCATCCAGGCATTCATCCACATGGGCGTGAACGTGGGGCTGTTGCCCACCAAGGGCCTGACCCTGCCCCTGTTCAGTTACGGCGCCAACAGTATCGTCACGAGTTGCATGCTGGTTGCGATACTGTTGCGCATCGACCTGGAAAACCGTTATCCCAGGGGGGTCAGGATCCGGAGGGAGGGAGGGGGCCGTGAATAGCGGCGGACCGATCATGATCATGGCGGGCGGCACCGGCGGGCACGTGTACCCGGCCCTGGCCGTGGCCGAATACCTGCGCGCCCAGGACGTTCCCCTGTTCTGGCTGGGAACCCCGCGCGGGATCGAGAACCGGGTGGTGCCGCAACAGGGCATAGAACTGCTGACCGTCAGGGTGAGCGGCGTGCGCGGCAAGGGGTTGCGCAGCAAGCTGGCGGCGCCGCTGAAAGTCCTGGCGGCAATACTCCAGGCGCTGTACATCTGCATCCGGCGCCGGCCGGCGGCGGCGCTGGGCATGGGCGGCTTCGCCAGCGGACCGGGCGGCATCGCGGCCTGGTTGTTGCGCATCCCGCTGTTGATCCATGAACAGAACCGGGTTGCGGGCACGACCAATCGCATCCTGGCCCGTTTCGCGGTGAAGATCATGCAGGGTTTTCCGGGCACTTTCGGGGACCGCGCCGGGGTGATCACCACGGGCAATCCCGTGCGCCGCCAAATCGCGGACCTGGCCGGCCGGAAAACCGCCTCTGCCCCCGGCAGGTTGAATGTGCTGGTGCTCGGCGGCAGCCAGGGCGCGCGTAAACTGAACCGGGTGGCGCCGCCGGCCCTGGACAGGCTGCAGCGCAGGATGAAACTGAACGTCCGGCACCAGTGCGGAGAACGGCACCTGGCCGAGACGCAGCGCGTGTATGACGGCCTGCAACTGGACCAGGTCAGGCTGGACCCGTTCATCGACGATATGGCCTCGGCTTACGAGTGGGCGGATATCGCCGTGTGCCGGGCCGGGGCGTTGACCATTGCCGAACTGTGCGCCGCGGGGCTGGCCGCGATACTGGTCCCGTTTCCTTATGCCATCGACGATCACCAGACGGCCAATGCCCGTTTCCTGCGGGACGCGGGCGCAGCGCTGCTGCTCCCGGAGGACGAACTCACCGAAACCGGACTGGAGGACCTGCTGTGGCAGCTATGCAGTACGGAGGGCAAGCTGTCCGAACTGGCCCGCAACAGCCGTTCCTGCGCGTTCTCCGACGCGGCGGAAGCGGTGGGCGCACTGTGCCTGGAGCACGCTTATGCCTGAAGACCGTAACGGGCCTGAGAGCCACAACATGCGCCGGGTCAGGCAGATCCATTTTGTCGGCATCGGCGGCGCCGGCATGAGCGGGATAGCCGAGGTGCTGCACAACCTGGGTTACGAGGTGACGGGCACGGACCTGCGGCGCGGCGGCACCACGGACAGGCTCGCCGGCATGGGCGTCGAGGTGCGCTTCGAACACCGGGCGGAATCCGTGGACGGCAGCGATGTCGTGGTGTATTCGAGCGCCGTCCCCGCCGACAACCCGGAACTGCTGGCGGCGCGCAGGCAGCGCATACCGATCATCCCGCGCGCGGAAATGCTGTCCGAACTGATGCGTTTCAGGGAAGGGGTCGCCGTGGCCGGCACCCACGGCAA
>CAYOEQ010000322.1:0-2659 GCA_964402775.1 uncultured Enterobacteriaceae bacterium
ATCCCCAAAAATGGCAGTTTCAACAATTGAGTGGGCAGACGGCAGAATTCGGATGATCGACCAGACGCTGTTGCCCAACGAATTCAAGCATATCTATTGCGACGATCTCCCGTCAACTTGGGAGGCGATTAAATCCTTACGTGTTCGCGGTGCGCCGGCTATCGGAATCGCTGGTGCTTTAGGTGCCGTCCTCGGAATTTGGAACTCCACGGCGAAAACTTACAAAGAATTCGCCGCTGAACTGAAATCCGCAACCGATTATCTCGCGACATCACGACCGACAGCCGTTAATCTTTTTTGGGCACTCGATAGAATCACCGAGACAGCGGAAGAGAATAGCCACCTTCCGGTACCTGACCTCAAAGAGTGCCTGCTCGCTGAAGCTCTGGAGATTATCAATGAAGACAAGGCGATGTGTCGGGCTATCGGGCAACACGGCATGGCACTGCTGAACGAAAATGATACGATTCTGACGCACTGCAACGCTGGTGGATTAGCCACATCCGACTACGGCACAGCACTGGCAGTGATGTTTAGCGCACACGAAGCGGGGAAGCAGATCCAAGTCTACGCCGACGAGACGCGCCCTTTACTACAAGGCGCGCGCCTCACGACCTGGGAACTTATGCAAGCCGGGATTGATGTAACGCTTATCTGTGATAACATGGCTGCGCAAGTCATGAAAGAGGGCAGAATCCAGTGCGTTATTGTCGGCGCGGATCGGATCGCCGCGAACGGCGACACCGCAAACAAGATCGGTACCTATAACGTCGCTATCCTCGCTGAGAGACACGGCATCCCGTTTTATGTCGCTGCACCGACTTCTACGCTCGATTTCGCACTCGAAACGGGTGACCAGATCCCGATTGAGCAACGTGCATCGGAAGAGGTAACAGAGGGTTTCGGGAAACTGACCGCCCCTGAAGGCGTGAAAGTCTACAGTCCGGCATTTGATGTCACGCCTGCAGCGTTGGTCACAGCGATTATTACCGAAAAAGGTGTCGCACGCGCCCCTTACACAGAGAGCCTGAAGGCTATGCGGGGCGCGTGAGGCACACAAACCGGTTTAATGTGTCACGCGGCTTTCGCGATGTTCTCACGCGTACCGTGGACATCGAAGCAGTCGTACTGGTTCGTATTCATGATACGGGTCGCAAGTGCCATCGCCTGTTTCTCGGTGAGATAACCGTCGGCGATTTCGGCTTCGAGGGCACGTCGCACCTCGTTTCTCGCCTGAATCGCGTACGCCATCGCACTCGTCGGCCACTGCGTATCGCCACCGAAGGCGAACAACTTATTTGACGGGACGGCATGAATGCACCGACGCAGGAAGTCGCGCGAACTGTAAGGGTCAATGCTCCATGCCCAGCAGAAATCGACCCAGATGTTGCGATAATGTTTCGCGAGCGCGACGAGTTCATCGTTGTAAGGGTAGGCGATATGCATCAACACAAACTTCGCGTCAAGGTAACGCGCGAACAAGGCACACATATTCCCCGCCGGTATCCGTCGCACCGGCATCCGGTCATTACCGGCGTAGTAACCGGTGTGGATTTTGAAAGGGAGGTTATGTTCGATAGTGAGTTCGACCCCGCGCGCCCAGCACCAATCGCCGAGGCAAAGCCGTGTCGCTTCATCGATCTCTGCAGCCGGTTTTGTTAGCACAGTGTTGAGGGCAGCGGAAGCGTCGGCATCGCTCCTTTCGATCCAATTGAGGGTGCGGTTGTAAGCGTGTTGCGATTTTACAGCGATAGCACACGGTGCATGTTTGGCGAAAATCGCTGCCATGCCGCTTCTAAGAGAAGCGATGTCCTTGACTTCGATACCGGTCTCGGCGTGGATAGCACTCGGGTCAACCTGTCCGTTACAGAATGTTGCCCACGAGAGATCGTAGAGAAAGAAATCAGGGCCGGATGTGTCCGGATCGCAGGGCCAGCTGAAATCGTCGGTTTGGATATGGTCAAGATTCGCGATGTCGTGTAAAATATGGTGACGTTTTCCCGGGGTGCGGATTTCCGCCACTTTATCTTTTGCTTGGACAAGCCCCTCGCCTGTCAGTTCATCAAGCCCATAGACGTGTTTCGCGATGAGGCTGACTGCCTCGCCGTATCCGGTGAATTGTATCGCCTCCCACGCGTCGCGAATGCCTTCAAATCTTGATGTAACGTCTCGGGACGCATCCATCAAATTACGCATGGATTCCGGCGAAGCACCCGCTGCGTGTAAGTCAGCAGGCACATAGTTACCGAACAAATCTTGGAGGATATCGGGTCCATTCTCGACCCAATCGGATTCGCGCTTCATGTGTTCGTGTGTATCAACAAGACGGATAGATTGGATGTGATGTGTTAAATCAGTGGTGGTTTCCATACAAACTCTCCTAGATGTCGTGAAAATCAAGATATATCGATGTCTATAGAAAACGGGGTATCTGGCACAAATAACTGAAAACTGACAACGGATAACCGATTCTTTCGGCATATCTGTCGTCTCCCCTTGACAAATATGTTAAGTTATGATTTAATAAAGATATAAGGTCTTGACAATTTGCCCATCTTTCAATATTATAGGTGGAATCTTGCGCACGGAAGACAAGATGCCCGCTATTATAAGAGAGTCCGGCATTCGTGTCAAGAAAAACCGTATATTCGGTAGAGCC
>CAYOEQ010000323.1:0-2654 GCA_964402775.1 uncultured Enterobacteriaceae bacterium
TGATGTGCCTAGTGCGGGGCGTCCCGGTAATATGGGACAGCCAAGACGTTCTGTTTCGCAAAATGTTTCCCGGTCTGCTGCGAGATTAACCAGTCCCGTGCAAGCCGCGATATTCGATCTAGACGGGACGCTGCTGCCCGGCACCAGCGCCGAAAGGGAGTTCATCCGCTTCGCGCTGAAGACCGGCAAGCTGACCGCCCCAGAGGCGGTTCGCGCGTTCCTGTCTTGGGCCGTCCGCATCCCTACCCGCGGCGTTCAGTCCAACAAGACTTACTTCGGCGACGTCGAGATGGACCTGCTCGCGGAGACGGCAGAAACCTTCTGTCGCGAGCAACTAACTCACCACATCCCAGATCAGGCCCAGCGTCTGATCGCAGCCCATCGCGCCGCAGAGGATTGTCTCGGCATTGTGTCGGGAGCGCCGGAGATCCTGATCGCACCCCTGAAGGATCTTCTCGATCTGGATTTCGTCGTCGGCACCAAGCTAGCCTGCGAGCAGGGACGCTTAACGGGCGACTTGGACGGCCCGCGCGTATCTGGGCATGAAAAGGTCCGCCAGTCAGAAGAAGTAGCGCACACATGCGAATTCGACCTGCGCGAATCCACGGCCTACGGAAACGCCTTCGACGATCGCTTCTTGCTATCGGAGGTCGCTCGTCCCGTCGCTGTCAATCCGGACGGCCGGTTAGCGCGTCTAGCTCGCAGGAAGGGCTGGCCGATCTGTCTCTTCTCTTGAAGTAAAACCTAGAACCTTGATTCCAAAGGAATATCATGGCAAACGCAAAAAACCGATACGTCAACCCCTCCAGAGTCATGCTAGGAGAGTGTACCCGCAAGGAAATTCGCCAAGCGCTACAGCGCGGCGATCTGAAAGCCGCCATCATCCCCATCGGCGCAACCGAACAGCACAACGAACACCTGAGCTTGGATCTGGACATTGTCCTGTCCACGTTTATCTCCCAGCAGGCCGCGTTGCAACTCTACCCACAGGTCACGGTCGCTCCGCCTTGTCCGGTGGGCTATTCTCCTTATCACATGGCGCGCAAGGGAACGCTGACATTGCGCAAGGAAACGCTGCGAGGCTACATCTTCGACGTGGCGGAGAGCCTGAAAACCCACGGCGTCCGCACGATTCTGGTCGTAAACGGTCACGGCGGCAATCACGGCTTGCTGCGAGATGTGCTGCCGGCGTGGCGGCGAGACTTGGGTATCACACTCGATGAAGATTCGTACTGGATGGGGCTTACAGATGAGGACCGGGAAACCATCCTCCAGGGCTATCGAGATCTGAAAGCGGGCAAGCTGGATACGGTGGCGAGACAAACCGCGCTAAACCACGCCTCAGAGGACGAGACCTCCGTAATGTTGGCGGCTTGTCCGCAACGGGTCCGCGCTTTTACGATGGAAGAATATGACGCCGCTGGCTTGGATTACGCCCACAACCTATCGCCTGAAGTCGCTGCGTATCTCGAACCCTTTTCCAAGGAGGGTTGGCCGCAGGGCGGACCGAACCCGGAAAACCCGCGCGACCGCGCCCGCCAAGAAAACGCCTTGCTTGCCACTGTAGAAAAAGGGGAAGCGCTCATCGCCATTCACACCCAATTCATCGCCGACAAGTTGCAGCAAATGATCGACGCCACAGAAAAGGGGCATCCCTATCCTACACCCGAATGAAAATTTACGCTGAATTCGCGGAAGATTCGCCCGGCGGCACGCGAGAAAATTCCACCTCGAGATGCGTCTCGGGCACGTGCAGGTTGCTCTCGATCAGAGGCTGCCAAGTCCACAAAACCTGCCGCCGACTGGCGCGCTGGTCGATAATCTGACGCCGCATCAGCCCAATCCGCCATACATCGCCGTTGGCCGGGGGCAGGCTCTGCGCGTCCGCTAGCCTTTTAAACCCCTCCCAAGGGAATGCCAGTTCCACGCTCCAGCCCCGGTCAATATCATCCCGTTTATTCAGGGTGCCCTCGACCTGCACCCCGACCTGTAATCCGGGAAAACGCCAGTGCGAAAAAGCCCAGCGCATGGCGCGATAGTCGGAGTTCGATCCCCCACCCAGGACTTCGGGCCTATGCACCGCCAAATCGAACTCCGGCACGTCGTAGCGACCGCCGCGCTGATAGGCTTCCTTCCAGATGTGGAACATCTCCGAGGTCGCGCCCAGCGGATTGACCACCAGTTCGTAATACGCTCCCCGACCGACTAGGAGCACCCCAGCGTTGTTGTCCTGCCAGACTAACAGCGGATCCTCCCCCTGCGCACCGCACACGTCGCGATCTTCCAGCCAGAAGCCCACGTAAAAATTCTGATCGTCCCACAGCATGGCCGCCCGGGTATCGAAAAGCGCTCGCCGTCCGGTGTGATCCCCAAAGCGCGGAGAGCGTGGTGCCCGCGTCCAGGCTTCCTCTCGCAGGTGGCCGTCCACATCAATGGCGTCTTCGGTCCTATGGCAGATGTAGCGCACGGTCTTGTCACTCATTGCTCGCCTACCACCTTTTCAGAAAAGTGTATCACACTGAAGCGATCCGGGATGTGCGAATCATAAGTCCCGTGACTGGTCCAAGCCCACCCCGGACAGACCCGCGCGCCGCCCTCTTCAATCCACTGGAAACGCGAAAAATCCATCCGCCATATATCCCCTTCCCGCGCCG
>CAYOEQ010000324.1:0-2524 GCA_964402775.1 uncultured Enterobacteriaceae bacterium
CGTCTCACAGGTTCTACCCTTTGTTATCAGGCCAGTAACATCATTGTATATTTAAGTAAGCTCTGAACAAGTCCATCCTGGACTTGTCAGAGCACGAAAAACAAAAAATGCGATTTTTGTTTTTCTCTCAAATTCAATGACTTATCGTCATCGAATTTGGCGATACATCCCTGTATCGCAGGAACCTCTGATTAATCAGAGGTTCCTTGGGTTATTACCGCCGTATGACTATATAATATAGCCACGTTCATCGTGCAAGACAATATCCAGCCCTTCCTGCTCCTCGTCGGACGTAACCCGCAAACCGATCACGAGGTCCACTACCTTGAGAATGATGAAGCTGGCTATGCCCGTGTAAATCACCGTCGCGATCACGCCGGTAAACTGGACGCCTACCTGGGCGGCGATGCCGCCGCTTTCAACGCCAAACCCGGCGCCTCCCAGGGTTTCTGCGCAGAACACACCCGTCAGCAGGGCGCCGATGATGCCGCCGATGGCATGGACGCCGAACACGTCCAGTGAATCGTCATAGCCCAGCATGCGTTTCAGTTTAACTGCCGCCAGGAAACAGCCGACGCCGGAGGCGAAACCGATCACGATGGCGCCCATGGGACCGACGGAGCCGCAGGCCGGGGTGATCGCGACCAGCCCCCCCACTGCGCCGGACGCGATCCCCAGCACGCTGGGCTTGCCGTGGTTCACCCATTCGCAGATCATCCAGCCCAGCGCCGCGGACGCGGTGGCTATCTGCGTTACCGCCATCGCCATGCCGGCGGTCCCGTCGGCAGCCAGTTCACTGCCGGCGTTGAAACCGAACCAGCCCACCCAGAGCATGGAGGCGCCGATCACGGTGTAGGTCAGGTTGTGGGGCATCATGGGAGTGGTCGGATAACCCTTGCGTTTGCCGAGTACAAGGGCGCACACCAGTCCCGCCATGCCGGCGTTGATGTGCACAACCGTGCCGCCGGCAAAATCCAGGATACCCTTGTTGCCGAGCCAGCCGCCGTCACCCCAGACCCAGTGGCACACCGGGGCGTACACCACTGTGAGCCAGATCGCCATGAACAGGAGCACCGCGCTGAATTTCATGCGCTCTGCGAAGGCGCCGACGATCAGCGCCGGGGTGATGATGGCAAACGTCATCTGGAACGTCATGAATACGGATTCCGGGATGGTGCCGCTCATGGAATCAACCGTGACGCCCGCCAGGAACAACTTGTCCAGCCCGCCCCAGTAGAGGCCTTCGCCGCCGAACGCGATACTGTAACCGTACAACACCCAGAGCACGGTCATCATCGAGGTGATGGCGAAGCACTGCATCAGTACCGACAGGACGTTCTTGCTCCTGACCATCCCGGCATAGAAAAGGGAGAGCCCCGGTATCGTCATGAACAGCACCAGGGCCGTGGCAGTCAGCATCCAGGCCGTATCTCCCGCGCTCAATTCATCTGCCCGGGCGCCGAGCGGCAGCAGCAACGCCGCCAGTCCCGCCAGGATGCCGGTTATATTGGAGATGCGCCCCGCTTTGCGCGGCATCGTTTTTCCGTTGGTTGAATCACCGAATTGCTTCATTATCAGTTTCTCCTGCAGGTCTTCGTATTACGTGTCTCGGTTCAGGTGTTAGTGGCTTATTAAAAGCTCATGGAAATACTGCCCACGAGCGCCTCGCAGATCTCACCGCCGCAGTCGTCGTCTGCATCGTTCCAGGATGCGCTCAGGCTCAAGGGGCCGAGGCTCTTGCTGATGCCGATGCTGTAGTGGGTGTAGTTGAAGCCGTCCGGCCCCGTGGTCTGGTCGCCTGCCACGTCCTGGTGGCCGACGTAGAACGACAGGCCGAAGCCGTGGGGCAGCGTGAGGTCCAGGCTGCCGTTGATGTACACGCCGTCACCATCTTCACCGAAGAAGTCCGGGGAATAAGCGATGCCGACGCCGACACTGGGTTCCAGCGCGCCCGGGAAGGTATAACCGGTGCTGGCGTACACTTCGAAGAAGTTCTCTTCCGGCTGCGCATCGGAACTGGGATAGATGTAGTAGAGGCCGCCTACGTCCCAACTGAGACCGCCGTCCAGTTCACCCGAGATGCCGCCGTAAACGTCGATTTCCAGGTCTTCGGCAAAATCCACGTTGGAAGCCCAGGTGCCTGCGTAAAAACCTGAAGTTGCATGGGAATAGTCCATCCCACCCTGTACGGCCGCCTTCTCGCTGGTCTGGGAGATGCCGCGGTAAAGGTAATCGGTAAACAGCCCTATGTTTCCGCTGAACTGGTGCGGCGAGTCTTCCGCACGCGTACCTGCCGAACCGATCGCGAGAATGAGGGTTGCCAGGGTCAGGATGGTATTTCGCATTTTTTTACTCCGGTTGTTGCGTTAATCACAATCGCTAATATGCATGCATGGTTCGTGCCAGGTTTGAAAAGCAATGGCCGCACCGCACCGGGGACGGAATTACAGGGAATTACAGGACACCCATGGGAATTACAGGACACCCATGGGAATTACAGGACACCCATGGGAATTACAGGACA
>CAYOEQ010000325.1:0-2638 GCA_964402775.1 uncultured Enterobacteriaceae bacterium
TATCATGCCGCCGGCACGCCGCCATGAAAAAGCCGACGCAGCCGAGCAGGTTGTACTGCCTCTCAAATCCCTCGTCCGTATTGCCTTCCTTGAGCAGGGGAATGATATGGCTGTTGCCTTCCTCGACCAGATTTTCCTTGATGGAGTTGCCGACGCCGCTGACGGCCTGCCGGTCTTCCTGCGCGAAATAAGTTTCCTCCAATTCGGTATTCATTTCCACGAAGGAAGTGCGCAGCCAGTTGTCGAACAGTTCTACGTTTTTGCTCATTCAATATCCTGTCATGCGGTTAAATAAATGCGTAGCTCAAGCTCGCGCTGACCTTGTCATTTATATCCCGAGTTCGCTGATTGTCGAAACATATAGCCTAATTCATGTCTGATAATTTGAGAAGAGATAAAAAAGTTACGCTATTGGTACTATCAACGACCCGAAGGGAAATTAAGGACATCTGATTTGGCCCGCGCCGTCGACGAATAACGGCGCAGGACCATCACTTGAAGAGCAAGTCGTGTCAGAACTTTATGGTTACGCCGGCGCCGATCGTTCTGGGCAGACCGCGGCTTAACTGCTCCGGTTGCACCCGGTCGGGGTCGATATTGGTGATCACATCGTCATCAAACAAATTCCTGGCAAAGACGCTTAATGACCAGTTGTTCAATTCATATCCCAGGGTCAGATCGACAATGGTATAGGACGGCAACGTGCTGATGGTCGGTTGTGAAGAAAATTCGTTGCCGGAACTGCCCACGTGCCGCACGTCTGCGCGAATGAAACCGGAGCCATTCCCAAGAGGAATGCCGTAATCAACGGAACCGGATGCGGTGAATTCCGGGATGTAGGGCGGTTCATCTCCTTCGGCATTCACACCGGGGATGGAACTCGCAACTTCTGAATCCACGTAAGCAAAACCGAATTGCAATGTCAATGCTTCCGACGCCAGGAAAGTGAAATCGCCCTCAAAGCCGGTGTTTTCGATCTTGCCCGAATTCAACATCTGGAAGAAGCCGCAATTCAACGGGACGTTCGTTTGAATGTCGTCAAACTCGTTGTAATAGACGGCCAGGTTGGCGGTCAGACGATTGTCAAGCCAGGAGGTTTTAGCGCCGAGCTCATAGTTTTCCAGACTGTCTGAATTAAACGGTGCGTTCCAGCTTGACCCTAACGCCGCCACTTCGGCTCGGCAGACCTCGGGGATAAAACCGTTTATCCCGCCCAACCGGAAACCTTCCGAATAAGTGGCATAGACCATGTGGTCTTCGGACACGTCAAAAGATACTTCGACCTTGGGCACCCAGTCATCCTGCTTGATGATATCCTCATCGATGGTTACACCGCCGTTGGCGACCCCGGAGCCCAGGATGTACGCGTCGTTCTCATAATCGAAATAACGGAAACCGAGTTTCAGCCTGAGTGCGTCGGTGACATGCAAGGTGGCCTCCCCAAACACCGCGAACTGCTCCGAATCAATGGTCGTCGTGCCGTCAAACACGGAGTCCGCCACTGCGCCGAAACAGGGGCCGGTCAACGTCGGGCAGGGAGGAGGGCCGCCTATGGAAACAAAAAATGCATTCAGGCCGGGGGTGGGTTGTGTTTGCAGGAATTCCCGGTCGTTTGCTTCGTAGTAACCGCCAATCAGCCATTCCAGCCGAGAATCAGTGTTTGAAGACAGGCGAATTTCCTGGATGACGGACTCGCTGGTGTCCCAGGCCTGGTAATCGCTCCATGGCGCACGTATCGGTGTCACTGCAAGCACCCGGTAAGTGTCGTCCAGGCTCTTCGCGATTTCCATGTCAAAATAGGACGTGGCCGAGGTGAACAGGACCGGGCCGAAATCGTAATCGAGATTGAAGTTGAAAGCGAAAAAATCCTGGCTATAAAAATCCTGGACGAGCTTGACGGTCTCGAACTCTTTGCTTACCGCGCCGATGACGGGATCATCGGGGCTGGGCAGGTATTCATCGGGCGGCCCGTCCGATTCCAGGTCGTTGTACATGACGGCAGCGACGGCATTCAGCTTGTCGCCATAGTAGGCTAATTGGGCCCGGCCGCCGAAAATCTCCTCGCTGTTGTAATCTTCTTCTTCCATGCCCGGGGCCACGTTGTCGATAAACCCGCCTTTGGAGGTGTGGTAGGCGTTGAGACGCATGGCGACCCGGTCCGAAAACGGCACGTTCACGGAACCTTTTACCCTGTGATTGATGTCACCATCTTCAGTGTGGGAGACATTTGCGCCGAAATTTCCCGAAAACTCCTCGGTATCGGGCTTTGCGGTGACCACCCGGATTGTGCCGGCCATGGAACTGGCGCCGTATAGCGTGCCCTGGGGACCGCGCAGGACTTCTATCCGTTCGATATCGACAACGCCCAGGTCAGGGTTGTAACCGGCCACGGAAATCGGCATTTCATCGATATACAATCCAGCCAGTGATCGGGCCTGGGGGGCGCTGTGGATAATCCTGACTGCATTGACCCCTCGAATTACGATCTGTGACTGACCAGGACCGGAACTGACGGAAGTCAGACCCGGCACCATCTTGATATAATCCTCAAACCCTTCCACCAGGGTTCTCTCAAGCGTATCGGCGGTAATCGCCGTAATACTGCCGGCCGTGTCCTGTAGTGAAACAGCGCCGCGTT
>CAYOEQ010000326.1:0-2635 GCA_964402775.1 uncultured Enterobacteriaceae bacterium
TAACGGGTCATATCCCTGCTCCTATGCGTGTTACGTAAACCTTGGTGCCGTCGATACTGGAACCGCCCCCGTCCAGCGAGTCGACGTTCATGGGGACCAGGGCATTCAATCCCGGCCGTTTCAGGTCCTTTGCGAACGGCATCTTCCACTGGCCGAACTGGGCGATCATCACCACCACGTCGGGCCGCACTCCCTGGCGCAGCCGGGCGTAGCCGCGGGTGGAGTTGACCGGCGATGTGACCTCGATGAGATCGCCGTCTTCAATGCCCATTTCCCGCGCCTTGCCCGCATTCATGACGATGCCGTCATGGCCGTAGACGTTGTCCGCCACCTCCTTCATCAACTGGATGCCGACGTTGCCGCCCCAGGCATACTGCATGCTGCGGCCGGTCAGCAGCCAGAACGGATAGTCCGCGGCCTTGACGTCGTGGTTGCGCTCGATGATCTCATCCCAGAGCCTGTTCAAATCCTCGAACTCCGGTAGTGGTTTGTATTCTTCCAGTTGCTTGTCCCACCAGTGCACCCCGGTCTCGTGCAGGCGGTTGGCCAGTTGTTTGCCCATGCGGTAATAGCGTTCCTGGTAGGGCAGTTCGAAGCGCAGTCCCAGGTCCTCCAGCTTGTGGTACAGGTACCAGTTCAAACGGGAGTAAGGACGGGTCTTGAAGCCGTTTTGCCGGAACCAGTCCAGGTCCAGGATCTCCTTGCCGCCGGTGAGGTCGTGGCTGGCGGCCTTGCTCACTGCATTCCAGATCTCGTCCTGGGAATGTTCTTTGTCCATCTCCAGGGAGAAGTCATAATCGTCGGTTTGCAGGGGAATGCCGCAGACGCCGGCGTTGATGGCGCCGTTATAGGCTTCCAGCAGGCCTGTGCGCCGGGCCAGTTCGTTGGCGATCCAGCTGAAGTCCTTTGCCTCGTGCAGCGGTTCTATGACCGCCTGGCGCAGGGCCCAGCCTTCCGATTCCCAGTGGTTCTCGAAGTAGTGCCCGCCGCCGATGCGGTGCAACTGGTCGCTCTCCAGATCGGTGGCCTCCGGCATGATGACGTCGGCAAAGTGGTTGCTCTCATCCAGGGTGTAGGCAAATGCGGCGGTAAACGGGAACTCCGCCATCACTTCGCCCATCTTTTCCGTTTCCGAATGGGAGATGGCGGGGTTGCACTTGTAGAGGAACCAGATGTCCGGCGGGTTGGGTTTCGGCCAGCTTTCCGCGGCCCGTCCCTGCAGCCGCAACCAGGCCAGGGTCGTGGAACCGAACAGTTGCGCCCCCATCTTGTCGCCGCCCATGGGGGTCAGGCTGTTATGGGCATGGCGGGTAAAGGGGTTGGCGTCCCAGCCTTCCTTGTCGGTGGGGGTAAAGGTATGGGTCATGAAGCCGTCTTCCCCGGCTTCCACCGTCAGCGACCTTTCCCAGTCCGTATCGCCGGCTACGTGGGTGGTGCTGCCCAGCATGCCGCCGGATACCTCCAGCGCGCCCACCAGCACCTGCATCATGGTATGCGCCCAGACGCACTCGTAAGCACCCCAGCCGTTATTGACGGACTTGCCCAGCACCGTCACCACCGGACGGAACGGCAGTTCGCGCCCGTCCACGATCTCGGTCTCGCCGATGTGGGCATGGGCCAGGTATTCATTGGTGATGCGGCGGATGGTCGCGGCGGGGACTTCGGAAATCTCCGAGGCCCATTCCGGGGTCTTGCCGGCCAGCATCTGCCGGGTCTTTTCCAGCCCGGTCGCGCCCTCGACGTTGTCGTAGCGCCAGGTCTCGTCATCGGCGCCGATCTCGATAGCATCGGTCACGGTGAACGTCCCGAGCAGGGCCGGGTCCGTATCGGCCTGGTCATAAGGCACCGCCCGGTTCGCGTTGTTGTCCCACAGCAGCGGTTTCTTTGTCTCCGGGTCGCGCAGGTAGAACCCGTTGGGTCCCACCAGGTAGGGAGATGCGGTGCGGTTCTTCAGGAAGGGCACGTCCAGCTTGTCGATGGGGGTTTCGTGCAGCAGCACGTGCAGCATGGAATACAACACCGCGTTGTCGGTCTTGGTCTTGATGGGGATCCATTCCGTGGCGTTGGCGCCGGTCACCGACAGGTGCGGCTCGAACTGAATACGCTTCATGCCGCGTTTGCGCGCATCGGCATGGCGCCGCACCCCGGTTACGCCGCCGGAGGCATCGATGTTCATGCCGAAGGAAATTATGTATTCGCAGCGGGGCGTGTCGGGCAGGATGGTAAAGGCCCGGTGCCAGAGTTCGCCGAACATGTGCTCGGTGTGGTAACACTTGACCGTGCCGCCGGCGCCCAGGCTCTGGTCGAACGGCCCCCAGGCGAACAGCAGGGCCGGGAAACTGCCCATGTACTTGAACGGCGTGGCCGCACCGCCGGTGGTGAAGGCCAGCCGCGGGTTGCCGTTTTCGTCCATGACGCCTTTGGCCCGGGTCGCGTTCATCTTCTCCGCGACGATATCCAGGGCCTCGTCCCAGCCTATCTCCACCCAGCCCGGGTCTTCGTGCCTACCCTTTTTCGGGTTGGTGCGCTTCATGGGCCGTTTGATGCGGTCGGGGTTATACAGTTTCTGCACCAGCCCGAACGGCTTGACGCAGACCTTGCCGTCGGCGGGGTGTTCGCCTTTCAGGTCGAAATT
>CAYOEQ010000327.1:0-2606 GCA_964402775.1 uncultured Enterobacteriaceae bacterium
CCCATAGGCGAACCGGTCTTACCCAGATCCCGCGCAACTAACGTCAGATCTAATACGTTCACTTTCCCATCTTTATTCAGATCCGTCGCAAGAAATGCCGCAACCACCACCTCACCATTTCGTTTGCTCACCGCCAACTCCTTCGCAGCACTATCGGAGAGGATTACCTCTACCAATTCAATCGTTGATGCTTTCGCCGTCACGACTTTGAACGTCAGTGTCGCTAAGGTCCCGCTTGTCGCAGCGGCTGCACCGGATAACGAGGTCGCCGCAAGCGTCACACGGTTCCCTGAGACTCGGGGCGGCGCAGCAAACGCACCTGTCGGCAGGTAGTTCGCGTTCTTGATTTCTACGTATTGCAGTGCCGATGTATCGAAACCGACTGTCACATCGTAGCCGGCGACACCGGTGCCGTTGCTTACCTTGATATTGACGCTCAGCGTCCCACCGACAGCGGGGGAAGCGACTTCTGCCGGGTCTATGGAGACAACGGCTTGCCCATAACTCATCGCTGTGATGCCGAAGCATAGCAGAAGCGTTAAACAGATCAGAAATGGATTTGTCTTCAATAAAGTTTTCATAAGTGTTTTCCTTTCATTGAGAAATAGATGTAGAGGTTGGGTTTCCGAACCCTATGAACATCAAAAACACCGTAGGGGTTCGGTCTCCGAAACCCGATGCATAGAGAAACTGCAAGAACGGTCGAGGCAACCTCGCCCCTACTTCAAAATCAGCATTTTGCCGGTGGCTGTAAAATCACCAGCTGTGAAAGTGTAGAAATACAAACCACTGGCGACAGGCTCACCCAAGCCGTTCCGACCGTCCCAATACGCCGCACGACTTTTCGACTGATACACACCTGTCGCTTGATGCCCTAACGCTAACGTCCGCACTAACTTGCCATCGGCACTATAGATCGTCAAGGTCACTTCGGCAGGTGCTGCTAACCGATACGGGATCCACGTCTCCGGGTTGAACGGGTTCGGATAGTTCGGCAACATCACCGTCTCTTCGGGCGGCGCGCCGTTGATCGGCTCATTCCAATGCCCCTGTGCATCTGCCCACTGGACAGCTTGTGCGGTCGCATCGGCGTTTGCTAAAATGACATCCGTCAACTGAAGGCTTCTGAACGGGTTGGGTTGCAGCACTTCAAACGTCAGTGTTGCGAGGGTGCCAGTCGTTTCGGTCGCTGTGCCCTCGAGCGCAGCGGCGACGAGTGTGATGTCCTGATCATTTTGGAGCGGCACCGTGTATGCACCCGATGGGAAGTAGCCGGCATCGGTCGCGGAGACGTAGGAGAGCACCGCTGGGTCAAACGCAACGGAGACTTGGTAGCCTGCGACGGCTTTGCCACCGGTGATGGCGACGTTCACGGTCAGCTGTTCACCGACTTCGGGGGCTGCGAGGGTTGTGGGTTGAATGGAGACGACGGCTTGCCCGTAGCTTGTTAGCGTCATGCCGAAGCAGAACGCGAGGATCAGTACGGAGAAAAGTACTTTGTTGTTGGAAAGTTCAAAACCTCTGTTTTTCATGAGAAGAGACTCCTTTTTTAATAGTTGCCAGTTGCCAGTTGTCAGTTATCAGTTATCAGTTACATTTATATCGGGCGAGGGAACCTCGCCCCTACGATGTATCTTTAGGAATTATCGGTTATCGGTTATCGCTTACATCGGGCGAGGAAACCTCGCCTATATCAAAACATCCGTAGGGGTTCGGTCTCCGAACCCGTAGCAATACAAAAAACATCGTTTTTCTATAGACGTAGGGGTTCGGTCTCCGAACCCGTAGCAACATGAAAAAACATCGTTGCCACAATGCTCACGCGAAAGAACCTCCCCTACGGTGCGTTAATCTGTCCATCTACTGCCGTAAACGGCAATTCTTGGGCATTCGCATCTGAAAGCACGACCGGATCTAACACAAGCGTTGACGCTTTCGCAGAAACCACCTCAAAGGTGACCGTCGCCAGCGTCCCTTCGGCTGCAGGTGCTACACCCGAGAGCGAAATCGCACTCAGGTAGACACTGTTCGCACTCACTTGTGCAGGTGCCACAAACCCACCGGGGGGTAGGTAATCCGCATTCGCACTCTCCACGTATCGGAGCGCGGTCGGATCGAAACCGACCGTTACATCGTAGCCGCTGACACCTGCTGCGCCCTTGATATTAAGACTCACTTTCAGTTGCTGCCCGACAGCTGGAGATGTTAGGGGTCTCGGTGCCACAAAGACAACGGTGCCTTCGGGGAGCGGTGCAAGGGGTGCCGGTGTTGGCGTGGTCGGTTCTTCGGTTGAAGGGACCATCGGCTCTTCAACCGGTGGTGTCACGGGTGCCTCGGTCGGTGGATCGGGCCCCGTGTCAACGACTCGGTCCATCTGGTTTGTCATTGTCTCGTCGCAGCTGCTCAGCACAAGCGCGAGCGAACTGACGAGTAGAACGATGCCGAAGAGATGGCAATACTTTTTCATGAAATATGCTCCTTTCTTTAAAGGTTTTCAGTTATCGGTTGTCAGTTGTCAGTTAAAGATGTATTTGGGCACACGTATAAGATATACTAAAGTTTGGACAATTCCAGACATAGCACTCCGCTGGAGTGCCGGAATATCC
>CAYOEQ010000328.1:0-2605 GCA_964402775.1 uncultured Enterobacteriaceae bacterium
AGGTAATACTGGGCCACGGCATGCCCCTGTTCGGCGGCTGCGCGGAACCAGCGCGCGGCTTCAGCCTTGTCCAGCGGCGCTTCCTCATCATTGAAGTACATGGCGCCGAGCCGGTACTGCGCGGCGGCATGGCCCTGCCCGGCGGCCTTGCGCAACCAGCGGACGGCTTCGCCGCTATTCCTGGCCACCCCTTCCCCCTGCGCAAATTTGTATCCCAGGTAGTACTGCGCGGATGCGTGCCCCTGTTCGGCCGCGAGGCGATACCAGCGTACAGCTTCGGCGTCATCCTCAGTCACGCCCTGGCCGTGGTCGTAGCGGCTGCCGAGCAGAAACTGCGCCCCGGCATCGCCCTGTTGCGCGACCCTGGCCAATTCCTCGGGGTCAGGGGCGGCGAGCGCCAGGCCGGCGGACAGCAGCAGGCCCGGCAACAAGGACGTTAATATGAAGAATTTGGAATTATACAATTCAGGCACACTGACTCCACCTTTGTAGTAATATTAACTGGAAAGAGTACTATACATAACGACATAAATCGCGCCACATTCGTCATTCCTGCGAAGGCAGGAATCCAGTAGGCAACAAAACTCCTTATTGATAATACCGAAAATAATGAACCAGGAAAATGACCGCAAACATCTTCAACGCCGCACCGGGTGATATCGCAGAAACGGTGCTCATGCCCGGCGATCCGCTACGGGCGAAATATATCGCAGAAAAGTATCTCGCTGACTCCCGCCAGGTGACCGACGTCCGCAACATGCTCGGTTTCACCGGGTCCTACAAGGGCACGGAAATCTCTATAGTGGCCCACGGCATCGGCATTCCCTCGGCCTGCGTGTACTGCACCGAATTGATCACCGCGTTCGGCGTGAAGCGCATCATCCGGGTCGGCAGTTGCGGGACGATCTCGGCGTCGGTCCGGATGCGGGATATCGTCATCGCCATGGGCGCGTCCACCGACTCCAATGTCAACCGGGTCCGGTTCAACGGCTTCGACTTCGCCGCCCTGGCCGATTACGACCTGTTGCAGAATGCCGTCAGCGCGGCAAAGGCGCAGGATGTAAGCTTCCACGTCGCCAACGTGTTCTCCTCGGACCTGTTTTTCCCGCCACCGGGCAAGGAGATGTGGGACGTGATGGAACGGTTGAACGTCCCGGTGGTGGAGATGGAAGTGGCCGGCATTTACGGAGTCGCCGCCGAATACGGCGCCAGGGCGGTTGCGCTGTGCACCGTCACCGACGATGCCCGCGCGGTCACCGGGCTGTCGGTGGAAGCGCGCCAGACCAGCCTGGACCAGATGATAGAGGTAGCTCTGGAAGCAGCATTGCTATAGGCCCGTTGCCCGGGCCAGCGCCTTCGATACCTTTTCCCGGTTGAACTCGCGCCAGCGGCCGGCAACATGCTGGTCGGGCCGCACCAGGTAATAGGTGCCCGGACGGGCGTCGTAGTGCCGGTGCAGCAGGCCGTTTTTATCCAAGATATGTTTGCCGCCGTTCCCTGGTTCCGTCACGATCAGGGTATCGACCGGGATTTGCCCTGAGCCCACCGCGTCAAGCTCTGCCGGCGCGCTGCCGTCGCCGCTGAAATAAATCCCGACGAAGCGGTCTCCCAACTGGTTCAGGAACCAGGTATCCATGCCGTTGACGCAGACCGGGGCATCCAGGCACGGCGCGCCGGGCCGTTGCCGGTCGCTGAATTCGTCCTCGTCCGGCGTGTTCAGGGGAGACCCGTCCAGCACGCTTGGAGTGGACAGGCGGCCGGGGTTGACGAACCTGCGGGCGAATTCGAAATCCTTGGCCAGTTCCAGGGTGGCGTTGCGGAACGCCAGGCTGACCTCGCTTTTCGGGGTCATGAAGTCCGTGCTGCGCGATGAGTTCATCACGTTTTCCTCCGCGCCAAGAATGCGCTCATCGTCATAGCTGTCGATCAGGCGGGGCGGGGCTGCGCCGGTCAGGACCAGGTGGAGTTTCCAGGCCAGGTTGTCCACGTCCTGCAGTCCGCCGTTTGCCCCTCGCGCCCCGAACGGCGACACCAGGTGGGCGGAATCGCCGGCGAAGATGGTGCGGCCATGGACGAATTTCTCCATGCGGCAGCACTTGAAGGTGTACAGGCTCACCCACTCGTACTCGAATTCAAGATCGGAACCGAGAAAAGCCCTTATTTTGGCGTCTATATTCTCTTCCTTCATCACCTCCTCGCGGTCGATGTCCCAACCCATCTGGAAGTCGATGCGCCAGACGTCATCGGCCTGCTTGTGGATCAGCGAAGTCTGGCCGGGGTTGAACGGCGGGTCGAACCAGAAGCGCCGGATCGCGGGGAAGTCCGCTTTCATGCGTACGTCGGCGATCAGGAAGTTGTCCTCGAATACCCGGCCTACAAAATCCAGTCCCAGGGCCTCCCGTACCGGGCTGCGATGCCCGTCCGCGGCGATCAGGTAGTCGCAACTGAGCCGGTATTCCCCCGCGGGGGTGTTCACGGTCACGATGACCTTGTCGGCGCCATTGTCGACACCGGTTACCTCGTTCTGCCAGCGGATGCCGGTCTGCGGATACTGCGGAAACAGGTCGATCAGGTATTCTTCCGCATAGAACTGTTGCAGGTTGAT
>CAYOEQ010000329.1:0-2598 GCA_964402775.1 uncultured Enterobacteriaceae bacterium
CTCTGACCTCTTAATTTCAATACCATGGTGACATGCTGTAATCCAGGTTCAGGTCGTCGTAATGGCCCATGGTGGTGGTAAACGCCTTGTTCAGGTAGAGCAGGGGTTTCTTGCCGCCGTTGACGATCACCTCCTTTACCTCGCCGATAATGACCGCGTGGGTATGGGCGACCAGCATTTCCTCTACAGTGCAATCAAAACCTGCCAGGGCCTCCTGCAGCACCGGCGCCCCGGTAACCAGTTCCGTCCAATTTCCGAACTTGAAACGGTCTTCCGGGTTTTCGCCGAGCATGCCCGCAAAGTGTTTAGCAAGGTGTTCCTGGCTCTGCGCCAGCACGTTGACGCTCATGCAGCGGCTTTCCGCTATATGTTGGAAGCTGTTGCCGTTGAAGTTCACGCAGGCCAGGAGGCGCGGAGGTTCCGCCGAAAAAGAGCAGACCGCACTGGCGGTCAACCCCGAGCGAATGTCCCCGTTGCGGGTGGCAATAATATTCACTGCGCCGGTCAACTGCGCCATCCCGTTGCGGAACCTGTCCGTGTCGAGATTGGTGTCGCGAAGAAATTTTTTCATTATTCTCGAGGTTAAGAGGTCAGAGAATTGCAGGGGTCAGAGTAAAAATTTCGCAGAAATTTTACTCTGACCCCATAAATTGTACAGTTATGGTACTGTAAGAATGGGGAAGTTGCCATAAGGCCGGAGGAAACACAGCATGCCCAGAACGGGCAAAGAATACCTGGAATCAGTGCGGGATAACCGCCGTGTACCGTAAATGAGTAATACCCGGACCTCATCCGGCTATATGTCTTTCCTGGAGGGTCTTATCGAACAGGCCGGTGAGATTCCGCTGAAGTATTTCCGGAGTGACCTGGCGGTAACGGACAAACGCCTGAAGGGAGAATCTTTCGATCCGGTCACCCGGGCCGACAGGGAAACGGAAGAGTTCATCCGCGCGGGAATTGCCGCCGAATTTCCCGGCCATACCATCATCGGCGAGGAGTTCGGCACAACACAGGGAACCGATTCGCTTACCTGGCTGATCGATCCCATCGACGGCACCCGCGGGTTCATCTCCGGCACCCCCATGTGGGGGGTCCTGGTAGGGTTGAAACAGGCCGATGAGTGCCTGGTCGGCGCCATGCGCCAGCCCTACACCGGTGAAACCTGGATAGGTGACGGCAGGACGGCGCACTTCATTAGCCGGCAGCAGCGGTCCCGGATCACGGTGCGGGAACAGGTACGCCTGGCGGAAGCCGTTGTGTGCTGTACCCATCCGGCCATGTACCCTACCAATGAAGCGCGGGAAAAGTTCATGCGCGTAGTTGCCGGGTGCCGTTTTTCCCGTTATGGAACGGAATGTCTGGGCTATGGAATGCTGGCCTGTGGTTATGTGGACCTGGTTATCGAGGGCGGTCTGTCTGCCTATGACATCATGCCGCTGATCCCCATCGTGGAAGGCGCCGGCGGCATCATTACCGACTGGCAGGGCAACGCCGCGCTGAACGGCGGACTGATCGTTGCCGCCACCGGTAAGCAGTTGCATGACGAAGTGCTGAACCTGTTGAATTAACCCTCTTTTTCCGAAAATAAAGCTGCCTCCGGCAGCGCCATGTGATAACCTGTAGAGCCGCTATTTTCACAAGCAAGCACCGTAATGTCCCTGATAGACGAACTTCTGCACAATAACGCCCGCTATGCCGAAAATTTTGACAAGGGCAACCTGCCCGGGCCGCCGGCGCGTAAACTGGCGGTGGTAGCCTGCATGGATGCCCGCCTGGACCCGTACCGGATTCTCGGTCTCCAGGAAGGCGACGCCCATGTCATACGCAATGCCGGCGGTGTGGTCAGCGAGGACGTAATCCGCTCACTGGTCATCTCCCAGCGCCTGCTCGCGACCCGGGAAATACTGCTGATCCATCATACGGATTGCGGGATGCTCACCTTTCGCGATGACGCCGTAAAAGATGCGATAGAAGCCGATACCGGACTGCGCCCCGCGTTTGCGCTGGAAGCTTTCGCAGACCTGGAGCAGGATGTGCGCCAATCCATGGCCCGCATCCGCGTCAATCCGTTTATCCTCCACAAGGACCGGATACGCGGTTTTATCTACGACTGCGCCACGGGCCGGCTGGACGAAGTGACCGACGGTTCCTAGCCCGTAATTATGCGTTTATTCCCGTTTACCAGGAGTCTAGCCTGCATTCTTCTGTCCTGTGCGGTTGCGCAGGCGCCCGGGCAGGATTTCCGGCAACAGGCGATGCCGGTCAAGTACACGGAAGCGGTCAATATGCCGGTAGAGCAGACTGTCCAGTTGCCGGGTTACCTGGAAGCGCCCAATGTCAGCGTCCTGGCAAGCGAAACAAGCGGCCTGGTGACGGAACTCAAGGTAAGGGAAGGAGAACGGGTCATCACGGGTCAACCCCTGGTCATGTTGCGTACTACGCCGCTGGAGTTGAGCCTGCAAGCCGCGCAGGCTCGCCTGAAAGAGGCGCAGGCGCGTCGTAAACTGGCTGAAACCCGCCTGGAGCGTTACCGGGGATTGATCGAGAGAAACGCCATCTCGCGCCAGGAACTGGATGAAGCCCGCTATGAATTCGACG
>CAYOEQ010000330.1:0-2594 GCA_964402775.1 uncultured Enterobacteriaceae bacterium
TGCTTTTCACCAAGGGTGCGATTATAACAGGAACAGCCGTTATATTAAACCGGACGGCAACAGGTATGGTTCATATCAGCCAACATTGATTCGGATATCCGGGGTCAGAGTAAAAATTCTGGCGAATTTCTTACTCTGACCCCAACAATCTGTCAGCAATGTAACTTTTATGTTCATCCCATCTGCGTTAATCTGCGTCATCTGCGGATAGATCACAAAACCCATGACCGAACGCATCCTCTTCCTGACCGGCAAGCTCGCGGAAAAACGCCTGCAGCGCGTCCTGGACGCCATGCAGCCGCTGGAGTTTGACCACGAGATAAGGAACATCGGCGTCAGCGTCGCCGCGCTGATGACCGCGCAGATGATCGGCCGCCGCCTCCGTGACCTGGAGGGGGTAGACCGCATCGTGGTGCCGGGGCTGTGCCAGGGCGACCTGGACGCGTTGAGCGGGACCCTGGGCGTGCCGGTGCAGCGGGGCACCGTGGACGTCAAGGACCTGCCCGTTTTTTTCGGGCGCGAGGCGCAGGCGGTCAGCCTGGATGATTACAGTATGGGTATTTTTGCCGAGATAGTGGAGGCCCCGCAGATCAGCGTGGAGGAGATCCTCGCGAGGGCCGCGAGATACAAAAGGGACGGCGCCGACGTGATCGACGTCGGTTGCCTGCCGGATACGCCTTTCCCGCACCTGGAAGAGGCTGTGCAGGCATTGCACACTGAAGGCTACACGGTCAGCATCGATTCCCTGGACGACGGGGAACTGCTGCGCGGCGCAAACGCGGGCGCCGATTACCTGCTGAGCCTGCATGAAGGCAGCGCCTGGATCGCCGGTGAGACGGCGGCAATTCCCGTCCTGATCCCGGAACAGCACACCGATATGTCCTCCCTGTACCGGCTGGTGGACAAGTTCATGGAGCAGGATAAACCGTTCATTGCCGACAGCATCCTGGACCCGGTCCACTTCGGGTTTACCGCATCCATCATCCGCTACCATGCCTTGCGGGAGCGCTACCCCGGCATCGAGATCATGATGGGGACCGGCAACCTCACCGAGTTGACCGAGGCGGATACCGGCGGCATCAACGCCATGCTGTGCGGCATCATATCGGAACTGGACATCAACCACGTGCTGGCGACCGAAGTCAGCCCCCACGCCTGCTCCGTGGTGCGCGAGCTGGACCTGGCCAGGCGCATCATGCACGCGGCAAAACAGGATGAGGGGCTACCCAAGGGCATCGACGGCGGCCTGCTGACCAGCCATGAGCGCAAGCCGTTCCCCTATGACCTGGACGAGATCAGGGAACTGGCCGAACAGATCACCGATCCCAGTTACCGGGTGGAAGTAACGCCGGAAGGCATCCACGTGTTCAACCGGGACGGCCTGGTGACGGGGCAGGACCCATACCAGTTGTTCCCCGCGCTGAAACTGCTCGAGGAGGACGCTCCCCATGCCTTCTACATGGGCGTCGAACTGGCGAAGGCGGAGGCCGCCCTGAAACTGGGCAAGCGTTACGTGCAGGACGAGGACCTGGACTGGGGAGTGGCGGTCGTCCCCGAAGCGGACCAGGAACGGGAGCAGCGCATGCAGTCCGCGCACGACATGAAGGGCCGGCCCGCCGATGAATACAAACCCGCCGGCGCAACCCTGCAGGCAAGGAAAGGCAAATCCCGATGATTTACGAAACGGTCATCACCACCATGAACCAGGACGGCACCGTGCATATCGCGCCCATGGGCATCCGCCATGAAAAAGAAAAATACCTGATCGCGCCGTTCAAGCCGTCACGGACCCTGGACAACCTGCTACACTCCGGTGTGGCGGTGATTAACGCCACGGCGGATGTCATGGTCATTGCCGGCTGCCTGACCGGCCGGCATGACTGGCCGCTGGTGCCTGCGACTCATATCGCCTGCAAACGCCTCGCCGGCGCCCTTTCCCACGTTGAAGTACGGGTAGAGAGCAGCAAGGATGACGAAATGCGTCCGTTATTTACCTGCCGGCCGGTGCATGCCGCTAACCACAGGCCGTTCAGGGGTTTCAACCGCGCCCAGGCGGCAGTGGTCGAAGCGGCGATACTGGTGAGCCGCCTGCACCTGCTGCCGGAGCAGAAAATCCGCGCGGAACTGGAATACCTGGACATCGCCATTAGCAAGACCGCCGGGGAAAACGAGCGCACCGCGTGGCAATGGCTGATGGAAAAGGTTGATGAATATTATGATAAATAGAAGGTAAATTCATGACGGGATTCCTTGCCAGCGTCTCATCGGTGGAAGAGGCGCAACTGGTCCGCTCCCAGGGCGCGGACGTAATAGACTTGAAAGACCCGGCCCGGGGCGCGCTGGGAGCGCTGGATGAAGACAGCGTACGCGCCATCGCGTCGCTGCCGGACAGGAATACCATGCTCAGCGCCACCGTGGGCGACCTCCCGGCCTATGCCGCGGAGCTGGAGAGCGCCATCATCGGAATGCACGGCTGCGGTGTCGATATCGTCAAGGTCGGCGTGTTTGACAGGACCGTCTCGCCGTTCATGCTGTCCGTCCTGGACCGGCTCGCGGGCAGGGGCATCTCCATTGTCCTGGTCTTTTTTGCCGAG
>CAYOEQ010000331.1:0-2594 GCA_964402775.1 uncultured Enterobacteriaceae bacterium
GAAGCGCAAAAACCGTATAGAATAAGTTTCCACCATGACAGGAATTCAGCGCCGATGTATTTTACCGCCCCGAAAACAATAATACTGAGTAGCAGGGAACCGGCGACAACGTACCCGAATTTCAGCACAATACGCCGCATCAACAACATCGGATAGAAGATAACTGCTTTCAGGACTTTCATGTCAATACCTGTATGTAGTGTTTCAATTAAAAATCCTTGTGCCACTTGAGGCCGATATTCGAGCCCTCATCCGGTTTCAGTTCACTGTCCATGATGATGCTGTCCGTCATTTCCACCTCGATGGTGACTGAGGAACCCCTGCCGCCGATATCCTGCCTGGCGCCGACAAATACCCGTTCGCCAAGATTTTTACCCAATGTGATATAGGTGCCGTCATCAGGCGTGTCGTAGATCTGCAGGCTGTCCAGTTGAGCCGCCGCCCTGATCTCATTCTGTAACCCAAGATTATTTCCGAACAATATCGCGAGCGCTATCGAGAGGCGCAGCGCCTGTGTTGTCGTGAGTGATTGTCTTGCGACCCCGAAGATAAGCCGGGGCAGCACCTCGTCTTCAGGCAGCCCCGACTGGGAAGCAAACCGGACCCTGGGGTTCGATACCCGGCCACTGACGTAAATGCCGCCAAGGAGGTCCTGCGTGACCCGTTCCAGCGCCACGTCGATCAACGGATCGATGTTGGCGGTTCTGTCAAAGGTTATCTTGCCGCGCGTCAGCTCTAACGGCTTGCCGATCATATCGAGCCTGCCGCGGACTTTTTCAATGGAACCCAGCACCACAGGTCTCTCCACGTCGCCTGTCATGGTCAAGTCCGCGCGCCACTCCGAATCGACCCCGCGTCCGCGCACAAAAATACCGCTCTCGGCCTGGACGGCAATATCAAGGGAAACGGCAGGCGGAGCGCCGCTTTCCGGCGAGCGGTGTTTCCCGCCGCCGATGCCCTGGAGTTCCACTTCTTCCAGGGGGTTGAATTCCAACAGCACGATTTCGGCTTCATCCACCTGTAGCTTGCCGGTGAGCGCCAGGCCGCTGAACGGCCCCGATAATCTCGTTATGCCGCTTATGCGCGCCGTCACATCATCACGCCTGATCAGGGTTCCCCGGTCAATGCGCAGTTCAGCATCTATCGAAGGCACACCCTCTATTTGCAGGGAGCCGGTTCCCGTAATCCTGCCCTGAGCGCCATCCGTCGCCTCACAGGTGAAATCAATACGGGCGCCGCGCCTGGCGTCAGCCCGGACCCTGATGTCCGAGATTGCCACGCCCAGGAGAATGTTCTGGTATTCACCGTGCGCCAGTTCTCCCGAACCGGTGAACTGCGGCGCCCCGATGGTCCCTGCAACCCGAAGGTCCAGGTCTATATCGCCGTCGAACTGGTGCCCGGGCAACGGAACCAGCGCCCGGATATCGTTGATCTGTCCGCGCCAGGTAAGCGCCCCATCCAGCGTGCTGTTATCCGAAATAGCCGGAAGCCCGTATTTTCCCTTGTCCGCGCCCAGGGCCAGGCGGACGCGCGCCGGGGCGTCAAAACCGCCTCTTATCTCAGCGTGAATATCAAGGCGTTCGCCATCCCAGCCGGCATCCAGGTCAATATCAACCGTTTTTCCGGTCTTGACTTCACCGGGCACGATGTTCCGGCCGCGCATCCGGATACCTGCCAGAGACTGTGGCGCGCCGGTATCGAACCGGGCTTCGATGTCCAGGTGCCCGGCGCTGACAGGAAGTTGAGCAAACCGGTTAAACGTCGACACCGGCAGGCGCTCAGTAAGGAAAGTTCCCCGAATCCCATCCGGCGTTGTATTGAAATTTCCGGTAACGCTTCCTCCGCCGGCCAGGACGAGTTCAAATTCAGCGTCATCAACGCGGCCGCCGCTGAAGCGGACTGTCACAGGGCTGCGCAGGTAGATGTTCTCGGGACCAAGCAGGAGGCTGGCGGAAGACAGCGTGATTTCAGAAACATTGCTGTTTGTCTCCGCGCGCCCATCGAGTCTTATATCTACCGGATAATCGACCAGGTCCCCTTCTGCGGAAACAGAATAAGCGAAGTTGTCCAGCCTGCCCGCAGCCGATGCCTGTACGGCGCCGAAAGTAACATCGCCAAGCCGGGCGCTTCCTGCTGCCAGGGTAAGATTGATATTGCCCTTGCCGAACACATCTTTCGCATCAAATCTGATATCCGCCTTTCGAACCTTGTTCCCGGCTATGGAAAAATCAGGCAGTTCAAGTCTGGCATTGAGATTCTGGTACTCCCGGTCATGTGTAAAAATGAGCTCGCCGTTTAGCCTTCCGGTCGCGTCTAATCCTGCAAGCGATGACAACGGCCTGAGATCGTCCGACGCCAGCCTGAAAACACCATCCGCTTTGCCCGTATCCATATCTACTGCAACAGATTCGCTCTCCAGGGCTGTGTTCAGTACTTCCATCCGTACATCTGACAGCGCTAGCAGGCCCTGGCGGTACCGAAAATGCGTATCTGCGTTGCCGCCCCCCGGCCAGCTATCCTGCATCGACAGTTTGAGCTCGCCCTCAAGCGCATCGGCGAAAACAGCGCTATAGTCCAGGTTCAGGTCTCCATAG
>CAYOEQ010000332.1:0-2577 GCA_964402775.1 uncultured Enterobacteriaceae bacterium
GAGCACCGCGGTTTTCAGTTCCCGGTATGCCAGGTATTGCAGGCGCTGGTCCAGGGCCAGGGTCAGCGTCTCTCCGGGAACGGACTGCCTGATATTTTCTATGTCCTTGACGATGGAACCGTACAGGTCCTTCAATACCCGTTTTTTGCCCGGGTCGCCGCGCAGCCAGTCGTCAAAGGCGAGTTCGATGCCTTCCTGGCCCTCATCGTCGATATTGGTAAACCCGACAAGGTGGGAAGCCACTTCGCCCAGGGGGTAGTATCTCTTGTACTCCTTGCCGGTATTGATTCCCGGTATTTTCAACTCCTTCACCCGGCGCGCCGTGTCGGGCGGCACATGCCTCTTCAGGTAAAAAAAATTCCTGTCCCGGCGCGCCGACAACAACTTCCTGAGCTGTTCATCCGACGTGCCCAGCAGGCCGGCCAGTTTTCCAAGGTCCGCGCCTGAACCCAGCACCTTGCCCGGCACCGCCCAGACCGAGGCCACCGGCGTGCTGACTGCCAGGGGTTCGCCGTTCCGGTCCGTGATCATGCCCCGGTACGCGGGGATGGTGACGCTGCGCACTGCCCTGGCATCCCCTTCGTTTTTAAGGAAATCCTTGTTCAGGATCTGCAGGTAGAAGACCCTGGATGCGACCGCCGCGGCCGCGATGGCGAACAACACCAGCACCAACCACTTGCGGAGGTTAGCGCTCATGGCACCAGGAACACCCTTGATCCGTTGTTCGGCACCAGCATGTCCAGGTCCTCCCTGACCATGCGCTCGATCCGGTCGTCCAGCGACCAGGTGCTCTGTTCGATCTGGAGTCTGCCCCATTCCTCGTTCAGCAGATCGCGCTGCTTTTTCAACTGCTCGATCTCCATGAAGACCGCACGCGCCTCGTGCTGCGTCGCGACCACCGATATGGCGGAAACCAGCACCGCGGAAACGAGGATAAGGATGACGGCTTGCCTCACTGCAGTTTCTCCGCGGCCCTCAGGATCGCGCTGCGGCCGCGCGGGTTGTCCCGGCCGGCTTCGTCTCCCGATTTGACCGGACGTCCCAGCGCCCGCATGGCGGGCTTGATCTGATCGCCGGTAACCGGCAGGTAGCCGGGATAAGGATCGGGGCGGGACTGTTGCCTGATAAACCGTTTTACGATGCGGTCTTCTCCTGAATGAAAACTGATCACGGCCAGTCTCCCACCGGGGCGCAATATGCCCATTACCTGCGACAGCGCCGCCTGCAACTCCTCCAGTTCGTTGTTGACGTGGATGCGGATGGCCAGGAATGAGCGGGTGGCGGGATGTTTGCTGCGTTCGACGCTGGGGACTGCTGCCCTGATCAGGTCGGCAAGCTCCCTGGTGGTCGTTATCGCCTGTTCGGAACGGCGCTCCGTGATGGCCCGGGCAATACGACCGGCATATCTCTCCTCGCCGTAGTGGCGCAGAACGTTGCGTATTTCAGCCTGGTCGGCCCGGTTAATCCAGTCTGCCGCGCTGGTTCCTGCGCCGGGGTTCATTCTCATGTCGAGCATACCGTCCCTGAGAAAGCTGAAACCGCGGGAGGCATCGTCCAGTTGCGGCGAGGAAACACCGAGATCGAACAACAGGCCGTCGATCTTTCCGCGTAATCCGGCCTGGCCGATAACCTCGTCAAGCCGGGTGAATGAGTGCGGGTGGAAGCTGAAGCGCAGGTTGCCGGCAAACTCCTCCCGGGCAAACCGGGCTGCTTCCGGGTCCTTGTCGAAAGCGAGCAGCCGGCCCCGCTCGCCGAGGCGTTGCAGGATTGCCCTGCTGTGGCCGCCGCGACCGAAGGTACAGTCCACGTAACAGCCGTTCGCATGGATTGCAAGAGCCTGTAGCGCTGCATCGAGTAATACCGGTTTATGTGTGTACTCATTCAACTTCAACAAGTCATCAGAAGGACATTAATTGCAATGCCCCGGCCGGCTCCCCCTGTTCATCACCTTCCTGGATTGAAAAGTCTTTATACACCTCCTCCCAGCTCGCCTTGTTCCAGATTTCAAACTTGTTTCCCTGCCCCATGATGACGGCCTGTTTACTGATTTGGGCGTAATCCCGCAGTTCGGCAGGTATCAGGATTCGCCCGTGGGCATCGAGCTGGCAATCGGTCGCATTGCCCCGCATCATCTGTTTGATCCTGCGGCTCTGCCTGTTGAAGTCCGACAGGTCCGCCAGTTTTTCCTCGATGAGTTCCCATTCCGGCAACGGGTACAGCCACAGGGAACGATCCAGCGGGTTGAGGGTCTGTACCAGGCAGCCGCCGGCATCGACCACGAGCCGGTCCCGGTAGCGGCTGGGTATGGCTACTCTGCCCTTGCTGTCAAGACTGACGTTTTTCGAACCTCGGAAGCCCCCGACCATTCATCTCTCCTACAGTTACAGAAATTACCACAATTACCCACTTTGACCCACTTTTTCCCACAAACTGTAACTATAGGAACCAAGGCGCTGTCATGTCAAGTAAATCTTGCAACTTTTCCGTAAAAATTTGCCGGTGTTACAGGCACTTAGGAGACATCAACGTACTAACGGGCGGGTGGATCGGAGGGATACAGCTATACAAATCTTTAAA
>CAYOEQ010000333.1:0-2568 GCA_964402775.1 uncultured Enterobacteriaceae bacterium
GATAGTCCTGTTCAACGGACGGGTCGGCCCGGTCGCCTTCCACCGGCGCCATCATGAGCGCTGCCTGCTCCACGTAACTGTCCAGTTCGAACAACGGCAGGATCGCATCCAGCAAATCCGGGATCAGCAGCCCGTCGGCGCGTATGACGTTGCCGTGCAGACTTTCGCCCGGAAAGTGGGCGTCGGCCAGCGTCACCTCATCCCCGTGCCCCATCCTGTATAACGCCGCCAGCAATTGCGGACTCAACAATGGCGAGATACCTTTTAACATGTCAATTTCTCTCAATATGCAACATCATGATACGCCTGATTCCCGTTTCCTGATTCTTAATTCCTGACCTGGCCAAGCCAGCGCTCCTGCTGTTTTTTCATTTCCGCGACATGGCGCTTCTTCACATGGCCGAAGCCCCTGACATATTCGGGCAGTTCAGCCAGCCGGACTGCGCTCTCGTAGTTATCCTCAGATAATTTATTTATCGACTATTTTTATGTGTTGGTACGGCCCAGGGCTGCGGAAATCGTTGCAGCGGCCCGTTGCAGCGCCTCTCGCGCATCGTCAAACGTGGCGCGCTGGGAGTCATCGAGATGTTCCAGGTAAGGAATGGATAACGCCGCGACCATCTTCCCGGAATAATCATATATCGGGAAACCGATGTCTTTCACGCCCTGTATCTGGGAGCTCGGGATACTCTCGTAGCCCTGCTCCCGTATTTTTGAAATGATGTTATCCATCTCATTTTTTGAAACCCTGGTCTTTAAATGGCGCGGCTGGGCTTTCAGCATCCCGGCGCGAGAGCTGCGTTCGGCAAACGCCAGCAGCAGGTGGCCGGAGCAGGAATCGGTCAGCGGCGCCTCGGCGCCGAGGCGGACGTTGAAGCCGCGCGCGGCGGGACTCTCCGATTGGGCGATGACCAGACCCCGGCCGTTGTAGTAGATCACCAGGTGGCAGGACTGCTCCAGCTGTTGCGCCAGCTCCTGCATGACGGGCAACGCGGCGCTTGTCAGGCGTCTGACCGGCAGGTAGCGGTGGGAAACGTCAAACAGTTTCAAGGTGAGCGCGTAACGGTCCGTGGCGGGGTCAAGACTGATGTAAGCGCGGCGTTCAAGCACTGCCAGCATACGGAATATCTCGCTGACGGAGCGGTTTAATTTGAGCGCGATGTCACTCAGGATTAACCCTTCCGGCTCGTTCGACAACAGTTCAATAATATCCAGCCCCTTGTCCAGGGCCGGGGCAGAGTAGGATTCCCTGCGAATGTCCCGGGCTTTCGTCGTTGTCTTTTTCGCCATTTAATAGGGCTTTTTCAGGTTTTTGAACATGGGAAAATGTTTGAGGTTCAGCGTAGCCAGCTCAAGTTGGTGAAGTTCCGCTGTTGCGGCAATCAACGCATCTATCGCCCCGATACCATGACTTGCCCGATATTGGTTCAGATAGTTGCCGGACTTGACGCCGATTTCATGGGTAACATCCAGAACCAGGGAATGATTAATCAAAGACTCGACAGCGCGCCGTTCCCTTCTGTCCTTTATGCCGGCGTACAGCTCCATGACGGTCAGACTTGACAGCTGCGGTATCGCCTGCAGGGAATGGATATAACTGACAGCGCCGGGATGTTGCCGGAGATAATCAATAACGATACAGGTATCCAGCAACGTAGAGTTCACCGCTGCAAATCATCTATTCTGGCATTCATCTCTGCCCGATGGTCAGTCAGCAGCGAGGCGATATCTTCGCGTTCTTTCCAGACGCCGCAGGCGCGCGACCAGCCGTCTTGCCAACTTGTCTGCATTTTTTTTGCTTCTTCAATCGCCATATCGACCCCGCGCCTGATTAGTTCGCTTTGTTTCCTTCCGGTGAGTTCGGCAATGGCCCGTAATTCTGTTTTCTGGTCATCACGAAGAAACACCTGGGCTTTTTGCATTTCAGTCATATCCTGGATTGTTGTCTGATCCTACATATCATATATGGCGAAAAAGGTTTGTCAACCGTAACAAACGGGTTTCAAAGACAGAGCAACGGACATCAAGCATAGAGGCCAAGTTGGAATTACTGACAATATCCGAAAACCGACGGAAGTTGATTAAATACGGATGCATTGCGCGCCCAACTCCTGTACGGACGGGCAACCGACCAGCATCATGCTGCGCTTGATCTCCGCAGTCAGCAACTGCAACGCCCGGTCCACCCCGGCCTCTCCTCCGGCCCCGAGCCCGTACAGGTAAGCGCGTCCTATCATCACCGCGGTCGCGCCCAGGCTGAGGGCCTTGAGCACGTCGGCGCCGCGCCGGATGCCGCCGTCCAGGATGATCTCCACCCGGTCGCCTGCTGCATCGATGATCTCGGGCAACACGCTGATGGATGACGGCGCATGGTCCAGTTGCCGGCCGCCGTGATTGGAGACAATCACCGCGCTGACGCCCAGCTCTGTGGCGCGCCTGGCGTCGTCAGCGGTCAGGACCCCCTTGATCGCGAAAGGGCCGTCCCATTCCCGGATCATCCAGGCCATATCGTCCCAGGTCAGCGACGGGTCAAACTGTGAGGTGGTATAGTCAATCACGGAGAACAGG
>CAYOEQ010000334.1:0-2566 GCA_964402775.1 uncultured Enterobacteriaceae bacterium
GCCACGACGCTGGAATGATACACACCATCGGGCAAGGTTCGGATCCTGGCGCGCATGTGCGCTTCCGCCGCATCCAGCAATTGTTCCACGCAGGCTTTGAGCACCCCTTTGCCGTAACGCTCCAGCAGGGCCCTCAAGCGTTGCTCTCCCAGCGTGATGGCCCCCAGTTGCGCGTTCATGTCGCCGCTCTGGTATTTACGCGAACGGAAGTTGGTCAGGATCATGTTCAACACGTCATGGCGCATCTCCCCCCGGTCAACCAGCCGTATTGGCGGGACCCGCAGCCCCTCGGCAAAGATCTCTTTTGCATCCGGGTTATAACTGCCGGGGACTGGTCCCCCGACATCCACCATGTGGCCCTTGCTCACCACCCAGAACACCAGTTCGTCCTCGAAGAACAAAGGTTTGTACATGCACATATCCGGCAGGTGGCTGCCGTCATAGGTGGGGTCATTGTGCAGGTAGATATCCCCGGGGTTAATTTGTCCTGCGAAAAACCGGGCTACGGCCTTGGTGGCCAATACCATGGAACCGAGGTGGGTTGGAATGTCCTCTCCCTGGATTACCATCCTGGCGTCCCAGTCGAACAGGGCGTTGGAATAGTCCCTGGCAATAGCATAGACGCTGGAGCGGCCGGTCTTTTCCATAGTGGTGGTCATGGCGCGCTGGGTCGCCTGCAGCGCGCCTTGCACGACAGAGAGGGTAATAGGGTCGATATTGTCCGGCATTGCCAATTTTCTTCCCCCGTCATTCCTGCGAATGCAGGAATCCAGTAAACAAACCTTCCTTGTTATTATAAGGAATAATCTGTCCACTGGATTCCCGCCTGCGCGGGAATGACGGCGTTTTAATTTCGTATAAAATAATACATCTGATAACCGGGGACAGATTTTAAATCTGTCCCCTATTGCCCGTTCCCGGGTTGCAACAGGCCGGCTTCGACCATCTCGGATAAACATTTGCGATAGGCGTCCACTGCACGGGTAATATCAGCTTCCTCGTGGGCCGTTGACAGCCAGCCCTTGGAAGATGAAATCAGCACCCGTTCACGCGCCAGCCGCAGTAACAGGTCGCGACTCAAATCCATACGGCTGCTCATGATCTGCCGATGGTTCACGATGGGCTGATCGGTAAAGAAAACGTTATACACCGGTCCTATGCCGACGACCTGGGCGGAAATCCCGATCTCGTCAAGCACATCCCTGAGGCCTGACCGGATCGACTCTCCCACCTGGTTCAAGCGGTCGAACATGCCCGGTTTTGCCAGTTCCCGCAGGGTGGCGGCGCCGGCCGCGGCAGCCATGGGGTTGGCGTAGAACGTGCCGCTGAACAGGACGTAATCCGGATTAGCGCGGTTAGCGAAGACGGACAGGTTAAGCACGTCCTCGCGCCCGCATACCGCGGCAGTGGGATAACCGCCGCCGATGATCTTGCCGTAGCAGGCCAGGTCCGGGACCACGCCGTATGCTTCCTGGGCGCCGCCCCAGGCCAGCCGGAACCCGGTGATCATTTCATCAAAGATGAGCAGGCTGCCGTATTGATCCGCCAGTTCACGCAACCCCTGGAGAAAGCCGTCCTGCGGCGGCACAACCCCCAGTATCGGTTCCAGGATAATCGCTGCAATGCTGTCGCCGTGTTGTTGCATAAGGTCTGCCGCCATGTCCAGGTCGTTGAAGTCGCTGAGCATCACGGTCCGGCTTGAACCCTCCGGGATACCTGCGCTATTGACCGGAGCGGCAAGCGGGTCATAATCCCCGGCCAGGAAGCCTACCAGGGAATAATCGTGGCAACCGTGGTAGGCGCCCGCGCACTTGATGATTTTTTCCCGGCCGGTAAACGCCCGGGCCAGGCGCAGAGCATAATACGTGGCTTCGGCCCCGGTGGTGACAAACCGCAGTTTTTCCGCGCAGGGCGAGGCTGCAACGATCAGGGAGGCCAGCTCCGAGATGGAGGGAGTAGGCTGGTAACAGGTGGAGCACTGCTCCAGTTGCGCTTTGGCTGCCGCCATGACTGCGGGATGGCAATGACCCAGGATCAACGGCCCCGAACCCATCAACAGGTCAAGGTATTCGTTACCATCCTCATCGTACAATTTGCTTCCCCTGCCTCCGGCGGCCAGGAAGCGCAGTTCCGGCGGGTAGGAAAGCAGCGTGCCCAGTTCGCCGCCAGGCAGTGAATCGTCCAGGGAATCCAGTAATGCAGACACGGTCTATCTCCAATATACTCCTCGTCAGAGTAACATAATAAAGGAGAAAAAAATGAAGGCCGATTATAACCACGCAAAAATAAATTTCGAGGGCGGTCTGCTGGAAATCACCTTTCATACCGATGGTGGTCCGCTGCTGTGGAGCGGTGCAGCACATGACGAACTGGCGGAATTGTTCGGCGATATCTCCCGCAACGCTGACGTTCGCGTCGTGATCATGACAGGCACGGGCGGTACGTTTTCAGGCCCCCCTGCGGAAGAATTCAAATTCCCTGTGCTCAACCCGGAACAATGGGAAGGGATCCGCTGGCATGGCGAACAACTGGTGATGAACCTGCTGAACATCCAGGCGCCGGTCAT
>CAYOEQ010000335.1:0-2565 GCA_964402775.1 uncultured Enterobacteriaceae bacterium
GAATATGACCTCCGTGTGATTGCCCCGTTCTCCGGTGGCGTGTATGAACTGTCCGGCACTGCCGGCACGGTCTCGTTACGCGCCCCGGACAACAGCCTGTTGCAGGCCGGGGACGCGGAGGCCCTGCTGTATGAGGCGGCGGGATGGCGCTTGCCGGTGTCCGAAATGGTCTTCTGGATAAGAGGCCTGCCGGCCCCGTCCCTGCAGGTGGACCGGTTGCTGCTCGACGGGGAAAACAGGGTGAGCGAGTTGAGCCAGGGCGGCTGGTCCATACGTTATAAAAGATATACCCGGCCCGGCGGCGTCAGCATGCCGGCGAGACTGGACCTGGAAAACGGAGAGGTGAGAGTGCGCCTGTCCGTCAGGGAATGGAACCTGGACCGATGACGTCAAGACCCTGGCCGGCGCCGGCAAAAATAAACCATTTTCTGCACGTCACCGGGCGCCGGGACGACGGCTACCACCTGCTGCAGACCGTGTTCCAGTTCCTGGACCTGGCTGATGAGTTGCGGATTACCGCGACCGCAGATGGCCGCATCAGGTGCCGGCGCAATTACCAACAGGTGGCGGAGCAGGATGACCTGGTGGTCCGGGCGGCAAAACTGCTCCAGGAACTTGGCGGCAGTACCCGTGGCGCAGACATCCGCGTCGATAAAAACATCCCCATCGGCGGTGGACTGGGGGGCGGCAGTTCCGATGCCGCGACGACCCTGGTGGCCCTGAACTGCCTGTGGAACACGGGTCTGACGACGGACCAGCTTGCCGAGGCAGGTCTGAGCCTGGGCGCCGACGTCCCGGTATTCGTGCGCGGGTTCGCCGCCTGGGGAGAGGGGGTTGGAGAGCAACTGGAACCCGTGGAACTGCCGGAAGACTGGTATCTGCTGATCTATCCCAATGTCCCGGTCGCGACCGCGCAAATATTCAATGCCCCTGAACTGGAACGCGCAACACCCAGGGTCACGCTTCACGACTTCCTGGAGGGAAGATGCCGCAATGACTGCGAACCGGTAGTGCGCCGGATCTGTCCCGAAGTGGCCGCGGCGCTGGACTGGCTCAATGCCCGCGCCGAAGCCCGGTTATCCGGCACGGGGGCAAGTGTGTTCGCCGCGTTTCCGGACAAAGGCCAGGCCGCAAACCTTCTTCAGGAACTCCCGGAAAAATGGCAGGGCTTTGTCGCCAGGGGATGCAACCGGTCGCCGCTCAGGGATAGACTTGCTCTGGAGACTGGAGGATGATCCCGCCTCGGCAAGGGCATGCAAAATTTCGTTAATGCCCAGCCGTCATTCCGGGCCTGACCCGGAATCCAGTCAGATAAAAGAACTCATTATAAGGAACTGTTTAATCGACTGGATTCCTGCCTCCGCAGGAAAATGTGAAGCGATTATTCGGCATAACCGCGTCATAATTCACTATTATATGAAGCGTATAACGGGTATAATCGCGTCATGAAGTGGATCTGGGAACATAACAACTGGCCGCATTTTGAGTGCGATTCCACAAAATCATACGGCCTTGACGCCAATGATTTCAAGCTGAAATCGCAACAGTTACATGGAAACATTGAGGCCATGTCGGCGAACGACCAGGTAGAGACCCTGGCAGACCTGATGCTTTCCGAAATATTGAATACCAACATGATCGAAGGGGAGACGCTGGATCGTGATTCCGTGCGCTCATCCCTGCGGGCACTATTAGGCGGTGGATCAGTCGGCACAGGCCCGCGCCAGGATGAAAGATCGTTATCGGCCGCAGAGTTTATAATGGATGTCCGCAGTCACTGGAACAATCCTCTGGATGCGCCCCTGCTGGGGCGCTGGCAGTCCATGGTGATTGCAGAGAAGCCGGGCAATATCATCACGCGGGGAGCCTTCCGTCATGACGCAGCCCCAATGCAAATTGTCAGTGGCCCTGCCGGGCGTCACCGGGTTCACTATGAGGCGCCGCCGGCCATACGGGTTGACGATGAAATGGCGCGTTTTCTTGACTGGTACAACACGACCCGCCCTGCCGAAAGTGGCGATAACAATGCGATGCCCGGCCTGGTCAGGGCAGGAACTGCGCATGTCTGGTTTGAAATGATTCATCCATTTGACGACGGTAACGGGCGCGTGGGACGCGCCATTGTAGATCACGCAATTTCACAAACACTGGGTTATCCCACGCTCACCTGTTTTTCAGCGGCTGCCTTGCAATCCCGGAAAACCTATTACCGGGAGCTTGAATGGGTCGGTCGCGGCAATCTGAACCTGGATTCCTGGCTACGCTATTTTACAGGCACCGTCGGGCAGGCGTTCATGATTGCGCAACAGCAAGTGGTTTTCGTACTGGGCAAAACGCGGTTTTACGATGCTTATCGCGAGCGATTGAACGAGCGGCAAAGTAAGATGGTCGCGCGCGTATTTGCCGAGGGCATCAAAGGCTTTGAAGGCGGCATAACCACCAGGAAGTACCAGGCCGTGACAAAATGCTCGCGCGCAACCGCGTTCCGCGATCTTAACGAGATGCTCAAGGCAGGCATCCTGGTTAAAAGACCGGGAGCAGGACGCAATGTCAGCTATGACCTGG
>CAYOEQ010000336.1:0-1305 GCA_964402775.1 uncultured Enterobacteriaceae bacterium
CACCTGCAATTTAACTGAGAAAGGAGTTTTACGGATGTCCCGCAAGTCACTCGAAGATAAAATCCGGGAGATCGGCAACCCGGTTGACATGCTGCGCAACGCGCAACTTGGCCCCTACGTGTTTCCGATCCGGAGCGAATTCACCAACTGGCGCGATGAACAGGAATCCTGGCGCAACACGGCGGTATTTTTCGACCAGTCCTTTCATATGACCGACCACTATATGGAAGGTCCCGACGTAAAACGCCTGCTCTCAGACGTCGGCGTTAATACGTTCGATAACTTTGGCCGAAACAAGGCAAAACAGATCGTCGTGTGCAATTACGACGGGTACGTTATCGGCGATTCCATCCTGTTCGGCCTGGAAGATGAAAAAATCAATATCGTCAACCGCCCCAACGCCGGCAACTGGGTCCAGTTTCACGCCGAGACCGGTGGCTATGACGTTACCGTGGAAGTCGATCACCGCAGCGTGACAAACAAGGGGCAGCGCAAGGGTTACCGTTTTGAGGTACAGGGTCCCAATGCACTGGAAATCCTGGCAAGGGCGAACGGAGGGCCGTTGCCGGAGATAAAATTTTTCAATATGGGAGAGATCAAGGTGGCGGGCCGTCCGGTGCGTTGCCTGAGGCACGGCATGGCGGGCGCGCCGGGGCTGGAACTGTTCGGCCCCATGGAAGAGGCGGAAGAGATCAGGGCCGCAATATTCGAGGCAGGCAGGGACCTGGGCCTGCTCGCCGGCGGGGCAAAGACCTACTCGACGGTGGCCCACGAATCCGGCTGGATCCCTTCGGAGCTTCCCGCCATCTACTCCGGGGAAAAAATGAAGCCGTACCGTGAGTGGCTGCCGGCCGATGGTTTCGAAGCCGGCGCCTCGCTGGGCGGCAGCATGGTGTCCGACAACGTGGAGGACTATTACCTGACGCCCTATGATCTCGGCTACGGCCATATCGTAAATTTCGACCATGACTTCATCGGCCGCGACGCGCTGATGGAAAAAAAGGATTTGCCGCACAGGCACAAGGTCACATTGTCATGGAGCAATGATGACGTCATCCGTATATTTGCGTCACTCTTTAATGAGGGAGATCGCTATAAATTCATGGATATCCCTGCATCACATTACGCCACCTATCCTTACGACATGGTGACGAAAAACGGCAATACGGTCGGTATTTCCTGCTATCCTGTCTACACATCGAATTTCCGCCGCTGGATCTCCCTTGCCATGGTCGATGAGAGCATAGCTGCGCCGGGGACGGAGGTAACCATAGTCTGGGGCGAGCCGGATGGCGGTTCGAAGAA
>CAYOEQ010000336.1:1405-2565 GCA_964402775.1 uncultured Enterobacteriaceae bacterium
TCATAGTTCACTGCTACATCGCCCAGGCCCACGCCGATTGATCCGCCGGGCGGCGGTTGAAAACGATTGAAACCACCCGACTTGAAGCCGGTGGACGCGTTGAAGTAGACCATGGTTTCATCATTGACAAAGTATTCAAACCCGGCCCGCCAGGTGAATTCCTCAAAGGTTTCATCACCACTCACCGTGCCGCGGTTATCGGCCCGAGCTACGTCGGTCGAGCCGTAGCTTTTCTCATCAATGGTGTAGCGGAAGCCAAAAATGATACGTAATTGCTCCATGAGGTCGTATTCCGCGTGACCGAACCCGGCATATGATTTGGCCTCGGCCTTGCCGTCGCGTGTGGAAAAATCCAGTCCGGGAACCGGCACAAAGTCAAAGCGGAACAACTCATCAATTTCCTCATCGAGGTAATACAGTCCCAGCAGCCAGTTCAGGCGTGAGTCATCGTTGTTTGACTGTAATTGAAGCTCCTGGCTGAAAACCTTGGCCTGCGTGTCAAGTGTCAGATCTGCCAGGGCAAAAGTGGAAAAATCGCTTTCGCCGCCGGCAAACTGGTCATAGTCCGAATAACCCGTGATACTTTTGAAGGTGGCTATTTCGGTTTCATACTGCACTACGCCTACGATACTGTAGGATTCGACGTCCTGGCGCGATATCGTATCGGCGTTGAATTTCCAGTCCTCATCGGTATCTGCCGGCACCCGGTCAGCGCCCGACAACCCTAACAGGGCAGAAGCCCAGGTATTGACGTGCGGTTCATCCTGGTCAAAAAACTTGATGCCGGAAAACGCGGCGCCGTTATTGTCCTGTTCCCAGTAATCGAATGCCAGGTCGACGATCAGGTTGGAATCATTGTCAAAACGGAACGCGGCCCTGCCGAATATCATGTCTTCGTCCAGGTAATCATTGCCGCCCGGATGCTGGTTTTCCATGAAACCATCGTGTTCCTCACGGAAGATGACGAAGCGCGAAGACAGGGTATCACTCAGGGGCACGTTCACCATACCATTGATCTCGTAGAGAGAATAATCCCCGACGCGCACACTGGCGCTGGCGTCGAATTCCTTGCCCGGTTTATTGCTGACTATGTTGATGCTGCCCCCGGTCGTGTTGCGGCCGAACAGTGTCCCCTGGGGTCCGCGCAAGACTTCCACGCG
>CAYOEQ010000337.1:0-2561 GCA_964402775.1 uncultured Enterobacteriaceae bacterium
GTGGAGTGCAATATGATAAACCACCAGAACATGAATAAATCAGGAAAAACTGCCGCTGCCATTGCTCAGCTTATATTATTTGCCTGCCTGCTTGGAACTGCAACCACCGAGGTGCTGGCACAGGCCGGCGCCCTGGAGGAAATTGTCGTTACCGCCCGCAAGCGCGAAGAAAGCCTGCAGGACACGCCTATCTCGGTCGCCGCGTTTACCTCCATGGATATTGAACAGCGGGGGATGGTGGATTTTTCCGACCTCGGGGAATTTACCCCCAACGTCACGTTTGATTTTACTGCGCCCATTGCCGCCGGTAACTCGGCCGCCATCGTCATGATCCGCGGCGTCGGCAGCGCCGACTGGGCCTTGCCGGTCGATCCGGGCGTGGGCATTTACCTGGACGGCGTCTACATTGCCCGTACCATAGGGCAGGTGATGGATACGGTGGACGTGGAACGCATCGAAGTATTGCGCGGCCCCCAGGGCACCCTGTTCGGACGCAACACCATCGGCGGCGCCATCTCCGTCGTCACGAAAAAGCCGACGACCGACCGGGTGTACGGCAGGGCGGAAGTGACCACCGGCAGTTACGACCGCATTGACGCCAATGCTTATGTGAATATCCCCCTGGGTGAGACCCTGGCGGGTAGTGTCTCTGTCTCCACCCGAAATCGGGACGGCTACGTGAAGAACCTGGGAGACGGGCCGGACCTGGGTGATAACCAGGACCTCTCCGGCCGGGTGGCGTTCCGCTGGACGCCTGCCGATGCCATCACAGTGGACGTGACGGCCGATTATTCCACCACGGATGAGAACCCTGCTCCCAACGTCCTCATCGACGTGGCGGAAGACGGGTTTTTCCCCAAACTGAATAACCTGGTATCGGGCGATCCGGCCTGTGGCGGGTTTGTCGTCAGCGAGGACCCGGCCCGCTTCGGGAACGACAAGTGTTACAACGATCAATGGGTGGTAGGCCCCCACAAGACCTGGAGTTCTCACGTCAGCGCCACCCCGGAACTGCAAACATCCGACCGCTTCGGTGTAGCTGTACGCCCGGATTCGGAACTGAACGTCTGGGGTGTAGGCGGCACCATCGAGTGGGATATCAGTGATAACCTCACTTTCAAATCCATCAGCGCGCACCGGCGCGTGGAGGACGGTTTCTGGTCCCGGGACACCGGCCATTCCAAGCTGCCCGTCCATGTGATCGTTCGCACCGCCAACGACTATGAGCAAAAGCAGACTACCCAGGAACTTCAGTTGCTGGGCTCGGCGTTCGAAAACCGCCTGGAATGGTTGGTCGGCTTGTATTACCTGAAGGAAACGGGCAAGCACCTGGACGTGGTGGAACTGCCGTTCAATACCGTGTTCGACAGTGGCGGCACCATCGACAATGAGAGCAAGGCCGTATTTGCCCAGGGCACCTTTGATATCACCAACCAGTTATCGCTTACGGCAGGCGTGCGTTATACGGACGAGGAGAAGGAATTTGTGCCGATATCTTACGTAGGTATCGACCGGGGTGTCCCGTTCCCATTGTCAATATCCCCGGCGTCCCCGTTCGACTGCGTGGGCACGCCGCTTACCCCGGCCAATACCCAGGGTTCCTGTGTATTGCCGGAGGTGCCGGCCCATTCCAATGCCAGCGAGTTACAACCCTATGTCAACCTGTCTTACCGGTGGACAGAGGATTTCATGACTTACGTGTCCTACTCGGAGGGCTTCAAGGCCGGCGCCTTCACCCAGCGGGTGTTTCCCGCCAAGCGTGAAGTCCCGGTGGCTGGGCCAGAGTTCGTGAAGGTCTATGAGGGTGGTTTCAAATCCACCCTGCTCGACAATCGCATGCGCCTGAATGCCTCCGTATTCTTCACCGATTACACGGATATGCAGGTCACCTCTGACGAGAGCGACAGCGCCGGCACCATCGGCCTGTCCACGGTGAATGCGGCAGAGGCGGAGATTCTCGGGTTCGAGGTGGATATGACCGCGGTGTTTAGCCCCGAAATGTTAGTGCAGGTCGGTGTCGGCTACCTGGACGCGGAATACGTCAAGCTGGATGAGGGTGTCGCCTTCGACATAGATGATGACCTGATCAACGCGCCTGAATGGAACATTAACGCCGCGGCGCAATATTCCATCAGCCTGGGAGATATGGGCTCGTTGACGCCACGGGTTGACCTGTCACATACCAGCAAAGTCGCAAATGATGACAGAAATACACCGTTGCTGGTGCAGCCCGCCTATACCCTGGTAAACCTGTCGCTGACCTGGCGGGATGCCAACGATGAATGGTCCGTTACCGCGGCAGGACGCAACCTGGCCGACGAGGCTTACATTATCACGGGGTTTGCCAACAACAACGGGGTAGAGGGTGTGTACGGTATGCCGGCTACCTGGTCATTGAGCCTGCGCCGGAATTTTAATTAATCGTTACGAGTGACTTGCCATACCATAAGCCGGTCGCAGAAGCCGGTCGCAGAATTTGACCCGCCTTGGTCACGCTGTTATCCTTTATCCCATCCAACCAGAAACAGGAGAAACTCATGACGAAGAAAAAGGACAATTTG
>CAYOEQ010000338.1:0-2549 GCA_964402775.1 uncultured Enterobacteriaceae bacterium
TGTTGCGCTACGGCATCAACGACATCCGCATGTTCTTCGAAAACGACCTGCGCTTCCTGCGCCAGTTTAATTAGTTCCCATGAAATTCAGCGAACAATGGCTGCGGGAGTGGGTGGATCCACCCGTTTCAACGGAGACCCTGGCGGACCAGCTCACCATGCTGGGCATGGAGGTGGAGGAGGTGGCCGCCGCGGCGCCGGACCTGGGCGGCGTAGTGGTTGCCAGGGTGGAGGCGGTCACCGCACATTCCGGCGCAGACAGTCTTTCCGTCTGTACGGTAAAAAAAGACGCGGGCGCGCCGGTTACGGTGGTGACCGGCGCGCCGGGCGTTAAACCCGGTTGCTGTTATCCGTATGCGGGCGTGGGCGCACGCCTGCCCGGTTCCGGGGAGATACGGGAAATGAATATCCGCGGCGTGACCTCCATGGGCATGCTCTGCTCCGCGGCCGAACTGCAGTTGTCGGACGATGAGGATGAGTTGTTTCTGCTGGATGATGATGCCGGGCCCGGCGCCCCGCTGGCGGAGGCGATGCGCCTGGATGACCGGGTGTTCGACATCGGTCTGACGCCGAACAGGGGTGACTGCCTGAGTATCAACGGTATAGCCCGGGAGGTCGCGGTCATCAACCGCATGCAGCCCGGGCGCCCGGTGGACGATTCCCCGGCGCCGGTAGTTCATGAGAGATCCCGCGCCGTCAACCTGGCGGCGCCTGACGGTTGCCCGCGCTACGCGGGGCGTATCATCAATAATATCGATATTACGCGTCCCAGCCCGTTATGGTTGCGGGAAAAGTTGCGCCGCTGCGGAGTGCGCAGCCTCAACCCGGTCGTCGATATCACCAATTACGTCATGCTTGAGCTGGGCCAGCCCATGCACGCTTTTGACAACGACAGGTTAAACGGCGCGATAACCGTGCGCTATGCCGCCGGGGGTGAGGAAATTACCCTGCTGGATGGAGAGTCCCATACACTGCCGGAGTCGACCCTGGTGATTGCCGATGCGGATCGTGCGGTGGCCATGGCCGGCGTGATGGGCGACCTGGATTCTGCCGTCAGCGCCGCTACCCGGCATGTGTTCCTGGAAAGCGCATATTTTACCCCGCTTGTCATTGCCGGCAGGGCCCGGCAGTTCGGGTTGCATACGGACGCGTCCCATCGTTTTGAGCGGGGTGTGGACTTTACCTTGCAGCGCCGGGCCATGGAACGCGCGACGCACCTGATCCTGGAAATTTGCGGTGGGGAGCCGGGGCCGGTGACCGAGGCGGTGGAACGGCAGGCATTGCCGGAACGCCGGACCGTGGACCTGCGGCCTGCAGCGGTAGAGCGCTTGCTGGGCGAACCCATAGACAGGGAAACCTCTGCCGGGATCCTGACCCGCCTGGGCCTGGAGGAAGTAGCGGGAGCTGAACAGGACTTTTGCAGCTTCAGTGTGCCCCCCCATCGTTTCGATATTACGCTGGAAGCGGACCTGATTGAGGAGGTTGCCCGCATCTACGGTTACCGGAATATCAACAGCGCGTTGCCGCCGGCGCGCCTGGCCATGCGCAAGCCCGGTTCCCGGGAACGCATGGACCAGGTGCGCCTGGCGTTGGTGAACCGAGGCTACCAGGAAGCAATCACCTACAGCTTCGTCAGCCATGACCTGCAATCCCGGCTGTTCCCCGAACAAGCCGGCATAACCCTGCTCAATGCCATCTCCGCCGATATGGAGCGTATGCGCGTCAGCCTGTGGCCGGGGCTGTTGACGGCATTGCGGCATAATCTCAATCGCCGGCAGGAGCGCGTGCGCCTGTTTGAATCGGGAAAGGTCTTCAGCAGCAACGGTGATATCCGGCAGTCGCCGGCAATTGGCGGGCTGAGTTACGGCGCGGCGGAGCCTGAACAGTGGGACCGGCGTAGCGCAACCGGTGATTTCTACGATATCAAGTCTGACGTGGAAGCTGTTTTATCAACCTGTTGCGGTCCGGATGCGCCGGAATACAGGTCTGTCGGCGTACCCGCCCTGCATCATGGCCAGGCCGCGGAGATTATTTACGATGATCGCCGCGTCGGCCTCGTCGGTGTGCTTCACCCGGAGATACAGGCACAACTGGAGATTGAGGCCGAGGTCTGCCTGTTTGAGTTGTACCTTGACGGAATGCCGGAAAGGCACGGTCCCAGGTATAAAGTGGTTTCCAGGTTTCCCGTCGTGAAACGGGACTTGTCGGTGCTTGTGGACAGGGATGTCCCCATAGCGGATCTTTTGAACTGTATAAACAGCGTAAATTTAACCCTTGACGCTTCTCCTGCCGCGGCTGGATCAGCCGCGCAGGAGCCGGCAAATTTCCTGGCGGAGCTGGATCTGGTGGACGTTTACCAGGGGGAACCCGTGCCTGAAGGAAAAAAAAGTGTCACATTGGGCTTGACGTTTCAACGAATATCAGACACTCTACTAAATCAACAGGTGGACAGCATGATGTCCCGGATACTGGATTCTCTTCACGGAGAATTTAATGCACAGTTGAGGGAATGAGAATGGCAGCACTGACTAAAGCGGATATGGCCGAGAG
>CAYOEQ010000339.1:0-2548 GCA_964402775.1 uncultured Enterobacteriaceae bacterium
AACGCGGCGCTGTTTCACTACAGGACACGGCCGGCAGTATTACGGCGATTACCGCAGATACGCTTGAGAGAACCCTGGCGGAAGGGTTTGAAGATTACATCAAGATGGTGCCGGGACTGACTTCCGTCAGTTCAGGTCCGGGCCAGTCACAGATCGTAATTCGAGGGGTCAATGCAGTCAGGATTATCCACAACGCCCCCCAGACCCGCTCGCTGGCTGGACTGTATATCGACGAAATGCCGATTTCCGTGGCAGGTTACAACCCTGACCTGGGTGTTGTCGATATTGAGCGGATAGAAGTCCTGCGCGGTCCCCAGGGCACGCTATATGGCGCCAGTTCCATGGCCGGCACAATCCGCGTGGTCACCGCAAAGCCCGATACCGAGGAGTTTTCGGGAAATTTCGGCGCAAATGTCTCCCACACTGAAGATGGTGACATCAATCACAGGGTAAAAGGTTCCGTGAACGTGCCGTTTTCGGACCGGGTCGCCATGCGTCTCAACGCCTACCACACCTCCAAAGGCGGGTTTATCGACAACGTGGCCCCGGGCATGGAAGAAGAAGATTACAACAGCGAGGAGATTTTCGGCGGCCGGGCCCAATTAGCCTACTATGGCGACAAGCTGAATGCCGTCGCTGCCGTCATGTACAACGACCTGGAATCGGACGGGCCGCCCGATGAATACCTGCCCAGCCCCGATGATCCCGTCATCGGCGCGGTAAGCAAAGAGTTCGAGACCGTCAAGCTCGTCCAGGATTTTTATAACCAGGATTTTTTCGCTTTCAACTTCAATCTCGATTACGATTTCGGCCCGCTCCTGTTCACCTCGGCCACGTCCTATTTTGACATGGAAATCGTGAAGAGCCTGGACGACACCTACCGGGTGCTCGCGGTGACGCCGATACGCGCGCCATGGAGCGATTACCAGGCCTGGGATACGAACGAGTCCGTCATCCAGGAAATACGCCTGTCTTCAAACACTGATTCACGGCTGGAATGGCTGATTGGCGGTTACTACGAAGCAAACGACCGGGAGTTCCTGCAAACACAACCCACCCCCGGCCTGAATGCATTTTTTGTTTCCATAGGCGGCCCTCCTCCCTGCCCGACGTTGACCGGCCCCTGTTTCGGCGCGGTGGCGGATTCCGTGTTTGACGGGACGGCGACCATTGATTCGGAGCAGTTCGCGGCGTTTGGCGAGGCCACCTTGCATGTCACCGACGCACTCAGGCTGAAACTCGGTTTCCGCTATTTCGATTATGAGAACGACGTGTACATCCTGGGCTCCGGGGTCGCCAACGGCGGTGTGACCATTGATGAGGATATCATCAAACAGGATGACTGGGTGCCCAAGGTCGAAGTATCTTTTGACGTATCCGAAGATCACATGGTCTATGCCACTTATTCGGAAGGTTTCCGGTTAGGCGGGATAAACGGTTTTATCCCCGAGGTCTGCCGCGCCGAAGTGGCGGCGTTAGGGTCAAGCTGGAACGCGCCGTTTAATTCAGACAGTCTGGAAAACTATGAGCTCGGCGCTAAAACCTCCTGGCTTGACAATCGTCTGACCGCCAACCTGGCCGTCTATTACAACGAGTTTGACGACATTCAAACGAACGTCCCGTTGAATTGCGGCTTCTTCCAGATGTTGAATTCGGGCAAGATCGAAAACACCGGCTTTGAGGGCGATTTCACTTTCCTGGCGTCGGAAGCATTGACATTGCAATTCGGTTTTGCTTACGTGGATTCAGAAGTTGCGAGTTCCATCCCCGGTGTGAATGCCGAAGGAGATGAACCGCCCTACATCCCGGAATTCACCGCATCCGGTTCCGTTGATTACGGCATTCCTCTTGGGAATGGCTCCGGTTTCATTCGCGCAGACGTGCGGCACGTGGGCAGTTCCGGCAACGAATTTTCTTCACAACCGACCATCAGCACGTTGCCGTCCTATACCATTGTCGATCTGACCCTGGGATATGAATTGAACAACTGGTCATTAAGTGTCTTTGCCAGGAATTTGTTTGATGACGATGTGATCACCAATATCGACCCTGACCGTGTGCAACCGGATCAATTAAGCCGCGGTCTGCCCAGAACGATCGGCGTCGGCGTAACCATGAACTTCTGAAACGATTTGCTCTTCAAGCAGTGAACCTGCGACGTTATTCGCCAGCGGCGCAGGTTGGCTTTATAATTCGACTATCAGCGAACGCGGCATGTAATTGATAAGGCCGGCACGGCCTTGAACGGCACAGTTATTTGACCGCATAACCGGATATTGAATGAGCAAAAACGTAGAACTGTTCGATGACTGGCTGCGCACGTCATTTGTCGAGATGAACACTGAGCTTGAAGAGATTTATTTCGCGCAGGAAGACCGGCAGGCCGTCAGCGGCGTAGGCGACCCCATCAAGGAAAACCTGGTCGGGGAAGGCAACGGCCATATCGTTCCCCTGCTGAAGGAAGGCAATACGGACGAGGGTTTTGACAGGCAATACAACCTGCTCGGCTGCGTCGGCTTTTTCATGGCGGCGTGCCGGCGGCATGATA
>CAYOEQ010000340.1:0-2546 GCA_964402775.1 uncultured Enterobacteriaceae bacterium
CGAACCAGCGGGTGATGTCCGGTATGAGGCCGACCGGCGCCCTGCACCTGGGTCATTACCACGGCGTATTGAAAAACTGGGTCAGACTGCAGAACGAATACGAATGCTTTTTCAGCGTGGTCGACTGGCATGCCCTGACCACGGAGTATGAAACGCCTGACATGGTCGAGAATAACGTCTGGGAGATGATCATCGACTGGCTGGCCGTGGGCATCAATCCCGGTGCGGCGAAACTGTATATACAATCACGCATCCCCGAACACGCGGAACTGCACCTGTTGTTGTCCATGATTACCCCGCAAAGCTGGCTGGAGCGAGTCCCTTCCTATAAGGAACAACAGGAACGGCTGCATGACAAGGACCTGACCACTTACGGTTTCCTGGGTTATCCGCTGTTGCAGACTGCCGATATCATCATATTCAAGGCAAGCTACGTACCTGTCGGCGAAGACCAGGTTGCCCACGTTGAGATGGCGCGCGAGGTGGCGCGTCGTTTCAATTACCTGTACGGGCGCGATCCCGGGTTTGAAAAAAAGGCCGAGAAGGCAGCCAGAAAGATGGGTAAAAAGAATAATAAGCTCTATTTCGACCTGCTGAAAAAATACCAGGAGCAAGGCAACGTGCAGGCATTGGAAAAAGCCAGGGCGCTGGTGGAAGCACAGCAGAATATCAGCATCAGCGACCGCGAGCGCCTGGTCGGATACCTTGAAGGCGGCGGCCGGATGATTTTCCCGGAGCCCCGGGCGCTGCTGACCGAATCTCCGAAAATGCCCGGTACGGACGGGCAGAAAATGTCCAAGTCCTACAACAACACCATCTCACTGCGGGAAAAACCCGGCACTGTTGAAGGCAAGGTGAGGACCATGCCTACCGACCCGGCCCGGATCAGGCGCAATGACCCGGGCGACCCGGAAAAATGCCCTGTGTGGGACTTGCACAAGGTTTACTCGGACAAGGATGTCAGGAGCTGGGTAGAGGAAGGCTGCCGCAGTGCCGGCATAGGATGCCTGGATTGTAAAAAACCCCTGATAGACTCCATTCTCAAGGAGCAGACGGAGATCAGGGAGCGGGCCGACGAATATATCAATGATCCGGAAACAGTGCGCGCGATTATCAACGAAGGTTGCGAAACGGCGCGGGATATTGCCCGGGAAACCCTGAACGAGGTGCGCGAAGCCATGGGGCTGGATTATGGCTGAGTACCCTTTCCAGTTAATATTGACATGTTCAGAGCCACACAGCGACGTCAAGACAAGGCGCAGCCCGCCGGGAATGGCGAGTCCTTGCCAAGGGCTGCAACGCCGTATTGGCGTCGCTGTGTGGCTCCCTGCGGGCGGGTCGGGAAGCGGTCGCCCGCGGCGTTGCGCCGCTTGGCAAGGGCGCGCCATTCCCTGCGCGGCGCGCCTTGCGCTCAACCGCTTCCCGGCCCGCTGAACATGTCAATATTAACTGGAAAGGGTACCGAGCCACAGGGCAGTGTCCTGCAGGAGGAAATGCCGTTTGCCATAGTGCAGGGCGTTCCCCTGAGCGAGGTCCCCAAGGACCTTTATATCCCGCCTGACGCGCTGGAGGTGTTCCTGGAGGCCTTTTCCGGTCCCCTCGACCTGTTGTTGTACCTCATCAAGCGCCAGAACCTGGACATCCTCAACATACCCATCGCCAGGGTCACCGAACAATACATGACTTACATTGAATTGATGGAGGTATTGCAGCTGGAGCTGGCCGGGGAGTACCTGGTCATGGCAGCCATGCTGGCGGAGATAAAATCCAGAATGCTGCTGCCGCGCCCTGAGCAGGACGAGGATGAGGAAGACCCGCGTGCAGAACTGGTGCGGCGGCTGCAGGAATACGAAATATTCAAACAGGCGGCGCAGGACATCGATGACCTGCCGCGGCTTGGCCGCGATTGTTTTGCGGCGATCATAGATTTCCCCGATAAACATGTTCACTCAACGCCGCCCGAAGTGTCGCTGGATACAATCCTGCAGTCGTTCGGCGAGGTATTGCGGCGCGCCGAGGTGTATTCCCATCACCACATCCAGCGCGAACCCCTGTCAGTCAGGGAACGCATGGTATCCATACTGGACCGGGTCAACGCCGACGAGTTTACCCGCTTCAGTGACCTGTTCGTCGTGGAAGAAGGCAGGGCAGGCGTTATCGTGGTTTTTCTGGCATTGCTGGAACTTGCCAGGGAAACCCTTGTTGAAATCGTGCAGAATGAAACCAATGGTCCGATCCATATCAAGGCAGTCACATGAACTCTGTTGAACTCAAGAAAATTATCGAGGCTGCGCTAATGGCGCTGAACAGTCCGCTGAGTGTCACGGACATGATGTCCATGTTCGGGGAAGAGCCGGACAAGCCCGACCGCAGGGCCGTCAGGAAGGCGCTGGATGAATTGCAGCAGGACTACGCCGACCGCGGCGTGGAACTGAAAGAGGTTGCCAGCGGATTCCGCTTCCAGGTCCGTCCGGAACTGGCCGAGTGGATTAACCGGCTGTTCCGGGAGAGGCCCCAGCGCTATTCCCAGGCGCTCCTGGAAACCC
>CAYOEQ010000341.1:0-2542 GCA_964402775.1 uncultured Enterobacteriaceae bacterium
CCGACTATCACGTTGCCGACATGTCCCTGGCAGAGTGGGGACACAAGGAGATCCGTATTGCCGAAACCGAAATGCCGGGCCTGATGGCGGTGCGGGATGAATTTGCCGCAGTACAACCCCTGAAAGGCGCGCGTATCGCCGGTTCCCTGCACATGACCATACAGACGGCCGTGTTGATAGAAACGCTGGTCACGCTGGGCGCAGACGTCCGCTGGGCATCCTGCAATATCTTTTCCACCCAGGACCACGCCGCCGCGGCCATTGCCGACCACGGTATTCCCGTGTTTGCCCACAAGGGGGAGACCCTCGAGGAGTATTGGGAATACACCCATAGAATCATGGAATGGTCTGATGGCGGCACGCCCAATATGATCCTGGATGACGGGGGGGACGCCACCCTGCTGGTGACCCTGGGCGCCAGGGCGGAACAGGACTCGTCGGTGGTGGATAACCCCACCAGTGAAGAAGAGGAATACCTGTTTGCCGCGATTAAAAAACGGCTCGCAGCGAAACCGGGCTGGTATTCCCGCATCCGGGACAACATCATCGGCGTCACGGAAGAAACCACAACGGGTGTCAACCGCCTCTACCAGATGAAGCAGAACGGGACTCTGCCGTTCTCAGCCATCAACGTCAATGACTCGGTCACCAAGTCCAAGTTCGACAACCTGTACGGCTGCCGGGAATCCCTGGTTGACGGCATCAAGCGCGCCACTGACGTGATGATCGCGGGAAAGACCGCGGTGGTCCTCGGTTACGGCGACGTGGGCAAGGGTTGCGCGCAATCCCTGCGCGGGCTCGGCGCCACGGTCTGCGTTACCGAGGTGGACCCCATCTGCGCCCTGCAGGCGGCCATGGAAGGATACCGGGTGGTGAAGATGGACGATGTCTGCAGTGAAGCGGATATCTTCGTCACGGCCACCGGCAATTACCACGTGATCACCCATGACCACCTGCTGGCCATGAAAGACCAGGCCATCGTCTGCAATATCGGCCATTTCGACAACGAGATCGACGTGGCAGCGTTAGATAATTACCAGTGGGAGGAGATCAAACCCCAGGTGGACCATGTCATCTTCCCGGACGGCAAGCGCATCATCCTGCTGGCGAAGGGGCGCCTGGTAAACCTGGGTTGCGCCACCGGCCATCCCAGTTTCGTCATGTCCAACTCGTTTACCAACCAGGTGCTGGCGCAGATTGAACTGTTCCGCTACCGGGATAACTACCAGGCAGACGTCTATGTCCTGCCCAAGCACCTGGATGAAAAAGTGGCCAGGCTGCACCTTGAACGCATCGGTGCGCAACTGACCGACCTCACTGAGCAGCAGGCAGACTACCTGGGGGTTTCTGTGGAAGGCCCCTACAAGCCCGGACATTATCGTTACTGATCCGCATTGAATCGGTTAAGCCGTAACGCCCTCAAACTCAGCTTCGAGTTTTTCCCTCCCAGGACGCCCGCCGCGGAGCAGAACCTGCGCGCCACGGTAACCCGGTTGGAACGGTTGCGCCCGGATTTTTTTTCGGTGACGTTCGGCGCGGGAGGAAGCACCCGGGAAAAGACTTTCGAGACGGCCAGGTTAATCAATGATACGACCGGGATAGAAGCCGCGCCGCACGTGTCCTGTATCGGTTCTTCCAGGGAGGATCTCCGGGAGACACTGCAAAATTACAGGAATCACGGTTTTGATCACCTGGTGGCCCTGCGCGGCGACCTGCCTTCCGGCCTCGCCGGCACGGGCGCACTGCGCTTCGCCAGCGAACTGGTTGAATTCATCCGCACTGAGACCGGCCGCCACTTCCATATCGACGTGGGGTGCTATCCGGAATTCCATCCCCAAGCCGGGAGCGCCGAAAAAGACCTGGAAAATTTCAAAAGGAAAGTGGATGCCGGCGCCGACAGCGCCATCACCCAGTATTTTTACAATGCCGATGCCTATTTCCGTTTCCTGGACAGTTGCTCGGCGCTGGGGATCGAAATTCCCATCGTCCCCGGCATTATGCCGATCACCAACCGCGACCAGCTTGTCCGCTTCTCAAACATGTGCGGCGCTGAAATCCCGCGTTGGATACTGAAACGCCTTGTGGATTTCGGCGATGACCTTGCCTCCATTCGCAGTTTCGGTATCGACGTCACCACCGGGCTGTGCGCCCGGCTGCTGGCTGCCGGCGCGCCCGGCCTGCATATCTACACCATGAACAAGGCTGAAGCGTCCGAGGCGATCTGGGCCGCGCTGGACTTATCCTGATGGCGCAAAAGCAAAATCCCATTTCCGTTCTGTTCGTCTGCATGGGGAATATATGCCGCTCGCCGGCAGCCGAAGGCGTTTTCCGGCATTACGTCGAACAGCAGGGTGATACGGAGGATTTTTACATCGATTCCGCCGGCACCATCGACTACCACAGCGGCAAACCCGCAGACCCGCGCATGCGTGCGGCCGCGTCCCGGCGCGGCTACACGCTGACGTCCTTGTCGCGCCAGGTAATGTCTGAAGACCTGGACGAATTCGATCTAATCGTGGCCATGGACCGTGACAACCTGTGG
>CAYOEQ010000342.1:0-2532 GCA_964402775.1 uncultured Enterobacteriaceae bacterium
TGCCAGATCGCCGATATGTTCACGCTGTCCGCTGCCGATATCAGTGAATATTTCAGTCCCGCGTTGACGCGCCAGGTCATCTTCAGGCTCACGCCCAGGCCCGGCGACATCCTGTACAGCAATCGCCGCCGGCCCATGCTTACCTTCCTGCAAGATACGTCTCCCGGACGCCACGACATGGCCTTTGCGCCCTGTGATCCGGGTTTTTATGTTGCTCTCGGCGCGGATGACTCACACCCGAATTGCCGCGACAATTTTTACCGGGCCATGGGCGCGCTTGATCTCAGCGTGGAACCTCCGCCTGATCCTTTCAACCTGTTCCAGAATACGGTGCCCAAAGAGGACGGCGACTTTGCCGTCGGGCAGACATTGAGCAAGGCAGGGGATTATGTCGAGTTCAGGACTGAAATGGACGTGATCGTCGTGGTGACCGCCTGTTCGGCAGACCTGCCGTTTGACGGTGTCGAACCCATCTGCGGCAAATCCACACCGTTGCGCATTCAAGTTGTCTAACTTGTATTACTTGCAGGGAAATGCGGGCTAATCCCCCTCGCGACCCTCTCCGGCATATCATAAGCACCTGCGCGGCCCAGGTGCTGGCCTTCACGCCGGCCATTCTGTCCCCACTAACCGTAGGCGGTCTTATCAACGGGCTGGAAATCGGCGAAATTGAGGCAGGCGCCCTGGTGACCGCCGAATTTCTGGTTATGGGGATTACCAGTATCCTGGTGGCGCCCGTCAGCGTCAGGATACCGTATCGCATACTGGCCCTGGCAGGAGGCCTCCTGCTGCTGGCGGGTCATGCCTTCTCTGCAATGGCAGTCAGCCTGGGTGAACTCTATCCGTGGCGTATTGTGGCAGGGATGGGTTGCGGTTGCCTGGCGGCGGCGGTCAATGCCGCCATTGCGCAGGCGCGCGCGCCGGACCGGCTATACGGTCTGGCCTGGGCGGCAGGCTACACCTTCACCGCCATCATGGCTGTCGCCATCACGGAGAGCAACGACCTGGTCACGTATGACATCGTATTTGGGTCTCTGGCAATCACCTTGCTGATTTTTCTGCCGTTGCTCTGGTTCGTTCCGGACCACGGCAAGGCATCGGCGTCGCTGTCATTACCTTCAGACAGTATCCGCGCCGGCAGTCTCCTGATGGTGGGCATGATTGTCATCGGTATCAGCATGATGGCGTATTACGCTTTTCTGGAACGCCTGGCCGTGCAGATCAGCGCCAGCCCGGCCGAGACCGGCCGCATCGTTGCCGCGGTCCAGGTTGCCGGTATTATCGGCGGACTGCTTGCCGCGCCGGTGGCCGGCAGGTTCGGCCTGGTGAGGGGACTGTGCGCAGTGTCCATTTTGCATGCCGTGACGATTACGCTGGCAGTCTGGACCGACTCTGTTATCGTGCTGGGAGTGGTTGCCTTTTTTGAGGCCGTGCTGTTCATTATAATGATACCTTTGATGTTGACCCTGGCGGCGGGTATTGATACAAAAGGGCGCTGGGCAGCCATCGCCGGAGGCGTATTCGTTATCAGTACCGCGATCGGCCCTGTTGTCGGCGCGTTTCTCATTGAAGAGACGGGGTATGATGCCATTGCATGGATGCAGTGGCCGGCGGTGCTGCTGGCTGTCAGTATTTTTGTCCGGGTAAACCCGGCAAGCAGTGATTAATCAGAAGAACAGGGACAGATTTCAAGCATGCCCCCGCATGTTGTTAGCGGGGGTCTGTCCCCGATGGTCAGGGCAAACAATATTATCGGGAGAGACATATGGATCTGGAAAAACTTGAAGCGCTGCGCAACAAGTACCGGGACCAGCCTCATTACGAGGTAGATGATCCGGAGCACGCAAAAGCCATGCTCGGGGGCACCGATATGCTGACCGGCATCGCCACCTTGTGTGACGCGCCCTATAAAGAAACAGCGGAAGGGCTGGACATCGCCCTGATCGGCGTTCCCTTCGACGCCGGCGTGGTGCATCGGACCGGGGCGCGCTTCGGCCCGCGTTCCATAAGAAACATCTCCATGGCAGTCGGTCCGTTTAACCACCAGACCAGGGTCAACCCGTTCGACCTCTGTACAATCGCCGACATCGGTGATGTGCCCTTGCATGGTTTCAGCCTTGATGAGGGTATCCGGACCATAGAGCAGTATTATCACAAGGTCATGGATGCGGGCGTGATACCGGTATCGGCAGGGGGAGACCACTCCGTGACCTACCCGATCATGAAGGCGGTGGGCCGGGACGAACCGCTGGGCATGATCCACATAGACGCCCACTGTGACACCATGGGGGCGCTGGAAGACCACAAATTTCACCACGGCGGCCCGTTTCGCCATGCGGTGCTGGACGGGGTACTGGATCCGGACCGTTGCGTCCAGGTCGGCATCAGGGGCGCAGCGGAGGTGTTCTGGGAATTTTCCTACGAAGCGGGCATGACGGTGGTGCCGATACAGGAGTTTCACGCTATGGGCGTCGATGCGGTCATCGAAAAGACCCGCGCGGTGCTGGGCGAGGGTCCTGTTTATGTCAGCTT
>CAYOEQ010000343.1:0-2531 GCA_964402775.1 uncultured Enterobacteriaceae bacterium
CCAGGCGGGTCGTGAACGGCAGGATGGTTTGCGCGACCTGCTCAAGAACCTCTGCGGCGGGCCGTCCGTCCTCCGGTGGGGCTTCCATCAGCTGATCCGTAAGGATCTGCCGGAACTCCCCGTCCCAGGCATTTTCACCAGGCAGGCTCTCGATTCGCTGCACCAGAAGTTCTGCAGTCTTGCGCGCAAGATCGAGCATCGTATCAGGGGTCATTCTGAGGTTACTGTGTATGTCACTCATTTTATTCTTCCCGACAATAATCCGCCCTGTCTGGTCTTATGTATCGCCAATGCATCCTTTACGGGTTGGTTACGGCAAGGTAACTCTCTGGATGATATATGGATTATACATCTCAGGCGACACGATATTCTACTGGATGCCGGGTCAGGCCCGGCATGACAACTGAGCGGTCAGGTCTTTATCCCCGTCCCCCGGTGCAGCAGGTACAGGGACAGGGACGACAGGGCAAGGATAAACAGCAGGATGATGATGAACGCGACGTGGATGCCGATGTCGGAGACGCCCAGGATGCCGTAGCGGAAGGCGTTCACCATGTACAGTATGGGGTTGGCCAGGGAGATCGATTGCCAGATGTCCGGCAGCAGGTCTATGGAATAGAACACTCCCCCCAGGTATATCAACGGGGTCAGGACAAAGGTGGGTATGATGGAGATGTCATCGAAGTTGTTTGCAAACATGCCGTTGAGAAATCCGCCCAGGGAAAACAGGACGGAGGTCAGGATGACGATGCTGATGACGATAAAAGGACTGTAAATTGAAGGCAGGCCGATGAAGAACATGGCGATGACCGTCACGATCAAGCCCACGATCAGTCCCCTGAGCACCCCGCCTGATATATAACCGGCCAGGATTACCCAGTACGGTATGGGCGCGACCAGCATTTCCTCGATGTGGCGCTGGAAGCGCGCCCCGAAGAAAGACGAGGACACGTTGGAATAGGCGTTGTTGATGATCGACATCATGATGATCCCGGGGGCTATGAACTCCATGTAGGAAAACCCGCCCATCACGCCGATGCGGGGGCCGATCAGGTTGCCGAAAATGATGAAGTACAGGGCCATGCTGATCGCCGCGGGCAGAATGGTCTGCGACCAGATGCGCATGAACCGGGTGATCTCCTTGGTTACGATGGTCCGGTAGGCGATGAACAGGCGCTCAGGAGGCATGTTGCCCCTCATGTTGCCCCTTATTTTCGGGGCCGTTGTCGTCCAGCAGGCGGATGAACAACTCTTCCAGCCGGTTGGTCTTGTTGCGCATGCTGCTGACGATAATCCAGTGTTCGGAGAGCATCTCGAACACGGCGTTGGCATTCTGCTCCCTGTTGATGACCACTTCCAGGGTCATCGGGTCGATCCGGCGTATGTCCAGGAACGGCATATCGGGCAGTTTCTCGATGGGGCTGGCCAGGTCCAGGATGAACGTCTCCGAATGCAGTTTGGCCAGCAGGTCCTTTTTATGGCCGTATTCGATGATCGAACCCTTGTCGATAATGGCGATCTTCCGGCACAGGCTCTCCGCCTCTTCCAGGTAATGGGTGGTGAGGACGATGGTGGTGCCGTTGCGGTTGATCTCTCTCAGAAATTCCCAGGTGGAACGGCGCAGTTCCACGTCCACTCCGGCGGTCGGCTCATCCAGCAGTAATAGTTCCGGTTCATGGATCAGCGCCCTGGCAATCATCAGGCGGCGTTTGAGGCCGCCGGACAGGGTGCGGGAGATTTGGTTGCGCCGTTCCCACAGGCCCAGTTGTTTGAGGTATTTCTCCGCCCTGGCGTGCGCCTGTTTCCGTCCGATCCCATAATACCCCGCCTGGTTCAGCAGGATATTCAGGCAGGTTTCGAACAGTGAGAAGTTGACTTCCTGGGGAACGATGCCGAGCCGGGCCCTGATTTCCGTGCTATGGGTCGCGCTGTCCAGTCCGAGGATTCTCACGCTGCCCGCGGTTTTGGTCACCAGCGAGGTGATGATCCCGATGGTGGTGGACTTGCCGGCGCCGTTCGGGCCCAGCAACGCGAAGAAATCGCCTTCATCCACGTCCAGGTCGATTCCCTTCAATGCCTGAAAACCGTTCCCGTAGGCTTTTTCCAGGCGGTTAATCTCCAGCGCTTTCATGCGTAATTCGAAAATACCTCACTGCACGCTCATGTACGAGCGGGCGCGCCGGGCATTTACAGCAACTTATTCGTTTCTGCCCTTGTATGCCCTGACGGCCGAGTTGAACAGTTCGCCGATCGACTGCATTTCATCCACCATTTTATTGTGGAACAGGTTATTGATCTGCAGTTGTTCTTCAGTGGCGGTTTCTCCCCAGCTTTGCCTGAGCTGATCCAGGCAGACGAGTACGGCTTCGCCCTTGGTGATATAGTCCTTGATGCCCTGTTGCGCCTGCAGCATTTCCTCTTCGGTGGACTTCAGGCCGTTGGGGATGGAAGGTTTCTCCGGCAAGGGGCAGGTTTCAATCACCTCGGTGGATGCGGCTTCGCCCTGGGCAAACGCGGCCGGTATCGATGCG
>CAYOEQ010000344.1:0-2519 GCA_964402775.1 uncultured Enterobacteriaceae bacterium
CCGGATTGTTCCAGGTGGCGGGTAACAACATCGATATCCAGGTTTATTTCAGGGGGAAACCGCCTGTTTACCTCCTGCAATATGTAATCCAGTCCATTTTCGCCTGTAACGAGGTAAGTCCTGTTGATCAGCCCGGTATTGACCGGTTGAATATATACGGGGTTGACGGCATACGCCGCAAGCACGTTCCGGATCTGTTGGGGCATAAGCGCGGTCATGACCGGAAAGAATCTCACACCGGTGGAATTCATGCAATTTCGATTTGAGAGGTTGAACGGCGCAGACATTTGCGAATGTCGAATTCTTGTTATAACATAGCGCGCCGGTTATTTCGCGATTTCATAATATTTTAATATCATCGTGTTGTATAATAATTCTTTGTCTGCTTGACACTGGTTGGAACGCACAGAATAATAAGTTGACGCTAATTGGATTAACGAACGGCCAGTCACCTTGAGAAGTGGATTAAGCAGTTAATATGCAAGGATTTTAGAGTGCTCTAGACTATCACCGCGGGGAGGTTATTTCCTTATGGATACAATAAAAATATTAGTAACTTCAGGAAAGTTATTAATGTCCAGTCTAATTGTCGTATTCTGTTCGGCCGCATTCGGCCAGGATCAGATCGACCAGGTTGTAGATGAGGGGGTCGCCCGTAACCAGGATGCGGCGGAGTCTCAGAAACGTATCGATGCGACAGCGGATGATACGGAGAAGCTCGCCTCCAGGTATCGGCGGGAATTGAAAGTCATCGATGGTCTCAAGGTTTACAACGCACTGTTGCAGAAACAGGTTGACGACCAGAACCGGGAAAAACGGACCATTGCCGAATCCATAGATGAAATAGCGGTGGTGGAACGCCAGATTTTCCCGCTCATGCTCCGGATGGCCAATGCCCTGGAACAGTTCGTCGAGCTCGACCGGCCGTTTCACCTTGAGGAACGCCGCAAGCGGGTGGAGGACCTGAAAAATTATATCGGTGACGCCGGCATCAGCGCCGCGGAAAAGCTGCGCCTGGTGCTGGAGGCCTATCGCATCGAGACCAGTTACGGCGGTGACCTGGACGAGTACAGCGAAGTGCTGGAAATCAACGGCCAGGAACGGCCTGTGAATGTCCTGCGTTTCGGCCGCCTGGTGCTGGTTTACCAGACCGACGACGGCAAGGAAAACGGTGTCTGGGACCAGGATATGCGGCAATGGGTGCCCCTGGAATCTGCCGAGTATCGCAACTATATCCGCCAGGGGTTGAAAATCGCCAGGAAGCAGCTTCCGCCCGACATTTTCATTCTGCCGGTCAGCGCGGCGCAATAACGGAGGAGACATGGCCATGAAAATTTACCGATATCTAATCGCCATAGTCCTGACCGCCGGTTTACAGTCTCCGGCAGTTACCGCCAATGAAGCCGCGTCGCTCGATGCGCTCCTGGATCAGGTGCAGCAGGGCAGAATCGATGAATCCGGGGAGAACCAGGCCAGGGAAGAGGAATTCGATCGCAACAAGGCGAACCAGGGCGCATTGCTGCAGAAGGCCAATAACGAAAGGGCCGCGCTGGAAGCGGTCAGTGAGCGCCTCGAGAAGGAGTTTGAAGCCAACCAGGACGACATAGACATATTGAAGCAGGACCTGCAGGAAGCCCTGGGCTCGCTGAAGGAACTGTTCGGCGTACTGCAGACTGCGGCCGGCGATTCCCGGGCAACGTTTGACGCGTCGTTGACCAACATCGAATATCCCCACCGCGGTGATTTCATGACCGAACTGGCGGAGAAAATGGGTTCGGGAAGCGAACTGGCGTCCCTGGAAGAAATCGAGGAACTCTGGTTTGAAATCCAGCGGGAAATGACCGAGACCGGCAAGGTCAAGCGGTTCAATGCCGGCGTCGTTCTTCCCGATGGGTCGGAAGTGGAAAAAGACATCATCAGGATAGGCGTATTCAACCTGGTTGCCGACGGCAAATACCTGAAATACGACCAGGAAACGCAGACGATTTCCGAACTGCTGCGCCAGCCGGAAGACCGCTTTGTCAGCGGGGCCGAGGATCTGTCCGAGGCCGAGGACGGTTTCATACCGGTCGGCCTGGACCCGACCAAGGGCCAGTTGTTGAGCCAGCTGGTTGACGTGCCGAGCTGGTATGAACGATCCACCACACAGGGCGGCACCGTAGGCTGGATCATCATCGGCCTGGGCATCTTCGGCATTACCGTTGCGCTGCTCAGGATCCTGTACATGATGTACGTCGGCGCGTCGGTAAACAGCCAGATGCGTAACCTTGCCAGTCCTTCCGGGAGCAACCCCCTGGGTCGGGTATTGCTTGCATACCATGAGAACAGGAACATCGACGTGGAATCCCTGGAGTTGAAGATGGGAGAAGCGGTATTACGGGAAGTGCCCAAGCTGAGCAGGTTGAATACGCTCATCAAGGTGATCTCCGTGGTTGCGCCGTTGCTCGGCCTGCTGGGTACGGTTATCGGCATGATCGTCACGTTCCAGTCGATCACCCTGTTCGGCACCGGCGATCCCA
>CAYOEQ010000345.1:0-1142 GCA_964402775.1 uncultured Enterobacteriaceae bacterium
AACATGGACACGCCGGACTTGATTACCCTGCTGCACAGGCCGCGCCAGCCGATGTGCAGCGCCGCGATCTCGGTGCCCGCGCGGTCGCAGAGCAGCAACGGGACGCAGTCGGCGGTAAGCACTGCGCACACTTCCCCGGCCGCGTCGGTGCAGGCCCCGTCCGCGGCCGCATGCCGTTCCCGCGTTGCCCGGATTACCGTGTTGCCATGCTGTTGCTGCAACCAGGCAGGCTCCGCAGGCAGGTCCAGGCGCGCCCGCAGTTGCCGGCGGTTCCCGGCCACGGCCTCGGGCCGGTCGCCCACGTGCCCGGCAAGGTTGAAACTGTCGAACGGGTCGCGGCTGGCGCCGTTCAACCGGGTTGTGGTCCCGGCATGGACATGCGCCGGCGCCGGCCAGTCGGCTGGGACCCAGTCAGTCATGAGACAACCGCTTCAGTCATCGGATAGCCGGTCCAGGAGTCCCGCCATGTCCGCGGCAAGGGGCGCTTCCAGTTCCAGGGATTCCCCGGTCCCTGGGTGCTGCAATTCAAGCCTTGCCGCGTGCAGCGCCTGCCGGGGAAACGCGGCCAGCGCATCCCTGAGCGTGGCGGATACGTTTTTTGCATAGCGCTTTCTACCCCCGTAGACCGGGTCGCCGATGACGGGATGGCCCAGGTGCGCCATGTGGACGCGTATCTGGTGGGTGCGCCCGGTCTCGAGCCGCACCCGGGTGTCCGTGCAGGCGGGATATTTCCGGACCACCCGGTAATGGGTCGTCGCGGGTTTCCCCTTACCGGTCACGGCCATGCGCGTGCGCAGGGTGGGGTGCCTGCCTATCGGGGCGCTTACGGTTCCCCCGCTGATCAGCGTACCCCGGACGATGGCCCGGTATTCCCGGGTGATGTTCCTGTCCTGCAGGTCCCTGACCAGCCTGGTATGGGCTTCCGGCGTCTTCGCGACCACCATGATGCCCGAGGTGTCCTTGTCCAGCCGTTGCACTATGCCTGCCCTCGGGACTTTCGCCAGTTGCGGCGCGTAGTACAGCAGGGCGTTGACCAGGGTGCGATCCGGGTTGCCGGCGCCGGGATGCACGACGATGCCCGGCGCCTTGTTGACTGCCAGGATGGCCTCATCCTCGAAGACGACGTCGATGGGGATGTCCTG
>CAYOEQ010000345.1:1242-2492 GCA_964402775.1 uncultured Enterobacteriaceae bacterium
ACCTGGTCCAGCCGTTTGCCGGCATGTTGTTCCGGCACCAATACAGTAAAGTCTTCCTGTTGCATTTCGGGTTTGAATATTATCCGCAGATGACGCAGATTAACACAGATAAATCTTGCATATAATCTGTGATAATCTGTGTAATCCGTGAATATCCCAGCTAAATTTTTAGTTCAATCCGTCGTTGCCGGCCTTGCTGCCGCGTTCGTACTGCTGTACCTGTTCCCCGGCCTGTATCCGGCCCGGGACGGCAGTGACGCCGGGCGCGGCCGGGAGGGCATCGTCTCCTACAGCGAGGCGGTAGCCGGGGTGGCCCCGGCGGTGGTCAACGTGTACGCCACTCACATCAAGCGGCGCGCCGTCCATCCCCTGTTCCAGGACCCGTTGTTCCGCCGTTTTTTCGGCCCCCGCATGCCGGCCGAGCGGCGCAACAACAACCTTGGCTCCGGCGTGATCATGGACGGCCGGGGCTATCTGCTAACCAACGCCCACGTCATCAATAATGCCGATGAAATCCGCATCACCCTGTATGACGGTCGCCAGTCCCTCGCGCAGGTCGTAGGCGTGGACACGGATACCGATCTTGCGGTCCTCAAGACGGACCTGGAGAACCTCCACGTCGCCCCCTACGGCGATCCGGGCCGTGTAAGAGTGGGCGACGTCGTCCTGGCCATAGGGAATCCCTATGATTTCGGGCAGACGGTTACCCAGGGCATCGTCAGCGCCACGGGACGAAACCGGGTGGGGATTACGACGTTCGAAAACTTTATCCAGACCGACGCCGATATCAACCCCGGCAATTCCGGCGGCGCGCTGGTCTCGGCGCAGGGAAACCTGATCGGGATAAATACCGCGATCATTTCCAGCAGCGGCGGTTCCCAAGGCATAGGCCTGGCCATACCCGTCGACCTGGCCCTGGACGTCATGAAGCAGATCATCGAATACGGCCACGTGATCCGCGGCTGGATCGGCATCGAAGCGCAGATAATGCCACAGGATATCATTGACGTGCTGGACCTGGAACGGGGCGGGATACTGATCGTGGCCGTTCTCAGGGGCAGTCCCGCCGACCGGGCCGGAATCGTGCCCGGCGATATTATGACCGGTATCAACGGCATGCCCCTGCCCAGTCCGCAACATACGATCAACATGATCTCCCGGATTCAACCGGGCACCGTGATTAACGCAGAAATCCTGCGCGGCTGGGAAACGCAGACGATAGAGGTGCGAGTGGCGGAACGTCCTGCCCC
>CAYOEQ010000346.1:0-2491 GCA_964402775.1 uncultured Enterobacteriaceae bacterium
GCTTGAATGGTTTGATGATCGCAGAGACCAGTTTCATGAAGAGTAATATCGATGGGTGGGCGGAGAATTATACTCCATAAACGGAATCTCCTGAGAAGCGGCCCTGCGGATCAGCGCATCATGATTCCGACCCGTACCGCTCGCGATCCGTTTGTCCGACACATCGTCACCGTGCGCCGTCTGCATCGCTGGGGAGGCGGTTTCAGCGCCAGTATTGCCGGCTAGTTCGCGGAGTCAGAGAAGTCGCCAAGTCGCTGACTAGCCTGGCGCGTCGGCTTCCTGGAGGATGATCCGGGCTTCCTTGACCGGGAGCTGAACAAGGTGGAGCCTGTGGAAAAATCCCTTTGCTCCGAAGCTGTTACCTATGCTCCCGGAATAATCTGTTACCTATGCGCCCGGAATAGACCTTTGGCTTGCTGCATGCCTTTGCCTACCAGATCGCCTTCTGACTTAGCTTCGACAACAGCTATCGGAAAGTCTCGTGTGTAACGCAGCAGATAGTCCGCTCGCTTCTGCTCACCTCGTTTTACCTGATTCCCATGAAACTCAACACGACCATCTGTAAATGTACTGCTCGGTGAGTGAATGCAGTAACGTCTCCCATTTCGCTTCTCGAAGTTTTGTAGTCACGTAGACACGACAAGTGTCTGCTTCGTTTAGAGGCATACTGCTAACCTGCGGGCGGCTCCAGCCCATCATTCAGAATATTCATGTAGGCCTCGTACGAATATAGGCGATTCCGTTTCCGGCCCGTGATTTCCCTGACGATTTTCATATCTTCCAGTCTGCGTAGACTCTTGTTCACTGCGGGGTGGGTCAGGTGCAGGGTCTTGCAGGCTACCGCAATTGAGAGGATCGGACGTTGCTGGAGCAAACCATGCACGCGCAGCGCGGTGCCTGAAATTTTACCTAGTTCCTGAATTCTCTGCCGATCCCGACCAAACAAGACTAGAATCTTTTGTGCAGTATCGGTGGCCTCCGTCGCGGTTAGTTTGATGCCGGCCAAAAAGAACCGCAGCCAGCCTTCCCAGTCCCCACCGAGACGCACCTGCTGCAAACGGTCATAATATTCCTGTCGGTGGACCTTGAAAAACAGGCTGAGGTACAACAACGGCTCGCTGAGCACCTTGTCGTGACAAAGCAGCAAGGTGATCAGCATGCGGCCCAGCCGGCCGTTGCCGTCCAGGAACGGGTGGATGGTCTCGAACTGCACATGGGAAAGTGCCACCTTAATCAGTGACGGCATGGGCTCCGGCTCGTCATGCAGGAAATGCTCAAACGGGTCGAGGCAATCCATCAAGCGGTCTGGCGGCGGTGGTACGAATACGGCATTGCCGGGACGGGTGCCGCCGAGCCAGTTCTGGGAACGTCGAAACTCCCCAGGTGTCTTGTCAGCCCCTCGTCCCTGGGCCAGCAGGATACCGTGGATCTCCCGAAGCAAGCGCAAACTCAAGGGAAATCCTTCGCGCAATCGGGTCAGCCCGTGGGTGAGTGCGTGGACATAGCTCGATACCTCCTGAACATCGTCCAGGGCCACCCCAGGCTTTTCTTCGAGTTCGTAAAGCAGCAGATCAGAAAGCGAGGACTGGGTACCTTCAATTTGTGAAGACAGAACGGCTTCCTTTCGAACGTACTGATACAAGAGTTGATTGAGGAAATGGCTGGAATTTGGCCAGACCTGGCTAATGCCGTCCAGTTGGCCCAGTGCTCGATTGGCCTCGTCCATGTGCTGTAGCAACTTGGTATCCAGAGCCAGTGGCGGGTCCGGCGGCAGAGGAGCAGGGAGATAGGCCTGGTACCCCTCGCCAGCTACTGATCGTGTTAAATATTCCCCTGCTTTGCGTTTCATACAATACTTAGTATTTGTATGTTATGTAAGGATCCTTTCATTAAGGCAGCAATTTGTTCTAATAATTAAACGATAACTCCATATCGATTAATAAGCAAGCCTGCACCCATAAATTATCCTGGTTACTTCCCACAATATACTGCAGTAATTTGTTCTCTCTCATGTCCCAGTTCCTGGCTGATGCTCAGCCGGGCTTCGCTGCGGCGACATCCTGCGCCTTTGCTGTTCCAACCTGGAAGAGGACGGCATCCATCTCCTGCTCCACAAGACGAAGCAGAGTACCGGCCGGCGCCTGATCATCAAATGGGATCCGCAAGGTGAGATGCGGGCCTTAGTCGACGAGATCCTGAAAATCCCGCCGCGCGGCATCGGGGACGCGCCATTGTTCGCGACCCGCCAGGGCAAGCCCTACAACGATGCCCTGGGACGTTGCAATGCCTTCGACAGTCTGTGGCAGCGGTTCATGGACAAGGTAATGAAAGACACGGCCGTCACGGAACGTTTTCAGGAACGGGATCTGCGGGCCAAGGTCGCCAGTGAATCGCTCCGAAACTGTTACCTATGCGCCCGGTAAGGACCCACAGATGCATGGCGCGCCCGGAAGGATTCGAACCTCCGACCACCTGGTTCGTAGCCAGGTAC